>JAUVXM010000067.1 GCA_030603565.1 Candidatus Aminicenantota bacterium
TTTTCTTATTAGATTCCGGCTGAAGGAGGATGGGAGTTATAGGTGGAAATTCCTGGCGGATTTTCCGCACGACATCAAAACCCAGCTCCTCTGTTACCACTAACTTGACCTCCCGGGCGATTTTGATCAGCTCCGGATGAACGAAATATTTGTCCGGTTTGGGTGAAACCGTATACCAGTCGACCGGAAGTTTTTGAAAGCGGGTACCATTGGTCTCGATCTGAATTCTTAAATCCTCTCCCTTAAGTTTTTGGGCAAGTTCCCGGATATCCTGGAGCAAGGGCTCTCCCCCGGTAATACAGACCCAATCGGCTGGGAATTCTTTATGCCGTTGTTTCACCTGTTCCATTACTTGCTGGACGCTAATATTATCCCCACCTTCCCAGGCGTATTTTGTGTCGCAGAAATCGCATCTCAGGTTGCACCCTGTAAGGCGGACAAAGATTGTGGGTTCGCCCTGGCGCAGGCCTTCCCCTTGAACAGAGGCGAATATTTCACTTACCTTCAAAATAGGTGGCTGAGGCATCTTCAGATTCCCACACGGTTACTTCCTTTACAGAATACTGCTTTTTCAATTCCAGGTAAAAGTGTTTGGCGAGATTTTCTGCCGAGGGATTGAAGTCATAGACCTCATTGAGGAGGGTGTGATCCGGGAGGATCTCAGTCAATTTTTTCTTGATCTCTGTGAAATCGATTCCGATTCCCGTATTGTCAAGTTTGTCTATTCTGACATTTACTTCAACCTGAAAAGTATGGCCGTGGATTCTCTCGCACTTGCCCTTATATTCCTTTAGAAAATGGGCGGCTTGGAATTTTTCTCTTACTTTTAATATCCAGCTCATATTTTTCCTTCCTTTTCCAACCTGATTATTAGGTGGTCTTTCTTCCCAACTTCATCCCAGGCTTTCTCTCGCAGGAGACAGGAGGAGCATTTAAAACAAGGGATCTCTTTTCCTGCATAACAGGAAATTGAGTATGAATAATCAGCTCCCATTGCCAGGCCTTCCCGGATAATTTGGGATTTTTTTTTACTGATAAAGGGAGCATGCAGGGAAAACTTCTCATCTTTAAACACTGCTTTTGTCCCCAGGTTTACAGCTGATTGCATGGCCTTGACAAAGGCCTTGCTGGTGTCGGGATAATCCGGGGAATCGATGACATTAAACCCGCAGATTATATCCTTAATATTTTTTGTTTCAGCCCAGGCTGCGGCTATGGACAGGAAAATTCCATTGCGGAATGGGACATAAGTAGCAGGGGGTCCGTTATTGAGTTTGCCGGCATGGCTGAATTCAGGTACCTGAATAGCGGGGTCTGTTAAGGCAGACCCTCCGATTTGAGTAAGGTCAAACTGGAATATTTTGTGGGCTACATTTAGTTTTTTTGTTATTTTTTGGGCTGACTTTAATTCGACTCTATGACGCTGGCCATAGTCGATTGACAGGGCGTTTACTTTGTCAAACCGGTTACGGGCCCAGTATAATGCCGTAGTCGAATCGATACCCCCGGAGTAAAGTAGAATACTATGTTTCATTTAAAAGCTCAGGTTTGATAATAGATTATAGCCTGATTTTTTGCAAGCCGGCTTTACTTATTATCTCTTTTTTGCCATACTATGCACTCTTAGCCATGGATAAAGAAGCGCTTAAAGAAAAGCAACAAAACTCTCAAGAAAATACTCTTAATAATTATTATGAATTGCTTTCTTCTGTCCGGAAAGGTCATGACCTTACAGTGCGGGATGACCAGTATGATTTCCTTGCACTTCTGGATGGGATTAGATATAGCCGGAGGAAAGGCTCGAGGTTTCGTTTAGTTGATTCCGGAGTATTTGAGCGGCTTCAGCTTGAGAGGCTGCTTAATACTGGTGTGATTTTTTATACTTCGGATGAGTTTAGAAAAGATCCTCAGGAACTGGAAGAACTGTTAAGATTTTGCCGGAAAAAAAAGGTATTAATGGCCTTTTTTATTAATGGAGCGATTAAGGAGGAGGAGGAATCCGAGTCCCTTAAATTTGCTGATATAGTTTCCCTTGGGCTGAGAAAAGCTTATCTTTATACTTCAAATAAAGAAAGAGAAAGAGACTTATCTTTGTTGAACCGGCTGGCGGCTAGTTGTTGTTCTGGAAAAAGCCGGCTTGTCTACTACCATCACGGTGCGCTTGACCCTGCCCTTGTTGAAGTTGGGAGGAATGGCGCCTGGATACATATATCAGACAAAAGCATACAGAGCGAGGAAGACCATCCGGTTTTGATGGATATTGTAAAATCCACCCGCTCATCCGGTGCAAATATTGTTATATACCTTGAAAAAAAGCCGGATTATATGCTTTTCAAGAAGGTTATTAAAGCCGGAGCTCATGTGTTGTTTGATAGAATCCAAGTCGATTATAAATCTCCTTTAAAAGAGCTGGAACAAGCTGCAGCAAGAAAAAAGCTTGATTCCCGGGCATATTATCTCTACTCGACATCTATGCTGTAATTAAGGGAATCTCTTTATCTGGCCAGCCCCATAATCACCTGAACTATTCATAAAGAAGATATTTTGATCTTATCTTCCGGAACAGGTCTTCATCTTTTTTTATACCGGCAAGCAATTTTTTATATGAGGTTTCTCCCCTTAGGTATTCAGCCAGGAGGCTGTTTCCGAACATAAGGGAGAGGCTTTTTGATTCCTGAAAGATCTTGTCTGGATAATTTTCCTTTATCACTTTGATCAGTGCCAGAGTGAATCTGAGAGGATAGAATTTATTTTTTTGAGTTATGCGGACTCTTATACCGTGGCATATTTGGTTTTTATAGGGCGGATCGAGAGTTTTTCCCGGTATTGGCCCGGGAGTATAGTCTATTATCTCAAACTTTACCCCCTGTGATGCCGGGCTGGGTAATTTCCGGATGATAAGGTCAGGGTTCATCCAGGGAGAGCCGAACTGAAGGAAAGGATTAGGGGTTCCTAATCCCTGGTTAAGGATTATCCCCCCGAGCAAGCCGGTGCCGGAGTAGATAACTGCTGTTTCCGGAGAAGGAATATTTGGTGATGTAGGAATCCAGGTAAGGCCTGTATCTTCCCAGAAGTAGTTGCGCTTCCAGTTTTTCATTTTAATAATATGGAGTTTAACATTAGTTGGGACCCAGCCTTGTCCTTTCATCATGAGGGATAATTCTCCAATGGTCAATCCGTAGCGCACAGGGATAGGAACAGAGCCGATATAAGATTCAAATTCCGGTTGCAATAGCGGGCCTTCGATTATTATACCGCCAGCAGGATTGGGACGGTCGAGTACAAACACCGGTATCTTGGCTTTTGCTGCTGCTTCCAGGACGTATTTGAGAGTAGTGATGTAGGTATAGAAACGTGTTCCCACATCCTGGATGTCGTATATAAAAGCATCGATTTCGCGCATCTGTTCAGGAGTCGGTCTTCTGGTTTTTCCATAAAGGCTGAATATTTTTATATCATTAAGCAGCCTGTCTTTGACCTTATTTCCTCCTTCTATTTTACCGGAATAGCCATGTTCAGGTGAGAATATAGCTTTTATCCGCATTCCTTTTTTTAAGCAGGCGGTAACCAGAGGAGTCCCGTCGGGTAAAAGAGAGGTGTGATTAATGACAAGACCCAGGCGTTTGCCCAACAAGATTTCCGGGAGATCATGGCAAAAGGTCTCATTCCCCAGTATAGTCCTTGATTCTGCAGGGATGGACCATAAGGTTTCTTCGGCGTGGATGAGTGGAGACCACAAGAAAATGGTTAAAAAGAACGCTGATGTTAAAACCCGGCAAATAGAAAACGGAAAATTGCAAATTGTGAAAATCACCTTACTTCTGGATTTTCCTTTCACTTCTGCATAACCAAGGTTGGATATTTATTTAAGCCGGTATTTTGTACGATTTTAAAAGCATCTTCCTGGCTGATGCCTTTTTTTAAACGCAGGGATTCCAAAATATGGATAATAGATAAAGCGACTTCTGCAGTCTGGCCGGCTTTATTTTTTTCCCCTTTCAGGAATTTAATAGCCTCGAATAAAACTGCATTGGCTTCACCGTAAGAGATAGGTTTGCGGATGCCGTAAAGTTTTACCCACTGCGGCTGTCTTAAAACATCATTGACATGTGATTGGATAAGATAAGTCGCCCGGCCGATGAGCTTGAGATTGCTGGGGCTTACATTGGTCATGGTATTCCCGATGACCTTTCCAAGGCGTGCCATGACTGCGGTTGAATGGGCATTGAGGATGATCTTCAATGCTATCTGCCGGTTGATACCTAAGGGATCGTTTTTATCCGGTATTTTGACAGTGACCAGGACATCCTGCTTCAGGTGATCAAAGCCTTCGATATTTTTTATGAGCTTGGTTATTTTCTTTTTAGAAAGGTTTGAAATGCAGAGAATAGCAGTATGCGCCTTGAATTCGGAGAAAAGGCGCTGGAATTTTAAAAAATCAGAGTCTTTTTTCTGCAAAAGTTTTTCTTCAGGGGATACTACGACTAAAACTCCCAGGTCTCCGGCTTTTGGGCCTTTGTTTTTTATATTGGATGAGGAAAAAGAGAAGTCATATAGATATTGCTGGTTATTACCTGCATTTTTTAGGCTCTGGAGGGCAGCTTTTTTTAAATAAGGGTCTTCGATTTTTTCCTCAAAAGGTTTTTGGTAATAATCAGGAGCCATCCCTCTGAAAGGGCGGCCGAGAAAGGCTTCCCAGGCCTGCTGAAGATCTGCAGCGGAGGTCCATACCTGGATCCAGCTTTTTCGGTGTTTTTCGTTTACAGTATCCAGGGGGAAGAGCCGGAAAGTCGGGCTTCGTTCCGTACTGTCAATAAATACGGTTATCAGTCCATCCTGGGCAAAATAAGTAGAAAAATATCCGGCTTTATAAGTCTCGGATTCCAGGGCGGTAAACTCAGCGATCGCTGGGATGTTCTTTTTTACGTTATGCAGGATTTCTGCAAAATCCGCTAATTTTTCTTCAAGTTTGATTTCCTCTTGGAATCCGAGTTTTGCCATATCTCTTTTTGAGAGGAATTTCCGCAGGCTGCGGTCGAGGGCGGTCTGGAGGATATTTGCTATCACAAAGGTCTCTATGGTGGTGGCCTGCATACGGGTTGAGCCGGTGATGGATTGAGGCCCAGTGGTCAGGTTTATTTTAGTTATCCCCGGTTCTTCCAGAACCCGGCGGCTGCGTATAAAGGGGAAAAGTTTTTTGTCCGGATTATTGTATACAAAAAATAGATTTTCTTTTATCTGAGTCGGCCGGTCAATGCCGTCTTTTTTCCATTGTTGAAGGGCAGTCAGAATTGTGCCGATAACAGATGAGGTCTCTCCGCCTTCGGTTACGCAGATAACAACATCACCGCGTTTTATTTTTCTGTCTTTAAGTTGAAGTTCTCCAATGAGCAGAAGGTCCTCGAATCCTTCAAGAGAACTGATAAGGGCCCGGTCAGCTCCTGTCATCTCTCCTATAAGCTGCTCCTCCACAGGGGTTTTCAGATTTGGTTCGAGCTTTTTCCAGATCTTTTTGTTGTTTTTTACTTTATTCCAGAACGGGCGCCAGAAAGTGCTTTCCATCTGTTTAGCCAAGCGTCCGGTGGCCCCGCATCCGTAGATATAGATCTTATTGCCGGAGATAATGGCAGCTTCAACCGATTTGACGGCCCCTTCCAGGCCATCTGATATTTCGGCTAGTGCCTCAAGTTTTTTTACGATATCTTCATCTACGGAAAAAAGCATATTAAGGCCGGCTTCATAGTCTTTGCGGATGCGTTCGCTTAAATTCCAGGTTTTTTCATGGCGCTGTTCAGTCACAAGAGGGTGGAGCTGGAACTGGGTTTTATTCTGAACATAGTCTATGGATTCTTCGGAGGGCAAGATTTTCATAAGTTTTAACAAGTTGAGTTCTGCTTGAGGGATAGCCTGTTTTTCCTTTTGTTCTTGATAGGCCTGGATATTTATCAAGCCCGCGAAACAGATTATCAACAAAAATGAATAAATATGTTTTCTGTACTTCATTTATCTCTCTCTTTCAGTGTTTTTTCAACAGTTTGCCCATACTGATGCTTATCATCAACAATGTCCTGTTGCTGCCAATCGTTGATCCAGTCTGCGATTTTAAAGACCCTCATCTTTCCCTCAGAAGTAGAGCATATAATTTGTTTTAAGCCGGCGTTTATTATCATTTTTTTGCAGATAAAACAGGGAAATGCGTTAATAGGGGAATCTTTGTTAACAATGCTGCCATATATATACATGTCCCCTCCCAACAGGCTTACACCGGCGCGAGCAGCATTGATGAGGGCGTTTTGTTCAGCATGTACGCTCCGGCATAGTTCATAGCGCTGGCCGTGGGGGATATTCATTTTATCCCGCAGACAGTTGCCGTGCTCGAAACAGTCTCTGGTTTTCCTGGGAGCTCCGACATATCCGGTGGAGATGATCTGATCGTCGCGAATTATTACAGCCCCGATAGCACGGCGGTAACAGGTGCTTCGTTGGGAGACCTCCCGGGCGATTTCCAGGTAATATTTATGTTTGGATGTTCTTTTGGGCTTCATAACAGCTTCTCCAGCTTGCGGTGAAATTCAGCAAGCGATCCAGCGTTGATTATAATATGATCGGCCATTTTAATACAATTCCGCAACTGTTGATTTTTCTCTTTAGATGTCATTTCTTCGGCTTCTTTGTCTTTAAATTCCTGCAAAGAGGAGGCTGATTCGTCTCTTCCTCTTTTTTTTGCCCTGATATATCTTGTTTCTATGGGAGCGTCAATGGCCAGAAGAATAAAGTCTTTCTGTTTTTGCAGATATTCAACCTCTTTTGGGTTGCGGATGCTGTCGATTATGGCTGGACCTTTGACTTTTTTTATAACAAGTCTGGCCAGGATATCAGGGCCTCCTTCCTTTCTCATCAGGTTGCCAGTGTGGATCAGATTGTTGCGGCTTAATTCCATATCTTGTTTTTGGAGTTTGTCCCGAATAAGGTCGGAGAGAGAGAAGTAAGCAAAGCCTTTCTTTTTGAGAAATTCTGCCGCCTCTCCTTTTCCAGCGCAGTTTGTTCCCGTGAGGCCAATAATTTTCATTTTAAATCCAGGTTTTATCCTGCAAGGTCTTCTTCAGATTTCTTTTTCTTTTTTTCTCGTTTTTTCCCCACTATAAACGCGATGAGAATACTTAAACCGTAAAGTCCGAGCATGGGAAAAGCAACGATACTCTGGGTTATCGGATCCGGAGTGGGAGTGATTATGGCAGCAAGGATAAAAATTAATAGTACGGCATATTTAAAATATTTTATCATCCAGCGGGCTGTGATTATACCCATTTTGGACAGGAAAAAAACCAGGGTAGGAAGTTCAAAGACCAAGGCTATTCCCAGGATAACGCGCAGAGCCAGGTTGAAGTACTGATCAACCGTTATCATAGCATCAAAATCAGCTCCCATTCCCAGGAAGAATTTACATGCAAATGGGAAAACTATAAAATAAGCAAAAACAGCACCGGCAATAAAAAAGAATGAGGTGAACGATACAAAAGGTACGACATTCTTTTTTTCTTTCTGATAAAGACCGGGTGCTATGAAATACCAGAGTTGAAGGAAAAGAAATGGGGCAGTGGCTAAAACGGCAGCCAGAAAAGAGACTTTCATATAGAGCAGAAAAGGAGCTGTGAGGGAAGTAAATACGAGGTTTTTTCCTTCAGGCAGGAATTGGGTAACCGGTAGTGCCAGAATTTTATATAAGAATTTACTGAAAAACCAGGCAGGGATAACCGCTCCTATAATAGCGATTAAAGAATAGAAAATTCTTTTGCGCAGGTCTTCAAGATGTTCAAGAAAGGTCATACTGTCAGGAGACTTTTTTCCCTTCCTCATTTCCTTTTGTGCCCTTCTTGATCTCTTCTTTGTTGTCTTGACCTGTTTTTTTAGTCTCCGTTTCGCCTTTTAGGTTAATTGTATCATTTATGTCTTTTTTTATGTCCCTGAATTCTTCTGCCTGGATTTCCTCTTCGATCTTATCTTTTATCTCGTCAGAAGTCTTGCGAAATTCACGTAGTGCCTTGCCGAGCGATTTACCCACTTCAGGAAGTTTTTTTGGGCCAAAAATAAGCAGAGCTATTGTGAGTATGACCAGGAGTTCAGGGAATCCAATACTGCCGAACATTTCTTTTTTCTCGAATTTTAGTGCTAGAAAAATATAACCATTCAGGGGAGATAAGTCAACAAGAACTTTACAATCCCAAGGGGGTCTGGTAAAATTCAGGTTTGTGAAAAGGTTATGAAAAAGAAGATATTTCTTTCTTTGATATTGATTCTTGTTTTTCTTCATCCTCATGCCTGGGATGAGGATGTGTGGTCTCAGTCTTTTAAAAAAATATCAGCTATAGTTCCTCTTATTGAGGAAAACTATTATAAAGAAGTTGAACATGAAGAATTGGCATTCTCATCGATAAGAGGAATTTTGCTCACACTCGACCCTCACTCATACTTTTTAAACCCTAAGAATCTGTCAACCCTAAGAGAGGATTACAAAGGAAAATATTTCGGATTGGGCATAATGATCCAGAAACATGCTGATCTGCTGAAGGTGATTTCTCCTCTCGAAGGCACTCCGGCATACCGGCTGGGAATCCAGCCGGGTGATGTGATCTCTCATATTGAAGGGGAAAGCACCAAGCCCATTACGAGTTTCCAGGCGATGCAGAAATTAAGAGGAAAAAAAGGGACAAAGATAACCATAACCATTACCCGGGAAGGGTTGGATGAGCCCATGGATATTACTATAACCAGAGCAGAGATCCCCCTTTACAGTGTTCCCTATGCCTTCATGCTCCAGGATAATATAGGGTATATTTTTATCCGGAATTTTGCCGAGACCACGACTAAGGAATTTCGTGAAAAAATGGCAATGCTGGAAAAGCTCGGCATGAAGAAGCTGATCCTTGATTTCAGGGGAAACGGGGGCGGCACTTTTCTTCAGTCGCTTGAGATCACAGATGAATTTTTACCCAAAGGAGATATGATCGTTTCTATCCGGGGAAGAAAGAAGTATTATTCCCGGGAATTCCGGGCCTCCCAAAATGATCAGTATGAGCATATACCCTTGATCATTCTCATAAGCCAGGGAACAGCCAGTGCTCCTGAAATAGTGAGTGGTGCGGTTCAGGACAATGACCGGGGATTGATAATCGGTCAGGATTCCTGGGGAAAAGGGCTGGTGCAGACAGTATTTCCCTTATCTAAAGAAGCAGCAGTCGCCATAACGACAGCGAGGTATTATACTCCCAGTGGAAGATCGATTCAGCGTGACTATACTTACTTGGAAGATTACCGCCTGAAAAGAGATGTGCCTGAAGAGCGTGAGGTGAAGTACACAGAAGGGGGAAGAAAAGTCCTGGGACAGGGGGGAATATCTCCCGATTATAAAGTGGAGCTTTCCTATAAACCTTTGACTTATATGCTTTTATTACGGGGAGCGGTTTTTTCTTATGGAAGGAAATTTGCTGAAAAACAGACTCCTCTTTCTCGGGAATTGATGAAAGATGAAATTATCGACCGAAATTTTGAAGTAAATTCCCGCGTATTTGAAGACTTTAAAGCTCATCTGAAAAAAGTTGGCATTTCTTTTAAGCCTGAGGATTTTGAGGAATCCAAGGATGAGTTGAAACGTGAGCTTGAACGGGAGATTTTTTCCTCAATCTGGGGTATCGAAGAGGGGATGAAGGTTTTCAGACAGAGCGATCCCTTAATCCAAAAGGCTATTGATGTATTTCCAGAGGCAGAAAAGCTTATCCATAATTAATCCAGATGAATTTGGAATATTCACGAATTTTATGAATATCCAAGCTTGGAGGGTTGAATGAAGATTGGATTAGCGTCCGACCATGCTGGTTTTAAATTAAAAAATGGCATTTTAAGTTATCTTGATGCAAATAATATTCCCTTTAAAGATTACGGCTGCGGCCCAGGTGAAAAGGCTGATTATGTTGATTTCGCTGCTAAAGCACTTAAAGGGAGGGAGATCGGAGAATGTGACCGCTTGATCCTTGTATGCGGTACAGGGCTCGGAATGTCTATTGTGGCAAATAAATATAAGGGCATCAGAGCGACTCTCTGTTGCGATGACTATATGGCAGAGATGAGCCGAAAGCACAATGACTCCAATTGCCTGACTTTAGGAGGGAGAATTCTCCCCCTGGATGAAGCGCTTTATATTGTCAGCATCTGGCTTAAAACGAAATTTGAAGCAGGCCGCCACCAGGAAAGATTGGATAAAATAGCAAAGATGGAAGAAAATAGGTATTAATAATTATTAAAGGAGATATTAATGGATTCATTATATGAAAAGGTTCAGTCATTATCCCAAAAAATAGAGGCGAATAATATATGGCGGCAGAGGGAATCTTTTAACCTGATTCCTTCAGAATCGACCCCCTCGTTACTGGTTAAAATGTGTGAGATATCCGATCCTTCCGGGCGTTATGCTGAACATAAGACCATGAAGGGCAAAGAAGTATATTTTTACCAGGGAATAGATTTTATTGAGGAGATCGAGGACCAGGCTAAAGAGGAATTATCCCGTTTTTTTAACTGCAGCGAGTTGGAATTGCGGACTATAAGCGGCCAGATGGCCAATGAAGTCGTATTCAAAGGGATGGTCCGTTTTTTGAATCGCAGCCGCCCTAAAGGGCAGCCAATGCGTAAGATGAAGCTGGTTATGAATAATGACCTGAACAAGGGAGGTCACCTCAGTTCTCAGCCAATGGGAGCGCTTTTTAATTTTATTGACGAATCTCCGGAGACAGATAAGGAAAATGTAGTAAGTTTTCCGGTACAAAAAGGAAATCCTTATAAACCTGATATTGAGAGGATGGGAGAGATGCTTGAGGAGCACAGACCGGAACTTATGGTGTTCGGCAAGAGTATGTTTATATATCCTGAGCCGATCAAGTTTGTCTCCGACCTAGTAAAAAATTGGGAAGTACGCCCGGTCATTATGTTTGATATGGCGCATGTTCTGGGATTATATGGAGCGTTCCAGACTCCGCTTGAAGAAGGGGCGGATTTAATAACCGGAAGCACGCATAAGACCTTTTTTGGGCCTCAGAGAGGCCTTGTTGCCGGGAATTTTCCCAAAGGAAGTCGCTTACGTAAGTTATGGCTGAGTATTAAAAGCAGGACTTTTCCGGGCTCGACCAGCAATCATCATCTGGGGACCCTGCTTGGACTTTTAATGGCTGCGTATGAGATGAACGAGTTTAAAGAAGAGTTTCAAACCCAAGTACGCTCCAATGCTAAGGCCTTTGCCCGAGCTCTTAAAGATAAAGGCGTTTCTGTTGAAGGGGACGAGTCTGATGGTTTTACTGAGACCCACCAGGTATTGATCCGGATAGATCAATACGGCAATGGTATGGATATTGCCCGGCGCCTTGAGGACAATAATATCGTGACAAATTATCAGGCTCTACCTGATGATGAGACTTTTTTAGAACCAAGCGGAATTAGAATGGGAACACAGGAGATGACCAGGTTTGGAATGACTGAAAAAGATTTTGATGTTCTTTCCGGGTATATTGCCGATGTGGTTATTAACAACAGAAGTGCTAAAGAGGAAGTGAAGAAATTCCGGCAGAATTTTCTAAAAATGCATTATTGCCTGCCCCAGAAAGTAGCGGTCCCTATTGCTGCGCATATAGTAGAAAGCATTTTCCCTTATTCTGATTTTGGGGCTATGTTTGCGGAAAATTTGACAAAAAATCTTTAGTAAATTAAAAAATAAGGGAGGGAGCTGCAGATGAAAATATTAATTGTTGGTTCTGGTGGAAGAGAACATGCTTTGGCCTGGAAGATCTCACAGAGCCCCCGGGTTAATAAGATCTATTGCGCTCCCGGTAATGCCGGAACGGAGAGTCTTGCTGAAAACCTGCCTATTTTGGCCACTGATATTCAGAAACTGAAAAAATTTGCCTTCAAAGAAAAAATCGATCTTACAGTTGTGGGCCCTGAATTGCCTTTAACCCATGGGATTGTGGACGAATTTGAGCAGAATAACCTTAAGTGCTTTGGTCCATACCAGATTGCAGCCGAACTCGAGGGCAGCAAAGTGTTTGCCAAACAGTTTATGGAGAGGCATAAAATCCCAACTGCCGGATTTAAAATTGCGGATTCTCCAAAACAGGCAAAAAAGACCCTGAATTCAGGTGATTTCCCTTTTCCTGTTGTTTTAAAGGCTGATGGATTAGCTGCTGGAAAAGGTGTCCTTATTTGTCGAAGCCTGAGGCAGGCGGAACAGGGCGTTGAAGAACTGATGGTTGAAAAGAAGTTTGGAGAGGCGGGGCGGTTTATTCTGATCGAAGAATTTTTAAGAGGAAAAGAAGCTTCTTTTATTGTCCTTTCTGATGGAGTAAAAGTTTGTCCTTTTGTTACTACTATGGATCATAAAACCGCTTACGATGGAGATAAAGGTCCAAATACAGGAGGAATGGGAGCTATTTCACCTTCTCCTTATATAAACAAAGATATGTTCAATGAGATTGCTAAAGATATTGTTTTTCCCACGATCACGCGTATGCTGGAGGAGGGGAGGAAATATAAGGGCGTACTCTATGTAGGGTTGATGCTGACAAAGCAGGGCCCGAAAGTATTAGAGTATAATTGTCGTTTTGGTGACCCGGAGACTCAGCCGCAGATGTTGAGGCTTAAAAGTGATATTGTGGATTTAATGGAAATGACAGTTGAAGAAAATGTCCTGGATAAAAATATCGAATGGGATGATAAATCTGCAGCCTGTGTGGTGGCTACTTCCGGAGGATATCCCAGGAAATATGAAAAGGGGAAACTTATCAAAGGTCTGGATAAAGCGTCAAAGATAAAGGGTATTGAAATATTTCACGCCGGGACCAGGAAGGAAGATAATAATTATTATACAAACGGAGGAAGAGTTTTGAATGTATGTTGTGCGGATAATACCTTAAGTGACGCTATGCAAAAGATCTATGATGCTTTGGATAAGATTGATTTTGAAGCCATGCATTTCCGGAGAGATATCGGTACTATGATGAAGGAGAAGAAATGAATAGAGTTGCAATTTTTATTGGGAGTTCATCAGATTTTAATGTAATAGAAGGAGCACTTAAGGTCTTTAAAGATTTTGATGTTCCCTTTATCCTGGAAGTTACATCTGCCCACCGGACTCCGGAAAGAACAAAAGATCTTATCCGGACTTTTGAGGAAAGCGGAGGAGAAATCTTTATAGCAGTAGCCGGGAAAGCTGCCCATCTGGCAGGAGTAGTTGCTTCTCATACCACTTGTCCAGTCATTGGAGTTCCTGTCGGAGGATCCAGTGTTAATGGCTATGATGCTCTCCTTTCTACCGTCCAGATGCCAAAAGGTGTGCCTGTCGCCTGCATGGGGATCGGGAAATCAGGTGCTATTAATGCTGCCCTTTTATCTATTCAGATATTAAGCCTGAAAGATGAGTTATTGAAAAAGAAGTTGATAAACTATCGTAAAGAAATGGCTGCTCAAGTGGAAAAAAGTTCGGAAGATGTGAAAGGGAGGCTATGACATCTTTCTCCATCCAAAGCTTTGGATGCCGGGTCAACCAGGCTGAAGCATTTTGTTGGGCGGATGAATTCCAGAGGAAAGGATTAAGATACGAGAAAGATTTTTCTAAAAGCGACCTGGTATTAGTAAACACCTGCACTCTTACCTCCCGGGCCGACCGGGATGTGCGGAGTTTTATAAGAAGAGTCTCCCGTCTGAATCCCGAGGCTAAGCTGATTGTAACCGGATGCTTTATTGAAAGGGCTCCTGAGGAATTAAAGGCTCTTCCCAAAGCCTGGAAGGTCTATTCCAATCAGGAAAAAGTTGAACTCCCTGAGGGAATACTTTCCCATGTGGATACAAACAAAGGGGATATTATTAAGCCCTATCGTTCCCGCCCTTTGGTAAAGATCCAGGATGGTTGTGATTTTAGGTGCACATTTTGTATCATTCCCAGGGTAAGAGGCGGGAGCATCAGTTATTCACAGGAGAGGATACTTGAGTTGGTCAAAGGATATATCAACAGAGGCTTCCGGGAGATCATTCTTACCGGAATACATCTATGCCTTTACGGACGGGATATGCAGCCAAAAAGTTCGCTGCTTAACCTGCTGGAAGCTGTGAGCGGGATGAAAGGCCTGGCGAGGATCAGATTGAGCTCGCTTGACCCGCGGTTTATGGACAGCGCTTTACTTGAGTGTCTGGTATCGAATCATAAAATAGCACCTCATTTTCATCTTTCCCTTCAGCATGGCTCAGATAAAATAATCTCACAAATGGGAAGAAAGATAAGTGTGGCAGATTACCGCACGATACTTGAATTTCTTCACGCAGGCTCTCCCAGTGCAGCTTTGGGAGCAGACATCATTGTAGGATTTCCCGGCGAGACGGAAGAGGATTTCCAAGACATGTATTCCTTTCTGGAAAAATCGTTTTTGACCTATTTGCATGTTTTCAGCTTTTCCCCCAGGCCGGGGACTCCGGCTGCCGGCTGGACCCAGGTAAATAGTAAGGTTAAAAAGAAACGTTCTGAGCTGTTGAGGCAATTGTCAAAAGAAAAAAGAGCGCGTTTTTTGCGGCGATTTTTAGGAAAAAAACTCGAGGCTGTGGTAATAGAAAAAGCAATAAAAGGAGCCCGGGTACTGACAGGGAATTATATCGAAGTATTTGTTCCTGACTGCTCTGTTGAAGCAGGAGGATTAGTGCGGGTCAGAATAAATGAGGTCTCCGGAGATAAAGTTTTTGGTAAGATTAATGGCTAAGATAAGAAAGCTTTCCAAAAATGTGTCTCAAAAAATAGCTGCCGGCGAGGTGATCGAACGGCCGTCTTCTGTGGCAAAGGAATTGGTGGAAAATTCTCTTGATGCCGGTGCTGATGATATCAGGGTAGAGCTTTTAACAGGTGGGAAAGGCCTGGTTCAAGTTACTGATAATGGCTGCGGTATGAGCAGGGAAGATGCCCGCTTGTGTTTTGAAAGCCATGCTACCAGCAAGATATCTAGAGAGGATGATCTGCAACGGATTTCCACCCTGGGTTTTAGAGGCGAAGCACTGGCCAGTATATCCGCGGTTTCCCGGGTAACGCTTAAAACTTCAGAGGAGGCAGGAAAAAAAGGAACTCTTCTAATCCGGGAAGAAGGAAAACTGCAGAAGGAAGCCGACATTGCATTTCCCCGCGGTACAAGCCTGGAGGTAAAGGACCTTTTTTTCAATTTGCCCGCCCGGAAAAAATTCCTCCGTTCAGAACGGGCTGAACTTAACCGGGTGGTAAAATATATGACGAATGCGGCTTTATCCTACCCTGAAGTTAAGTTTTTTTTAAAACATGGTTCGCGAAAGGTTTTTGACTATCCGGCGGTTAAGAGTTTAAAGGAGAGGATATTCCAGGTGCATGGAAGAACATTGCTGGAGGGCCTTATGAATGTGGATTCCCATGATGAAGAGCTGCGTCTTTTGGGCTTTACCTCCCGACCTCCTTTAGCCCGCGGGGACAGAAGACTTCAGCTGTTTTTTGTAAACAACCGGCCGGTAAGGGACAATACCATTCAGGCGGCTTTAAATCAGGCTTATAGGGGGTTACTTGAGAAGGGACAGTTTGCAGCAGCTTTCCTCTTTTTGGAAGTGCCGCTGACTGAAGTCGATGTTAATGTCCACCCGGCTAAGGCTGAAGTCAGATTCCGGGATAACCGCTCTATTTTCCAGTTTATATATAGAAGTATCGGAAATACTGTGCTTAAAGAATTGGGAGTTAAAGAAATCTATCCAAAGCAGAAGGAAGGGAAGGAACCGGCCTATAAAATCCAGGAAAGGCAGCATCCTCCACTTTTATATCATAAGGGAGAGAGCCTGACATATTCCGGAAAACCTTTCCCGGTTCAGGAGGAAGAAAAGGCCGGACCGCATGTGCTGGGGCAGTACCTGAATTTTTATATCATAGCGGCAGATGATAAAGGGATCCTTATTATTGATCAGCACAACGCTCATGAGCGGGTCCTATTTGAAGAATACCGGCAGATTGACCGGGGAAAAAAATGGCCGTGCAAAATGGCCCTTACTCCTCTGCTTTTTGAGCTTTCTCCCTCTCAGGTAGTAAGCCTGGAGGAAAACCGGGAGTTACTGCAAGAGACAGGTTTTCGGGTGGATTCCATGGGAGGAACGAGTTATGCTTTGAAAGAATACCCGGATATCTTTAAAGAATCAGAAGCAAAGGCTGTATTTTTTAGTATACTCGAAGGAGTCGGTCTGGAAAAAATAGAGAAAAAAAAACACTTAATCCTGGCAACAATGGCCTGCAAAACCGCTATCAAAGCCGGGGAGTCTTTATCCCTGGAAAAAATGGCTTATCTGGTAGAGGAGTTGTTTAAAACAGAAAATTCCGCTTTATGCCCCCATGGCCGTCCGATCGTTTTACGCATAAGCAAGCAGGAAATAGAAAAAGGGCTCAAGAGATGAAATTCGGGTGTGGCTTGTGCTCGCTTCAGATTTTAAACGCCATTCTTCGACCGCTCTTTTCGGCTGCTGCGCAACTCCCCCCGTCCGTGGGTCAGACATGCTCCCAGCCCGGCTCTGCCGGGTTCCCTCAAATAGCGCTCTCAGAAGGCTAAATCTTCAATGTCGCCTCAGCCACATCAGAATTTCATAAGATAGAAGGCTTTTAACTGACATTTCACATTTCACAGCCCTTTCTATTCTCTATTTTTCTGGAGTAGAGAGGAACCATGCCCGCGTTGTTCCGGATGGCTTTCTCCGGGATTTACCCGTATCCACACCCTCAGATTCAGCTGAACTTTCGCTAAATAAATAAAACTAGTATCCGAGCGGATTTTCCTCGCTGGGGAAAATTCGTGTGTTTTCGTATCAACTGACCTGATTCTTGCTTAAGGCTAAGAAGCTCAGAAAAATGAGGGATCTTATGCTAATCTTGCTTGCAATTTTTGGAGAAAAATGGTA
>JAUVXM010000051.1 GCA_030603565.1 Candidatus Aminicenantota bacterium
AAAGCCTGAAATCGGCGAACTGATGAACGCAATTGAAATCTCCTCAACCGATGAATTTATCACCATATCTGCTACTATACCTGAAGAACTCCTGACCAAACTTAAAAAAGAAGTTGTACCTTCCGAACCAGAAAAGAAATAATTAATCATCAAGTATATACTCTTTATAAGAAAACAACAGGCAGGCTAAGGCAAGAAAAACCACTGTAATCAGGAAAAGCATAAAAACCGAGATTACCGGCGATGTCGGTTCCAGCCGGAAAATTAAAAAAGCAAACCTTCCTGATGGGGAAGCAGGCAATAACGACTTAAGATAATGAGCAATTGCGAACTTCTGAGTGGAACCGGGAAAATACTGGATTATATTCTCCCACCCAAAACTGAATATCAATCCGAACATGATTGATTTTTTAAGAAAAGTCCCGAAAAAAGTAAAAAAAGCCATATAACACATCAATCCCAAACTTAACACAGCAATATCTTTTAGCAGTATCTCGTAGAGGGAAAAATCAAGCAGATCACTCAGGTTTAAAATTACGAAGGAAATCACTACTCCTATAACTGTCATAAAGATAGTCAATAATGTATAAGCTGCGTATTTACCCAGGATAATAGACATTTTAGGAATAGGCCTGGTAACAAGATAAGTCAGATTCTTTCCTTCCAGTTCCTCAGAGCAGACAGAAGTACCAAAGAATAAAGCCAAAACCAGGATCAGAAATTGAAGATAAAAAGCCATAATTATGTTAGTAAAAATATATATCCCCTGGATATCTCTATGTTCAGAAAAGATCAGGGCAAACTTTATTACAAACGAGATTAGTACAGGGAGAAAACTGAGGAGATAAAAAGCTTTAGTTTTCCTGGCCCGCTTTCCAAGGGAAAAAAAGAAGGAAAAAACCTGCTTGATAGATGTCAGATAAAATTTTAGCCTGCCTGTTTCTGTATGTTCCATATTATTTTCCAATTATATAATCAAAAACCGCCTGAAGATTATCATCCGGAGAAGTGATTTCCTCAACTTCAATATCATTCTTCCTTAAAACAGAAGGCAGACTGGAAAAAAATTTATCCCTATCATTGGTCTCAATTGTCACCCTGTTTTTTACTTTTCCAAATTCGACTTTCAGCACATATTCTTCTTTAATAAATTTTGAGGCAAGTTTCCTTCTATTACTGCAGATAATAGATATCATATGCGGATGGTTCTCAATTAGATCCCGAATGTAATGGATGTCTCCCTGAGCAAAGATCTTTCCCTGATGGATAAGAACTATTTTATTAGTCAAAACCTCTATTTCAGGAAGAACATGACTGGAAACGATTATTAACTTACCTTCATCCCGGTATGTCTTAATAAGCTGTATCAGCTTGCGCCTTCCCAGAGGGTCCAAGCCATTTAAAGGCTCATCTAGAAGTAATATTTCAGGCTCATGAGCAATAGCCTGGGCAAATTTTAATCTCTGACGCATACCTCGGCTGTAGGAACGTATAACTCTGTCTTTATCCTGCATTAGCTCTACTATTTCCATTGCCTTTCTTGCATTTTTTTCAACATCCGGGGAAGAAAAATGATTAAGTTTCAACATTCCCGTTATAAACTGCCACCCAGTCAACTCATCATAAAAAACATCATATTCAGGACAATATCCCATTCTTGAGAAAAGTGTATAGTTATTTCTGGCTCTTTCCCCTTGGATCAAAACTTTCCCGATACTAGGCTTTAGCTGCCCTGTCATCAATTTCATAAAAGTGGACTTTCCCGCTCCATTGGGCCCTAAAAGACCCGTGATCCCGGTTTCAATCTTTATGGAAACATCACTTAATCCCAGTACATTTCCATACCATTTTGAAAGTTTATCCGTCTGAATTACCGGGTTCATTTTACAACCTCGACACTTCGGATTTTCCTTTTCAATACGATCGCGGCCAAAATACAGATCATTGTGATAATCAAAAAAGATAATATCCAGGGGATATCATAAACGGGTTTTTGCCCGAAAAAGCCAGCACCGACCTGTTGGAGATTAACTTCAATCGACAGAAGCGCAAAGTATTTGCTCTTAAATATTCCGAAAAATATTCCGAAAATTATTTCAGAAAAAAAATATAGACCAAAAATAAGTATCCCTACATAACGCCTGTTTTTGTTAAGAGAAGATAAAAACAGAGTATAAAAAGCAAAAAAAGTAGTAATAAAAATAGAATAACCGACAACAGAAAAAATCAGCCACGGGAAGGAGGCTAAAAATCTAAAACTACCTGAAAATATCAATTTCATTACAATAAACACGATGCCGGGAATAAGAGTCACTATGAATATAAAAAAAGCTATCACAGCAGCTTTCCCCATGAAATAATCATTTTTTTTGATTGGCCGGGAAAAATAAAGCTGAAGAGAGTTATATTTCAGATCATCCGAAATGAGCCCTGCTCCACAAAACACCATTAACAAAATAATCATAAACAGCAGAGTGTCACTGGTAAAATAACTACTGAAATACTTAGGATCTACCTTTAAAAAAGAAAGGGTATCTGTATCGCGAGTTAAGAAAGAAAAATCCTCAATTTTTTCAGAAGCATAAATTCCTGCCAAATATATCAGGGCTGGAACCAAGGTTAAGAAAAATGAAAATTTGAAAAACTTCTTTTTAAAAGTTAATTTAATGCCACACTGGGTGATCGGCTTCCAGGGAAATTTCATTTTTTTTAGTTTCCCGTCCCAATGGGTATAGCCTTTCTCTTTAATCGACATCAATCAACTCCTACAATGTCCGCAAATATATCTTCAAGTGATGTTTGGCTTTTCACAAAATGCCTTATTTGAGTTTTTTCTTCCACGGCTATACTTATTATATCTTGAGGAATTTTTTCCGGAGGCAAATACACCCTTATCAACTTGTCCGCTGTCTGTTCTACTTTACAGCCGATATTACTTAATCCATCAATAAATCTTTCAACATTTTCAAAAGCTTTGATCTCATAAAGACTGTAGTTGATCTGTTTGAGGTCGCTTATTTTCCCCTGAGAAGCTAATTCTCCTTTATTTAAAATCACTACATACGAACATACGCTCTCAATATCGGAAAGGATATGAGAAGAGATAAGAACCTGAATATCCTTTTTTGAAGATATATCCAGAATAAGGTCCAGAATTTCTATTCGTCCCCTCGGGTCCAATCCGCTGGTCGGTTCATCTAAAAATATTAGTTTGGGATCATGAACAATAGCCTGAGCAAGTTTAAGCCTTTGTTTCATGCCGCTTGAGTAGGTCTCAAGGTTACGGTAGCGGCTTTCTTCCAAACCTACATAAAACAATACTTCATGAGCACGTTTCATGGCTTCCTGCCGGGGCATCCCGGATAATTCTCCCAGATAGGAAGTAAAGGAAACTGCATCCATGCCCGGGATCAAACAGTCACTTTCAGGCATATATCCCACATACCGCCGAATCGAGGATTGCTGCTTTTTTATATCATAACCCAAGACAAGCCCCTCTCCCTTATCCGGAGAAAGAAATCCGAGTAATATTTTGATTAAAGTACTCTTGCCGGCTCCATTAGGACCTAAAAGCCCAATTGCACCCCCCGGCAGTTTAAGGTTCACTCCATCCAAGGCTTTAACCTTACCGTAATTGAAATGAAGGTTCTTAACTTCAAAATTTTCTACATTCATCATATCAATATACGAACTATATAAAAGAAAGTTCCCTTTTTCTAATTTCTACTTTTCGACCTTTGCCCCCTCACCATATACAAATGCCCTGTAAGTCTTTTCAATACGATCCCACTTCTTCTCACGATCCAGGGCCCAAAATCTTCCAATAACAGTAGCAACCTCCCCAACCTTATATAAACGACACATATCTTCAACTTTAGCTATATAAACAGCTCCGCTTTCAGGCTTTTCTCCTCTCCTTCCGATCAATGCATGGACAAAAACATCCTTTAATCCATGTTTTGCTGCCAGCTTCAAAAGAGCAAAGAGATGCTTGATAGTCCCATGAGAGCTGTAATGAGATACAATTCCCAAAAGGTGTAGTGCCTTATTCTGCTGTTTAGCACCTTCTATAGCCCAGATAAATGATTCATTTTTAAAAAAAGTACCGTCCTTAATTGCATTATCGATTCTCACCCGGTCCAAAAGGATCCTCCTCCCTGCTCCTAAATGAAGATGACCTGATTCGGAATTTCCCACTGTATTCTCAGGCATCCCCACAGTTTCTCCCGAAGCCTTCAGCCTGACGTGCGGAAAACTGGACCATAAGCTGTCAAAAATCGGAGTTCTGGCTTCTGCAATCAGGTTCCCTTTCTTTTCGCTTCTCAAACCCCAGCCATCCAAGATCAGCAGTAAAATTTTATCAGCTGGATTATCTTGTTCATCATTTTTCTCAAGAAGGCTTTTTGCTGTCATTTCATCAGGTTTATCCAGCCCCATTAACTCAAGTATAGTCGGAGCTACATCTGCAAGCTCGCCCTTCAAGCAAAGCGTTCGATTTTTTGGCTTTTTAACTGAAAAATCCGCCAGCACAAAAGGAACTGCATTACGAGTATGTCCCGTATTTATCTGGCCATCAGGATATAACCATTCCTCAACTGTTCCATGATCTGCAGTGACAAGTAAGGTCACCTTATTCCGCCGGCAATTTTCGATTATCTTTCCTATCTCTCCATCAACTGCTTCAACCGCATTGATAACAGCGGCTTTATTCTCAATGTGTCCGACCACATCCACATTAGCAAGATTAGCGATGACCAGCGAACAGGATGGGTCTTTTAATTTTGAAGCGATCTTTTTTGTCACCCCGCTTGCACTCATTTCCGGTTTTTCAGCATATGAATCTATTCCTTCAGGAGAAGGCACTACGATCCTTTCCTCTCCGGGAAAAAGCTCCTCGTTTTTTCCATTCATGAAATAGCCGACATGTACTGCTTTTTCTGACTCAGAGATTTTACAAAAACGGATTCCCTGCTTAGAAAGCACCTCAGCCAAAGTATTTTTAATTCTCCCTTCAGGGGGAAAGGCTACTTTTACATTCAGGGATGAATTATATTCGATCATAGTCACAAAATTCATCAAGTTATTTTTCTTCACAGGGAATTTGGAAAAATCTTTTTCTACAAGGCTTTCTGTCAGCTGTACTTCTCTCTCCCCCCTTATGTCATAGAAAATAACATAATCCCCATCAGCCATCCTGCCTAAAGGTTTACCTTTAGAATCATATATAACAATCGGTTCCAAGGCTTCATCTTCCTGACCATTAGCATAAGCAGCTCTAACAGCTCTAACTACTTGTGATTTCATATTCGGTTTATATTTATCACTCATTTAACCTGACCTATTCATAAAAAATTGTCGATATGTATTAAACATTTTTTCAATCAGTATTCTACACTGATTCTTATAGTGATTCAATTTACCATTTCGTTCACAATGTAATCCCTATTAACAATCGACATTTTTTCCTCTATGAGCAAGCCGATCTCACCGCATCTGCTTTTTTGCAGAGGATTCGCGGTGAATGACCACAGCTTCATCCCCTGCGTCTCGCATCTGCAGCAACCTCGACTCGTGAATAATTCATGTTCGCTTCATTTCAAATTGATTTACTTTTATTTAATGCTATTTTAATAACTTTACTTTTTTTCTTGGCAGTATTTCAGTTTATGAACTATAATCAATTGTCATGAAAAACAAAGTAATTTTCATTTTAATAATATTTATGCCAATATTTCTCTTCTCCCAAAAGGAAAATAAATCAGAGGAACACAGCTTTATCCTTGATCTGGAATACAGGACCTTGCAGCCCGGAGAAATTATTAAAGTAAGGCTCCTTACTGAGCAGGATGTTATGCAGGCACAAATAATATTTGCCGGAAAAAAATATATTACTGCAAGCTGTAATAATCCTAAAGAACGCCTGGCTTTTATTGGACTTGATTTGGGAATAAAACCTGAAACTTACCCTTTATCCGCTCTAGTTTTTTTCGGGGATGGTAGCTATAAAAAAAAAGATATACACCTCCAAATAAAATCTAAAGAGTTCCCAGTGAAAAAACTGTGGGTAGATGAAAAATTCGTCACTCCTCCAAAATCAGCTGCTGAAAGGATCCGGAGAGAATCAAATCTTCTGCGGTCTATTTATGACATCTATACACCTGATTGGCTAGGCGATGGATCATTTATTATTCCTTCCGTAGGAGAGGCAACCCCTAATTTTGGCGAAAAAAGATATTTCAACAATAAACCCCGTTCAAGCCATAGTGGGGTGGACATCTCCACTCCGTTCGGTTATCCTGTCAAAGCCTCAAACTCCGGCAGGATAGTTCTGGCTTGTAACTTATATTTTGCCGGTAAGACAGTTATTATCGATCATGGTCTTGGGGTTTTTTCTTTGTACTGTCATTTTTCAAAAATCATTGTAAAGCGTGGAAAGACGGTGGCAAAAGGAGATATAATCGGGGAGATAGGCTCAACCGGAAGAGTCACGGGCCCCCACCTTCACTGGGGGGTAAAGATCAGGGGTAAACGCGTCGATCCTTTTTCACTACTTTCTTTGAATCTTGAATGAATAATCCAGGTTAACTTAACGCAATAATGAAGATATGGTTTATTAATATAGAAGATATTGGCTGAATCTGCGGGTATGGATTAAGCGACATTGAAGATTTAGCCTTCTGATGAGGTTTTTCGAGGGAATCCGGCGAAGCCGGGCTTCGAGTATGTCTGACCCACGGACGGGGGGAGTTACGCAGAAGCCGAGAAAAATGAAGAAGAATGGCGTTAAAAATCTGAAGCGAGTGTATCCATACTCTCAGATTCAGCTTTCTCTTTTTTTACTAATGTATCCATTATTGCGATGAGCCGAATAATTCAGGGAGAACGGCGTAGTATTTTCCCTCCCAAATTCCCTGTATGTTCTCCGTTTTGGATCACAACACCACCATTGACTATCACAGATTCAATTCCCTCCGGATATTGATGAGGATTTTTCCAGGTTGCCTTGTCTATCACTTTGTCTTCATCAAATATGACAATATCTGCAAAGTTATCTACTTGCAGAACCCCACGCTTAATGAACCCGAAATTTCTGGCAGGAATATAAGTCATCTTTTTCAACATATCCTTAAGCGGTAATATTTTTTCCTCCCGGATATATTTTCCCAACACCCTGGGAAAGGTCCCGTAACTACGAGGATGAGGTTTTCCCTTTCCTAACAGGCCGTATGGGGCCAGAGCAGAACCATCACACCCGACTCCGACCAAAGGATGGGCAAGAATTCTCTTTAAGTTTTTTTCTGACATCATGAATATGATCATACTTGCCCGGTCCTTTTCCTCAATTAAAAGATCACGTACAAATTCAAATTCATCTTTACCAGTCTCTTCAGCACCCTGTTTTACAGTTTTCCCTTCAAATTTTCTATTTTTCTCTGTAAAAACAGAGGAGATGATGACTTTGTCCCAAGACCCAATCTTTTTTTCCCGCTTCTTAAAATGTTCCCGCAGCTTGCTTTCCAAGTTAGGGTTTTTCAAACGGGCAAGAAATTCGCTGGTAGTCCCCTGCTTAGCCCAAAGAGGGAAATTAAAACTGCTCAGCCCAGTTGAGCCCGCAATATAGGAATAACGATCACAGTATATAGATATTCCTGCCTCCCTGGCTGCCTCAATTCTGGAAATCGCATCGTCTATCTTATCCCAGTTGCTGGCATATGCAATCTTAAAATGGGATATTTGGACTCTGATCCCGGTCTGACTGGCAATATCGCATGTCTCATCCAGAGATTCAATTAAAAAATCCCCCTCATCCCGCATATGAGTGGCATACATACCGCCGTTATCTGCAGCTACCTTACATAACACAACTATCTCATCTGGCAAAGCATAGCTTCCCGGTGCATACTCAAGTCCACTTGAAAGCCCGAGTGCCCCGTTTTGTATGTTCTCCTCCACCATCGCTTTCATAATTTCGAGTTCCCTACCTTTAGGAGGCCGGTCATTAAAGCCCATAGCAGCTCCTCTTATTGTCCCCTGTCCTACAAAAGTGGAATAATTCAGAGCAATCCCTCTTTCTTTCAATCTCGAGAAAAATCCGCTAATATCCTTCCAGTCAAGTTCAATATTATACGCATCTTTAAGGCTAACCAGGGTCTCTTCGAATATTTCATCAGCAACGGGAAACGGCGATGAACCACAGTTTCCACTGACTACGGTAGTGATCCCCTGCCGAATATGGCTTTCTGCTTTAGGATTTACCAGTAATCCGATATCGGTATGATCATGGGCGTCAATAAAACCCGGGCTTACAACTTTATTTCTAGCATCTATAATCGATTTCCCCTTTGAATGGGGTATTTTCCCTATTTTTTTTATGGAATCACCAAGTATCGCAATGTCAGCTTCAAATGCCTCATTCCCCAAACCATCAAATACCCGGCCTCCCTTAATGACAAGATCAAACTCCTGTTTTGTCGAACACCCTTTAAGCAATAAACCACACCCGGTTAATCCGGAAACAGCAATAATTTTTGAGGTTTTCTTTATAAATTCTCTCCGTGCTATTTTTTTATTCATTTTTCCTCCAACCTAATAAAGATATATTGCTGAATACAGTCATGTCCAGGAAAATTTTTTATTACGGTTGTAAAGGATTTTTCATATTCGTATCAATTGACCTGATTCTTGCGGCCAGCATTTACATAAGCCAGAATATATCCTATCCTATTCTCAAAGAGTCAATGTATACCAAGGCAATCAAAACCGCTAAATTTCCATACCACATCATTATTAAACCAATCGGGGCTGTTTGTAACCTCAACTGCAGTTATTGCTATTACCTTGACAAAAAAAGTCTCTACCCCGGCATAAAATCTTTCCGGATGACTGAAGAAGTGCTGAAAAACTTGACACACCAATATATTGAAAGTCAGCCTGAATCTGTGAAAGAACTGCATTTCTCCTGGCAGGGAGGAGAACCTACTCTTTTAGGAATCGATTTTTTCAGACAGGCTGTTAAGTTCCAAAAGCAATTCTGCCGGGATGGGATACGCATTACTAATACATTCCAGACAAACGGAACACTTCTGGACGAAAACTGGGGAAAATTTTTCCATGATGAAAATTTTCTAATTGGGATAAGTATAGACGGCCCCGAAGATATCCATAATTTCTACAGGCGCGATCCTAAAAGTAAAGGCTCCTTCAAAGATGTTATGAATGGTCTTAATATACTTATCAAAGAAAAAGTAGAATTCAATACTCTTACTGTAGTAAATAACCTGAACGGAAATCAGCCTGAAAAAATATATGACTTTCTAAAAAATTCTGGAGCAATTTTTTTTCAGTTCATCCCGATAGTAGAAAGAAATTCAAATGATTCTATTTCCAACGAGTCGGTCGGACCGCAGCAATGGGGGAATTTCCTTTCAGGCATTTTTGACAAATGGATAAAATTCGATATAGGAGAGGTGTTTGTTCAGCACTTCGATGTTTTTCTTGGACTTTATATGGGAATGCCCTCCTCTTTATGTGTGCATGCAGAAACCTGTGGAAAAGCAGCCGCTCTGGAGCACAATGGAGATTTATACAGCTGTGACCATTTTGTATTCAAAGAAAATTATTTGGGAAACATCTCTGAACATACTCTCAGTGATATGATAGACGGACAAAAACAGATTGATTTCGGCAATAATAAAAAGGAAGGGCTTCCCCGCTTTTGCCTGAAGTGTAATTACTTAAGATTATGCCACGGCGGCTGTCCTGCTCACCGCTTCTCTTCTGCTCCAGGAGGGGAATCAGGCCTAAACTATCTTTGCCCCGGATATATAAAATTCTTCAGTCATTCTCTTCCCTATTTTCAAGCTATGTCCAAATGCTTATATTCCGGGCGTGCTGCTAAAGACTACCAGATTTATATGGAAACCAATTCTTCTTCCAAACAGAAAAAACCGGGACGAAATGACCCTTGTCCCTGTGGAAGCGGCAAAAAATTTAAAAACTGCCACGGAAGGTAAGGCGGATTCTGGAAAAGAAAATAGAGAATAGAAAGAAATAAAACCTGAAAGGTTAAAAGTTGTAAGAGATAGTAATCCCCTGCCTATAAGGAGATAATTGCAATCCTACGTCCAATCTATTTTTTTCCCGGCTTCTGTTTAATCTGCAGATAGCTTTGCCCACAGCATATCCCAAGGCAGAGCCTATAAACACATCTGAAGGCCAATGTTTACGATCATGAACACGAGAAACTGCAGCCATTGATGCCAGGCTGTATACTAAAATATCTACAAACTTACTATCCGATTGCCCCGCGATCACCGCAGCGACTGCAAAAACAGAAGTCGCATGACCAGATGGAAAAGAATAATGACTCGAACCTGGAGAAAATGGCTGAAATTCAGTACTTCCTTCTCTTGTATAGGGACGAGCGCGCCCAATGAGAAATTTTAAGCTCAGCACAACCGCCCCTGATGTCAGCCAGCTTTCCATACTAAGCAAAGCTGTTTTCCTCAATGAAGGTTTGTTTGAGAACTCGCCGATAGAATAAAGAGATGTAATCACTCCCCCAAGAAAAAGACCGTTTCCGAAGTTCGATATTATATTAGAAAAATCCTCAGATAAAGGATTTTTCCTTTCCTGGGCCCAGGAATAGATATCCTCATCAAACAAATATAAAATAGCTCCGGTGCCTAAAACTGCTGATAATACCAAATAATCTTTCTTTTTCCATCTTGCAGGAGAGGTACAGACAGAAACAAAATCGTTTTTAAAATTCTTCAGATATATCTTATTAAGCCGGTACTCAGAATTCCCCTCACTCGCAAAGGCAGTTTCAGAAAAACTTGACATAAATAATAGTGACATCAATAGCATTACCAGCATCAAAGACAGATGTTTCAGATTGCCTTGATTCATCTATTCATTCCGCTCCGAAGCATTCATTAAATCTTCAATAACATTCATAATCCTATCAGTCGCTCCCTGCAATGATATTAAAGTTTCTTTTGCTGCATCTCCTATTTTCCTTAAATTATTTTCCCCTTTGAACAGAAACATTTTAAGCAGGTCATTCTCACAAGTAATGGCCTTTGCTGCTCCTCTATTAATAAAAAGCTCTGCAAGATAAGCAAAATTATCCATATGCGGTCCGAAAAAAATCGGCTTCCCGTAAAATGCCGGCTCCAGAAAATTCTGTCCTCCCCATGGAACCAAGCTGCCACCGATAAATGCAGCATCCACGACAGAATAAAAAAATGAAAGCTCTCCAATTGTATCAAGAATGAGGACTTTCCATTTATCCTCCTTTTTAAGTCTGGTTCGTTTTATTACTGGCAGCATCAGGCCTTCACTGACTTTTACTATCTCATCCGTACGCTCAAGATGGCGGGGAGCAATAATAAGGGCTAAGTCATCTCTTTGCTCTAGTGCTTTGGCAAATGCATTCAAGAGCTTTTCTTCCTCCCCTTTTCTGGTGCTCCCGGCAATTACAACTTTAACATCTGCAGGAATATTAAGATCATCTTTCATTTCTTTCACCTGCTTTTCTGACAATATAGGAAGTTCAATTTCAGCCTTTAGATTACCTGCAACTTTTAGCCGGTCGCCATTTATTCCCATATCTTCTAATCTTTTTTTGTCAATATCAGTCTGCACCAAAAAAATATCTATGTTTTCTAAAACTTTCTTAACAATAAATTTAAATTTTGAGAATATTTTATGAGATTTCTTTGAAATACGACCATTGATCAAAAGTACTCCCTTTGAATATTTTTTTGCAGACCTTAAAAGATTAGGCCAGAATTCAGATTCAACAAGCACAAAAATGTCCGGTTTAATTTTTCTAAAGAATTTTTTTACAATAAAATTAAAATCAAAGGGAATATAAAATATCTTGTCCACATCATTCAATTTATCTGCAGCAACCCTTAGACCTGAAAACGTCAGAGAAGAAAAATATATCACCCAATTCGGATGTTCTGCTTTTATTCGTTTTGCCAGATTCTGTACTGACAAAACCTCCCCAACCGAAACCGCATGGATCCACAGTGCCTTATCACAACTTTTCTTCTCTTGAACACATAAGCCTAATCTTTCCCTTAAATGCAGACTTTCTCCCTTCATAATTCTATATCTGACAAAATAAACCGGGATATAAAAACAAAGTGTAATCAACAGTATAAATGAATAGATTATGTACATTTTCAAAAACTATACAGTATTAACCAGAGGCTGTCCACACGAAGCATTCTTGTTCTATATTTTCCTGTTTTTTTTCCATTTAATCATTATTATCTGGTTTTTCAGAACTATTTCAACATAAGTATTTCATTTTATTATGTTTTCTGGTATTATAAGTGTGTTATTTATTGATTTTTATAAATTCGTTTCTAAAAAAAAAGGAAGATCAAATGGAAGAAGAGAAAAAAGAGAAAGAAGAAAAAGTTACTGAACCTAAAGAACCAAAAAAAGATGAAGAAAAAACAACTGAAGATAAAAAACCTGCTCAAGACAAAAAAAAGGAAGATAAAGAAGATAAAGAAATAAAAGTCGCTGAACCTAAAGAACCAAAAAAAGATGAAGAAAAAACAACTGAAGATAAAAAAGAAAAAACCGAATCACCTGCTCTTAAGAAAAAAAAGAAGATAAATAAGATGACTCTGTCTGAAATTGAAACAAAATTGAAGGAAGTAGAGGATAAAATGGGTGGGTTAAGTTCTAAATATGCTCAACATCTTATCCAAAGGAAAAAAAGCCTAACTTCCTGATATTACCAAAAAATCAGGATAGATATTCTTAACATCCACCTAGAAATCATGCCTCTTTAATATATGCTTCCAGAGTATTTAAATTTTACTTTTCTTGGGAATTCTGATAGCATAAATGATTATATAAAAGGAGAAAATATTGGTTCTTAATACAGAAGAGAAAACAAAAATTATTAAAGAAAATAAAATCAACCCTAAAGATACAGGTTCGCCTGAGGTTCAAATTGCCTTAATAACCAACCGTATTAATTATTTGAGCAAACATTTTGAAACCCATAAACATGACCATCATTCCAAGACTGGTCTCATGAAGTTAGTGGGGAAAAGAAAAAGGCTGTTGGAATACCTGAAGAAAGAAGACCTAAAACGCTATTCAAATCTTATAAAAAAACTTGGACTTAGAAAATAGTTTTACTTGGAGAAATTAACTTTATGTTAAATAACAAACTAACTCTAGAAATAAATAATAATACTCTGACAATAGAATTAAACAAGTATGGCAGACAAGCCGATGGCTCAGTCCTTATCCGCTACGGTGATACGGTAATGTTTGTTTCCGCTTGTTCAAAAAAAGAGCAAAAAGAAGCCAAACCTTTCCTGCCCTTAATCGTTGATTATAGGCAATACACCTATGCCGGAGGGAAGATACCGGGAGGATTTTTTAAACGGGAAGGCAGGCCATCAGAAAAAGAAATCCTTATCAGCCGGCTTATTGACAGACCAATAAGATCGCTTTTCCCGGAAGGATATTCTTTTGACACTCAGATAGTCGCTCTCCTTCTTTCAGCAGACCTTGAAAACGAACCGGACACACTCGGTGTCATCGGGGCCTCAGCTGCCCTTTATTTCTCAGACATTCCCTTCACAACTCCTTTAGGCGCTGTAAAAGTCGGTTATATAGACAACGAGTTTATCATCAATCCTCCTCAGAGTCTGCTCGAAAAATCCCCCTTAAACATGACCGTTATTGGAACTGAAAAAGGGATCGTAGTCATTGAAGCAGCTTCTCTAGAAATCGAAGAGGACAAGATTATCGAAGGCGTAATTTATGCTCAGGAAACCATCAATAAAATCATTAAATTGCAGAAAGACCTATACGAACAGCTAAACATTAAAAAACGTGAATATTCCATTCAGAAACTAAGCCAAGAAACTTTCAATAATATCGAACAAAAAATATCAACTCCTCTGACAGATGCGTTTAAAGCAGATTGCCAAAAAGAAAGAAATAAAAAACTCAGAGAAATCCAAAAATCGATATTGGAAGACATCCCGAAAGACAATGAAGACGAAATCAAAGAAATTAATGAAATATTTTACCAGGTTCAGAAAAAAGTAGTAAGGAACTTAATCCTCAACAAAGGCGAGAGGCCGGATGGAAGGTCTTTTGATGAGATAAGACCCATAACTATAGAAACCGGAATTCTTCCGCGGACTCATGGCTCAGCTATTTTCACCCGGGGAGAAACCCAGTGTCTTGCAACTGTTACACTTGGCACTTTTGAGGATACTCAAACCATAGACGGATTAGGGGAAAAAACCGAAAAGCAATTTATGCTGCACTACAATTTCCCGCCATTCAGTGTTGGAGAAGTTAGTTTTCTTCGCGGTCCGGGAAGAAGGGAAATAGGACATGGAGCATTAGCAGAAAAAGCCATTGTTACCTCTCTCCCAAGAGATGAAGGAGAGTTTCCCTATACCATCCGGGTGGTGTCTGACATTCTTGAATCGAACGGGTCTTCTTCTATGGCCACTGTATGTGGATCTGTAATGGCCCTAATGGATGCCGGAGTGCCTATATCAACAACTGTAGCCGGAATGGCTATGGGACTTATTACAGAAGAAGACCGCCATATTGTCTTGACCGATATAGCCGGACTGGAAGATCATTTCGGCGATATGGACCTTAAAGTCGCCGGTACAGAAAAAGGGATCACGGCCATTCAAATGGATCTAAAGGTCCCCTCAATTCCTATTGAGGTTTTCAAAGAGGGACTTTTAAAAGCCAGGGATGCCCGCTTAAAAGTTTTAGACAAGATGAAAGCAGAGCTTTCTGGTCCCCGCCCGGAAATCTCACCATATGCACCTAGGATCATTAGCATTTATGTCAAGCCCTCCAAAGTGGGCTTGGTTATCGGGCCATCAGGAAAAACCATAAAAAGTATTATTGCTGAGACAAATGCTAAAATAGACATTGAAGAATCAGGAAAGGTTAATATTGCATCTCCAGATATGGAAGCAGTAAAGAAAGCTGAACAAATGATCAAGGATCTAACCGCTGAGCCTGAGGTCGGCAAAACCTATTCTGGCAAAGTCGTCCGTATTGAAGACTATGGCGCTTTTGTTAAGATCATGCCAAATGCGGATGGACTGCTCCATATTTCTGAAATAGCTAATTTCCGAGTCAAAAACGTTAGGGATGAAATAAAAATGGGTCAGACACTAAATGTCAAGGTCATCTCCATAGATGAAAACAATAAAGTCAGATTAAGCAAAAAAGCCCTAGAAAGCAGATCGAATAGTTCTCCCAACCCACAAAATAAATTTAACAAAAATAGCTATTCAAGCCGCCATAACCCCAAAAAAAACCGCTTCTAAGTATTATCCCCCTGATTAAAAAAGCAGGGACATCAAGTTGCTGGTTTAATGCTATTTACTATTTTCCATTTTCTTAGTATTATATATGTTGATATATTTTATGGATAGTGATAGTTAATATTTTTCGAATAATCCTTACGAAAGGTCTGTTTGGGTAAATGATTAGATATTCAAAAGGGCAAAAGGGATTTACAATTACTGAATTGCTGGTCTCAGCCGCCATTATCTCTGTTTTGGCTGCAGCTGCTCTTCCATTAGCAAAAATTGCTGTAAAAAGGGAAAAAGAAATCGAATTGCGCAGAAATCTGAGAATAATCAGAGAAGCAATTGATGCCTATAAAAAATTAACCGATGAAAAGAAATTCGAGTTTGAAGAAGAGACTCACGGTTATCCCCCTGACCTTAACATATTGGTAGAGGGAGTAGAGATAAAGGAAGAAAAAGATGGCAAGGAAGTCACGAAAATAATTAAATTGTTAAGACGGATCCCCAGAGATCCTATGACAAGCTCATACGAATGGGGACAAAGGTCATACCAGGACGATTATGACTCGGATAGTTGGGGAGGTGAAAACGTGTTTGATGTTTATACTCGTAATCTGGGCACAGCCCTAAATGACACTAAATACAGGGAGTGGTAAGTTTTATTAAAGGAATAAGAGATATGCGAAGCAGATATATGGAAAAAGGGTTCACGCTTATAGAACTAATAATCGTCTTTACCCTCATCGGTATCCTGGTGGGACTGGGAATACCTCAATATAAGTATGCAGTAAAAAAAGCCAATGAAGCAGCTTTAAAAGAAAATCTTTTTCAGATGCGAACCTTACTCCAGCAGTACTATACTGACAAGCACAAATACCCTATTTCATTACAAACACTTGTAGATGAAAAGTACCTCCTTAAAATACCTTTAGACCCGATGACCAAATCTACTGAAACCTGGATCGAAATCCAGGAGACTCTGTTAGAAGACGATCTCTTGGAAGGAGTGATTCCCGGTACAGCTGATGTAAGATCGGGTTCATATAAAAAAGCTATAGATGGAACGATCTACAATACCTGGTAATGATAACAAATAAAAACAAACAGAATCAGGGATATACTCTTATCATCCTGCTTTTTGCAATATTCATACTCACGTTGGGTTTGATGGTAGCTGCCCCTGTCTGGCAGACTCAGATTCAACGGGAACTGGAAGAAGAATTGATCTTTCGCGGGAAACAATATGTCGAAGCTGTCCGCTTATATCAAACCAAATTCCCTGGAGAATATCCCCAGGAATTTGACGTATTACTGGAAGAAAAATGCCTACGGCGGTTATTTAAAGACCCGATGACCGAACACGGGGAATGGAATGTTATCCTTAATTATGGAAAGGCGCCGACTCCAAGTAGGATACAAAGAACACCCCAAAGAAGTCAAAGAGGATCATCAGTAAATCAAGAGAAAAGTGTTAAACCTTCGAATAATTCGCCGCAAACAATCCTTATTGCTCCTCAAGCTGCTTTAAATTCTATAGAAAACGCTCAGATCATAGGAGTAGTCAGCACTTCTACAATGGAATCCAAGAGGGTATATCTTGACCAAAATACCTATGACAAATGGCTTTTTTATTTCGGGCAGGATCCAAAAAAACTACCCAAGATCATTTATTATAGCCAAGAGAATAAATAGTAAAAATGGATTCCATTCTCATCATTGCCGGAGAAAATTCGGGGGAAAAATACGGGGCAGCCCTTATCCATCAGTTTAAAAAAATCCACCCTGACTCTAATTTTTTCGGAATCGGAGGAAGATCTATGGAAGCTGAGGGGGTCAGACTTCTTTTTTCCCTTGATGATCTAGCCATAGTAGGGATAATCGAAATCGTGTCTCATCTTCCTCGGATCCACAGGATATTTAAACTAGTATTATCTGAAGTGCGCAAGGAACTGCCGGTTGCAGCAGTCTTGATCGATTCTCCTGATTTCAACCTGCGGCTGGCAAAGTCTCTGAAAAAACTTTCTATTCCAATTTTGTATTATATAAGCCCTACTGTCTGGGCATGGCGAAAAGCAAGGCTTAAGCTTATCAAAAGGACTGTTGCGAAAATGTTATTGATTTTTCCCTTTGAAAAAAACATATACAAAAAAAATAATATTCCTGCTGAATATATCGGACACCCTCTACTTGAAAGGATCAGGACTTCTTTTTCTAAAGCAAATTTCTACCATAAGTACGGATTGGATCCTGAAAAGAAATTAATAGCCCTGCTTCCGGGCAGCCGCAAAAGTGAAATACAATATCATATGCCAGTACTTACAAATGCAATAAAAAAGATCAACTCTTCTTTCAACGTTCAATATGTATTATTGTTGGCGGACAATTTAAAGGATACTATAATTGCAAATTTCATTCCTCCGGAGCTCAAACAAATTATCCTTATCCTTAAAAATGATGCGTATGATGCGATAGCAGCCAGTGACTTAGCCCTTTCCTCATGTGGAACAGCAAACCTGGAAGCGGCCCTGCTTGAGACCCCAATCATTGCTTTTTACCGCCTCTCTCCCTTGACATACTCCCTAGGGCTAAAGTTTATTAAGATAAGCAACTACAGTATTGTCAATATCCTGGCCGGACATGAAGTCATCCCGGAATTGATCCAAAAAAAATTCTCTTCAGAAAACATTTTTCGCGAAACTGAGAGAATACTTATTTCAGCCACCGCTAGGTCAAAAATGATTGAACATTTCAAAAAAATCAGGAAGATTCTTGGAGATAAAAATGCATCTCAAAATGCAGCAAAAGAACTGGCCGGGCTCATTTCATCTAACCGGAACTATTCATAAAAAATGTCGATTATAAACCGGGATTACATCAAAAACGAAACGTCTATATGATTATTTCTTAATCCATTGATACGAGAGGTACAAAACGCACCGGTAAAAGCTTCTTTTTTCTGAATTTATTTTTCAGTTTCTCAATATATACCAGTTCCTGAAATGTAACACCTACAGGCAGAATCATCCTTCCCCCTATTTTTAATTGTTCTACTAATTTATCAGGGATTTTTGGAGGCGCAGCTGTTACCAAAATAGCATCATAAAGAGCATGTTCATCCCATCCTTCATTGCCGTCACCCAATTTAAATTGAATATTGGTATAGCTAAGCTCAGATAACACTTTCTTTGCCCGGGTAGCAAGAAGTTCTATAACTTCAACAGTATATATTTCTCTCCCAATTTCAGCCAGGATTGCGGTTTGATATCCGGAACCCGTCCCAATTTCCAATATTTTCTCACTACCATCCAGGTTAAGGGCATCCGTCATGTATGCAACAATATAAGGTTGAGAAATAGTCTGCCCTTTTCCAATGGGCAAAGGTTCATCAGCATAGGCATGCGCTTTCGTGTTCTCAGGAATAAAACGGTGTCGGGGGATTTTTTCCATTACTTTAAGAACCTTACTGCCAACTACTCCCTTAGCTCTTATCTGCGAGTCCACCATCTTGATCCGCTTTTCCCGGAAATTATCTTCTTTCATATTCCAGTTTTTAAAATTAAACAATTTTTTCCAAAATCAATAAGCCCTGGCAAAATATACAAGCTTATCCGTTTCTTTTCCACAAAGGATACATTTGCCATTAGCTTTTCCACTTTTATCTTTATCCAGAAGTACTGCCCTTATAGTTCCCATCGTCTCATTTTTAATCCTGTCTTCACAAGCAGAAGCACCGCACCAGAATGTTTTTATTAAACCTCTCTGATTTTCCAGAACAGATTTAAATTCTTCAAAATTATCAACCTCATAACTATTATCTTGTTGATATTTAAACGCAGCTTTAAGCAAAGACTTCTGAATATCAGCCAGGGTAGCGCGTACTTTTTCTTTCAACTCATCTAGAGCAACCGGAGTTTTGTCACCAGTGTCCCGGCGTACAGCAATAGCTTGATTATTTTTTATATCCCGTGGACCAACTTCAATCCTTAAAGGAACTCCCCGCATTTCCCAGTTTGCAAATTTCCAACCTGGAGTAAATTCTTCTCTATGATCAAGCTTGACTCTTATTCCGGCTTGCTTCAACTCATCCTTTATCCTGGTTGCTACAGGAAGGACGGTCTTTTGCCAATCTCCTCCTGAAATAGGCACAATAACCACTTGAATCGGAGCAATACGGGGAGGCAGCTTAAGACCTGAATCATCCCCATGAGCCATAACTACAGCCCCTATAAGACGAGTCGACACTCCCCATGAAGTTTGCCAGCCATATTGTAGTTTCTGATTTCTATCTTCAAACCTTATATTAAAAACTTTTGAAAAATGTTGGCCCAAAAAATGTGAGGTCCCCATTTGCAGAGCTTTTCCATCCGCCATCAACGCTTCGACACAATAAGTAGCCTCTGCTCCTGCAAATTTTTCCCTTTCAGTTTTTATTCCGGAGATTACCGGGATAGCTAATTCAGATTCTGCAAATTCTTTATAAAGTTCAAGGATCATCATAGTTTCTTTCTGAGCTTCTTCAGCTGTTTCATGCACTGTATGCCCTTCCTGCCACAAAAATTCAGTAGTTCTTAAGAAGGGGCGGGTGACTTTTTCCCAGCGTACTATATTTGCCCACTGATTTATCAATACCGGCAGATCCCGGTAAGATTTGATCCATTTTGAATACATATTTCCGATTATAGCTTCTGAGGTCGGACGTACTGCCAATCTTTCTTCAAGTTCCTCCTTCCCTCCATGGGTAACCCAAGCAACTTCAGGAGAAAATCCTTCCAGATGTTCCGCCTCCTTTTCTAATAAACTTTCAGGTATAAATAGAGGAAAGTAAGCATTAGAATGTCCAGTCTCTTTTATCCTAAGATCCAGCAGGTTCTGAAGATTTTCCCATACAGCAAATCCATAGGGCCTTATTACCATCATTCCTTTAATCGGCGCATAATCAGCCATCTCTGCTTTCTTAATAATCTCTACATACCATTTTGAAAAATCTTTGCTCTTCTGAGTAATTTTTTTCACCAAGCGTTCTTCGTTTTTCATTTCTTTCTCCTACCTGAATTATTCATAAAAAATGTCGATATGTATGATACGTTTTGCCAGGCTAATATTTTACACTTATTCCTATAGTGATTCAATTAACCGTTATGTTTTAGATTTATTCTCTATATATAATCGACATTTTTTACTCTACAAGCGAGCCGATCTTCCCGCATCTACTTTGTTGCAGCGGATTCGCGGTGAAGGACCACAGCTTCATCCCCTGCTCCTCGTATCTGCGCCAACCTCTACTCGTGAATAATCCAAGTCCACCTGAATTATTCATAAAAAATGTCGATATGTATGATACGTTTTGCCAGGCTAATATTTTACACTTATTCCTATAGTGATTCAATTAACCGTTTCGTTTTCGAGGTAATCTCGATTTTCACTGGAACTATGATTACAGTTCAGTATCCATGTGATTCCTTTTTACAACAAGATGAGAGCGGTGATAAAAAATTCACCCCGCATTTCATCGAAAAGGGTGATTGATGTAAAAAATATAATGTGGCATCTTATGTATGACCCTAAAAGGAAGCAGAAATGCCAGATCCTAAAACAAAGAAAAGAATAATAAATACTCCCATAAATGAAACAGGCTTTAATCTACCTTTACCTACTCTAGTGCAAGGAATAGACGCCTCGGGAAAAAATTTCCAGGAAAAAACTGTCCTGTCCTATATCAGTAACAGTGGCTCGTCATTCTGGCTGAATACAAAAGTAACATCCGGGAGTGAATTAAGACTTACAGTTGACCTCCCATCTAAACTTTCAGATGACAAAGATCTGAAATTAGTGATTAAAGGTGAAGTGATTTTTCTGGAATCTCCCAAAAAAGAAAATCCCAAATTACGTGTATCTCTGAAATTTAATAACAAATATATTATTGAAGCTTCCAAGTAAAATAGTCAATTACTTAAAATTATTCATTAAAATTAAAATGACACAACCAAAAAATATGCCCTATATCAAGGGACCATCCAAGGCATTAAAAAAAGAGCGTTCTTTCGTTCTACATCTTCCTGCGCTAGTCTCAGGATACGATGCAAGAGGTGATAATTTCGAAGAAAAGACCAAGCTCTCCGAGATTAGTTCCCAGGAAGCAGTAATCAGGATAAAAAATAAAGTTCTGCTTGGGACTAAACTGGATCTAAGTTTAAAAATTCCAAAAACCTTAATTCTTGAAAACAACTTAAATCTAACCGTCTCCGGCAAGGTCTCTTCCGCCTCTATGGACTCAACCCAAAAAAAACAACAACTCATATCCCTCCAGTTAGACAAAATATTTAAAATCTATCCTATTTCTAAATCGGAATAACTTGCCAAAAGTTTAACTAATTTTCATTTAAACTTAAGCATTCAAGAAATTTGTATTAAATAATAAGTAGAAGGCCATTTTTTCAAGGAAAAGCTGCAAAAAGAATCAGGATAACTTGCCTGGATTATTCACGAGTCGAGGTTGCCGCAGATACGAGGCACAGGGTATAAAGCTGTGGTATTTCACCGCGAATACCCTGTAACGAAGCAGATGCGGTAAGATCGTCTCGCTCGGAGGGTAAAAAGTGCCGATGATAAAATAAGTTGTTGTTTTTTTAAATACGGCATCGGCAATTTTTATGAATGATTCAGGAGGACCTGGATTATTCACGAGTCGAGGTTGCCGTAGATGCAAGGCGCAGGGGATGAAGCTGTGGTATTTCACCGCGAATCCGCTGCAACAAAGCAGATCAGGCTGTGTCATAACTGGCATTAAAATAAACATTTTTATTCAAATTACAAAAATAAAAGTCTCTCTAAGACAATTTTTCATTAATATAGACATTTATTTGCAATTTTAGAAAACACCCCAAAGAATAGATCAAATTAATTGATCTATGAGCCCATTTACTCCTTTTAATTTAATCATTCTTATAATATT
>JAUVXM010000059.1 GCA_030603565.1 Candidatus Aminicenantota bacterium
CGCCAACAAAGAAATTACTTGTGAAAAAATGAAATACTGTGAATTGGTCAATCCGATTAACTTCAATCATGCTAAGTAGTTAGCAGATTAATAATTCGAAAAAAATGCGTTTTCAACCTGCGGAAAGTGAGTTATAATATCTCCAATTTTTTTATTCATTCTAGTGCCGCTGCGATGCACCGCTAAAATTACAGCATTATATCTATCCCGAAATTTACTTTCACGGACAGTCTGTCCAACTAATGTCGAAGAATTGGAAACTACAGCTTCATATGTATTTGTTTTATCGGAATCCAGATTTTTCATGTCAAACTCTGAATCTTTAATGACAAATAATCCAGGGATTTTCTGAAGTTCAAAAATTGTTTCAGGCAATCCGGTAAAAAACAGGTGGTCATTAACCAAAATTTCCTCTTCTGGGGACACTGAAGAAATTACTTCATCTTTTCTGATGATTTGGAACAAAAACAGACCTTGTAAGTGACGTAGATTAGCTGCTTCGATACTTTTTCCTATATGAGGGAAATCAGCGCCAACATTTATTTCAACTACAAATTCTCTCGTATGTTCCCCTAATTGAACAATACTATCCTTTCTCGATGGCAATAAACGATGACCAACTATTGAGAAAAATAATATCCCTAAAATAGCAATAGGAAGCCCCACTTTTCCAAGTTCAAAAAATGAAAACCCCTCTAAACCATTTTCCATTAACAACCCATGTACAACAAGATTTGTACTTGTGCCAATAAGCGTACATGTCCCGCCTAAAATTGCTGCATAAGATAGAGGTATTAGAAACTTAGAGGGCATTAGTTTATTGCGCTTTGCCCAATTTTTGATTACTGGAATCAGAGTTGCGACAATGGGAGTATTATTAAGAAAAGCGGATAAAAAAGAAACAGGAAACATCAATCTTAGGTATCTCAAGGTAGCATTACTATTATTTCCTAATACTTTTGTGGTTGTCCATCCAAATGAAGCTGAACATTGTAAGGCTGAACTAACAACGAATAATATTCCAACAGTCAGCATCCCATGGTTTGAAAAGCCGACAAAAGCTTCTGAAACTGTTATAACATTCCCTAAAATAAGTAATATTAGGGCAGAGAAAATAATTAGGGCCGGTTTAGCTATCTCTTTTATTAATGCAATTGACATAAGGATAACTACTGCTGCCGTGTAATAAATCTCAAAATTATTCATTATTTCCTAGCCTGAACTATTCATAAAAAATGTCGATATGTATGATACATCTTTTCAAATCAACATGTTACCCTGATTCCTAAGACATAACAATTGACCATCTAAGCTGCTGAATAAATAATAATACACAGAACAAGCATATCTAGTCAATGAGAAATCCACAGACAAGTAGAATTGATAATGAGCAGATATAATTGAATAAACGCATTACAACGAGTATAATGTAGACAGTTGAATATGGATAGAAACGGGGAAAGGATAGTACAGTGCCTAAATTAATTGCGGTAGTGGATGACGAGCCTGATATCCTGGAGCTGGTTTCTATTCATTTGGAAAAGGCCGGATATCAGTCAGCAGAGTTTTCCAACGGAGAATCTTTCCTTGAATTCCTGAAATGTTCCCAACCAGAGCTGATTGTTCTGGACCTGATGCTTCCGGATATGGATGGATTGGAAATTTGTAATTACCTAAAAAAGCATAACAGCCTCAGTTCCATCCCCATAATTATGCTGACAGCGAAAAGTGAGGAAATAGACAAAATCCTCGGACTCGAACTGGGAGCTGATGATTATGTCACCAAGCCCTTTTCGCCCAAGGAGCTGATTGCCCGGATTAGGGCCGTTCTTCGTCGCAACTATGAGCGGGATAACACGGAAGTCATTTCCGCTGCCGGTATTTTGACTATAGATACGGACAAACACGAAGTTCGTGTTCGTTCCCATAAAGTTAAACTGACGCCCACAGAGTTCCGTATCCTGCAGTTGCTGGCCTCCAAAAAAGGATGGGTATTTTCACGAGAGAAAATTCTTGATTATCTTTGGGGTCAGGAAAAAGCCGTAGTGGACCGGACTGTAGATGTACATATTAAACACCTGCGCGAAAAATTGGGCGAAGGCGCCTCCTTGATTATTAGTATCCGCGGTGTCGGGTATAAGCTGGAAGAATGAAAAAAACAATTTTTTTTAAGATTTCCATAGGCTTTCTCGCTCTCATTGTCCTTTTTTCTGGGGTGATCCTGCTTTTTACTTTTAATCGAATTCATTCTTTTTACATAGATTCCATAACTCAGGAACTCCAAACCCTGGGAGCGGCCGTCGAACAGGATATCATTGAAATTTGGGAGCAGCCTTGTCCCCAAAAAATGAATGATTATTTTAAGGATTTCGGCCAAAAAATAGGGACCCGCATTACGCTGATCAATAAACAAGGCATAGTCCTGGCTGACTCGGATGAAGACCCTGGGGTTATGGATGATCATAAATTCCGGCCGGAGATTATCCGCGCCTTCAGCGGTGAACCTGGACAATCCATCCGGTTCAGCAAAACACTCCAGAAAGATATGCTGTATGTTGCCCTTCCAGTTACTCAAGATGGAAAAGTGAAAGCGGTCCTCCGGCTCAGTCGTTATCTCCGGGACGTCAATATCCTCATCTCTGGTTTGAAAAAAAGCCTTTTCCGTTTTATTCTCATTGTCCTGTTTCTTTCACTTTTGGGATCTGTGTTGGTTACCAGATCATTTACACGCCCTCTGGGCGAACTGAGCCGGGCTGCCCGAAGAATTGCGCTTGGAGATTTTGAAACCAAAGTGATTATTAAAAATAAGGACGACCTTCAGGAATTAGCCCGGAGTTTCAATTATATGACAGAAAAGATTAAATCTTTATTCTCTGAAATATCCCAGAAAAAAGAAGAACTCAGCAGCATCCTTTTGTCTATAGAAGAAGGACTATTGGTTTTGGATAAGAATGGGAAAATTATTTTATACAACCAGAGTTTTCAGGATATCAGTAAAATCCCGGCCGAACCGGGTAAGCATTACTGGGAAGTATTACGTGAACCTCAGTTCAATGAAATTGTTAAGGCCGCAGCCGACAAGGGAAGCCGGCATAGCCAGGAATTCCAATTGAATGACCGCGTATATTACTGCAGCATCAATTTTCTGCGGATGCGGGAAGAAATGGTTATTACCTTTCATGATATAACGAATGTGAAGAATATTGAGAAAATCAAGCGGGATTTCGTTGTAAACGTTTCTCATGAATTAAGGACGCCTTTAACCGCCATAAAAGGATTTTTGGAAACATTGGAAGACGAAGTGGAAGGTCGGCCTCTTGATTATATTCAAACCATTAAACGCAATACCGATCGGCTTATCCATATTGTTAAAGACCTGTTGCTTCTTTCGGAAGTAGAAGATAAGGTTGATGTTTTTAAAAAAGAAAAATTTGAAATGGCAAAATTAGTCCGCAATGTTGTAAATATTTTTGAACCACGTATAAAAGAAAAAGGACTGGAAATAAAAATAAATATCGAAGCCAAGCTGCCACGAATACAGGGAGACCCTTTTATGCTGGAACAGGTCCTCATTAACCTGTTGGATAATGCCCTCAAGTACACTGAAAGCGGACGAATCACCATTGAACTGAAACAGCAAAACCGGCATCTGACTGTATTGATCCAGGATACTGGTATCGGCATCCCTAAAGAAGACCTTCCCCGGATCTTTGAAAGATTTTACGTTGTGGATAAATCGCGCTCCCGCAGTATGGGAGGAACAGGTTTGGGCCTGTCCATCGTCAAACATATAGTTCAGCTCCACGGCGGTTCCATTGACGCTGAAAGTACAGCCGGAGCAGGAACAAAATTTAACATCCGGCTCCCCCTGGGATAACCTGCCTTACGAACATTAATTTCTCTCTTCTCCATTCGAAACTTATTTACCTATCTTTTCCTATTGCCAGTTATTCTGGGTAAAGACTCAGAAATAAAGGAAGGGCTTAGGCAAAATAATTAACAGAAAATTAACACAATTTTCATATCTCCTTAACTAATCAACCCTACAATACGCATGAATTTTATTAAGTAGGCCAATGATAAAGATTTAAGAATAGATTAGAAGTGAAATTAATAATTATTAAAAAAAAATTATTTTAGGAGGCATTAAGAATGAAAAAGGAGAGTTTAGTTTTAATTGTCGTTATGGCAGTCATGGTTCTTCCCAAACCTGCCCAATGCGACGGCTCTTTCAAGGGCAAGATGTTCGGTGATTATTATTACGTTGCCGGCAATAACGTCCAAGACCTGGAAGGCCGTCACGGTCTGTGGTTCCGCCGTATTTACTTCACCTACAACAACCAGTTGACCGACAACTTGAAGATGCGGCTGCGGCTGGAAATGGATTCCCCCGGCGATTTTATGAGTAAGGATAAAATGGTGCCGGTGGTTAAGGATGCCTGGCTGAGTTATTCCTTTGGAGACAATTCGGTATTGGCTGGAGTCATTTCCCCCCCCACCTTCGGAAAAACCATCGAGGATTTCTGGGGCTATCGTTGCTTGGAAAAAACCCCCCTTGACTTGTTCAAGCTGAGATCGTCCCGCGACCATGGTATAGCCATGAAAGGGAACCTAAACCAGTCGGGATCCATCTCCTACATGGCGATGTTCGGAAACGGGTCTTCCAATAAAGGCGAAATCAATAAAGGTAAAATTTTTTACGGCGCCCTGACTTTTGAGCCTGCAGAAGGTTTTGTGCTGGAAGCATACGGCGACTATGAAACCGAAGTGGATAAAGTCAGCTCTTATGTGTATCAGGGTTTTGCCGGGTACCAGGGAGATTGGGGAAGGATAGGCCTGCATTTTGCCAATAAACATGTCAATGCTGTAGATCTTGGCTGGGACTTTTCTGTCCTGTCCGGTTTTGCCGTGATCAGCGCCGGCAGCGGCCTGGATATTATCGCCCGTTATGACAAAACCAGGGGCGACGGTTGGGAAGCCGGCTTCCAAGGCAATAAAATATCTTATATTCCTTTGGCTGATTACGTCAAGACCAACCTTATTATCGTGGGTGTCGGCTTTAAAGTCCTGGATAGTCTCTTGCTGATCCCAAATGTCAAGTATGCTTTTTATGATGAGCCGGAAATGGGCGACAAGCCTGACGCGGACATCTATGCAAATTTATCATTTCTTTTTAAATTCAAATAATTAAATAGGAGGAATTAATGAAAAACAAATTGTTTCTTAAAGTCATGGCTGCGGTAACCGGAATTGCTTTGCTTTCCGGTGGATATGCTTTTGCAGCTAAAAATATCACCATTAAAGGGTCCACCACGCTCCTTCCCATTGCTCAAGCTTGTGCCGAAGCTTTCATGAATCAGCATTTAGATGTGGACATTTCCGTGCAGGGCGGCGGTTCCGGAGTCGGAATCGCTTCTATCATTGACGATACTGCTGACATCGGGGATGCTTCCCGTCCTGCCAAAGACAAAGAGATAGCCAAGGGAAAAGAAAACGGAGTCGATGTTTACGAAAATGTAGTTGCTCTGGACGGCATCGCTGTTATTATTCACCCCGGTAATCCGGTGACTGGACTAACCAATGACCAGATCAAGGATATTTATACCGGAAAAATTTCCAACTGGAAAGAAGTTGGCGGAAACGACGCTAAAATCGTTGTGGTTTCCCGGGACAGCTCCAGCGGAACCTTTGAAACATTTAATAAGTTGGCCCTGGATGATGAGAAAGTCCGTCCGGACGCTTTGCTCCAGGCTTCCAATCAAGCTGTTGCTATGACGATATCCAGAACCAAGGGAGCCATCGGTTATATAGGCATGGGTTATCTTAGTGACGCAGTCAAAGGCGTTGAAGTAAACGGCATTTCCCCCACCAAAGAGAACGTGATTGACGGTTCCTACATCTTGGCCCGAAAGCTGTTCATGTATACCAACGGAAAACCCAAAGGCGCTACAGCTGATTTCATCCTTTTCGTGCTGAGCGATGATGGACAAAAAATAGTGGAAAAAGAAGGCTTTGTTCCAATCAAGTAAACGGAATATTGAGTGATAGAAAAGAAATAAAATGAAAGCAAATGCCAGGCGGATTAAAGAACGGATATACAAGTATATTTTCTCTGCCCTGGCCTTTGCTTCTCTTCTTTTCTTGGTGGGAATTACGATCACCCTATTTGTCGAAGGCACCCCGCTTTTCAAAGAAGTCGGCTTTTTTAAATTTCTGGGCGGGACATTATGGTATCCGACCCACAGCGAGCCAGAATACGGAATTCTACCTTTAATTATGGGGTCGATTTGGGTAACGGCCGGCGCGGTCGCCATCTGCGTTCCACTGGGGGTAGGAAGTGCCTTGTTCATTAATGAACTGGCAAGTCGCAGGACCCGGGCTTTTCTTAAACCCTTTATCGAACTTTTGGCAGGCATACCGTCGATTGTATACGGATTCTTTGGAATAGTCATAGTCGCACCTCTTATCCAGGATTTGCTGAATTTACCGGTGGGGTTAACGGCTTTCACCGGCAGCTTGATTTTAGGGATTATGGCGACACCTACAGTGTGCAGCATTTCTGAAGACGCTTTGAATTTTGTTCCCAAAGAATTCCGGGAAGCATCGTTTGCCGTAGGTGCGAACCGCTGGCAGACCCTTACCCGGGTTGTGATCCCGGCGGCGGCTTCTGGAATTTCCGCCAGTATCATTTTGGGAATGAGCCGGGCAGTAGGGGAAACTATGACTGTGCTGATGGTGACCGGTGGAGCTGCGGTAATGCCTAAGACTTTTTTTCAGCCGGTACGGCCGATGACCGCCACTATTGCGGCTGAGATGGGAGAAACGGTTATGGGCAGTACTCATTACCATTCCTTGTTCGCCATCGGCCTCATTCTTTTCTTAATTACCCTGGTATTTAATATAGTTGCCGAATTGATCAGCCGCCGTTTCCGGCTGAAATTGGGGCTGGGAAGATGACCAAAAAAAACATCACTCAAAACATCGGATTTGGTATGCTTTTTCTGGCTATCTCCATTACGTTATTTTTTCTCGGATCAATCATATATTTTATTGCCGTGCGCGGGGTTCAGGTTATTTCCTGGGAGTTTTTAACAGGGGTCCCAAAAGAGGCCATGACGGCCGGCGGTGTGGGCCCGGCGATAGTGGGAACGATATATCTTGTCGTAGGCGCGATTCTATTTGCTTTGCCTCTCGGTGTAGCCTGCGCCATTTATTTAACCGAATACTCCCCCCGCAGTTTTGTAGTTAATATTATCCGCATGAGCATCAATAACCTCGCCGGAGTGCCGTCAGTGGTTTTTGGACTGTTTGGATTTGGAATCTTTGTTAAATTGCTTGGATTTGGAGTTTCCGCTCTATCCGGTTGTTTAACCCTGGGAATCCTGGTGCTTCCTCAAATCATATCCGCTACCCAGGAAGCGTTGATAGCCGTCCCCCAGTCCTACCGGGAAGCATCCCTGGCAGTTGGGGCCACGCATTGGCAGACCATAAAAAATATTGTTATTCCCACGGCATCACCCGGGATCATGACCGGGGTTATTCTCAGTGTTGGCCGGGTGGCTGGAGAAACAGCCCCTATTCTTTTTACTGCTGCCACTTTTTATACCCGCGGATTTCCGAAATCTTTTTTCTCGGAAGTAATGGCTTTGCCATATCATATTTATGCGTTAATGACGGAAGGGACCCATCCGGAACAGCAAACTGAAATCGCCTATGGGTGTGCTTTTGTTCTTCTGTTCCTGGTCTTGTCTATTTCTGCAACCGCTATAGTTATCCGCCAGCGGCATCGAGACGCCAATGAGTAAAAATACCAAGATCAAAGTTGAAAATATCAATTTCTTTTACGGTAAAAATCAAGCTTTAAAAAGCGTTAATATGGAAATATGTGCTAACCAAGTCACGGCCTTGATCGGTCCTTCCGGCTGCGGAAAATCCACTTTTATCCGCCTTTTCAACCGCATGAATGATTTGGTTCCGAAAACCCGGGTAGAAGGAAAGATATTTCTCGATGAAGAAAATATTTTATCTCAAAAAGTCGATGTGGTAGAGATTAGGAGAAAAGTGGGAATGGTTTTTCAAAAACCCAATCCCTTCCCTAAAAGTATATTCGACAATCTCAGTTACGGGCTCAAAATAAACGGTTGGCACAACCGGGACAAAATAAAGGAGCGGGTCATCGATTCCCTTATGAAAGCTGCGCTCTGGAATGAAGTTAAAGACCGCCTCCAGGATAATGCGCTGGGGCTGTCCGGCGGCCAGCAGCAGCGCTTGTGTATCGCTCGTTGCATCGCGGTGAAGCCAGAAGTCATTCTTTTCGACGAACCCTGTGCCAGCCTCGACCCGATTTCAACTAAAAAAATCGAAGAGCTGATCGAGGAATTAAAAAAAGATTATACCATTGTTATTGTTACACACAACATGCAGCAGGCGGCAAGAGTATCACTGTATACCGCGTTTCTTTACTTGGGAAAGCTGATCGAATTTGCGAAAACGGATGAGCTGTTTACAGTTCCAAAAAACAAAATGACCGAGGATTATCTAACCGGAAAGTTTGGATAATTTTTCTATTTCGAGGGAGGTAAAAAGATGTTGCGCAAAGAAATCACTAGGCTGAAAAAACGTCTGATCGAATACGCTGGATTAGTCGAGGAAATGATTGATAAAAGCATCAAGGGTTTATTACAAAAAGATGAAGATATTCTAAGAGAGGTTGAACAACAGGATGAACCCAAGGCCAACATATTCGAGATCGAATTGGAAGAGCAGTGTATGGTTCTTATAGCTAAATATCAGCCCCGGGCTAAGGACCTGCGGGTCATTTTGAGAATCGACCAGATGAACAACGACCTGGAAAGAATGGGTGATTTAGCGGTGAATATCGTGGAAAGCGGACTGTTTTTGATTCAGCGACCTCTGCCTAAGCCCTTGATTGATATTCCTAAAATGGGGGAAATTACTATGCAGATGGTCAAGGACAGCATTGACTCATTTGTCAAAGAGGATGCTGAATTAGCCAAGAATGTCTGCAGGCGCGACCAGGTTATAGATGACATCAAAGATCAAATCCAGCGGGAACTTTTTACATATATCGCCTCCAAGCCTGATTCCATTGAAATAGCTTTTCATCTGATCAGGATCGCCAACAGCCTGGAAAGAATAGGCGACCTGTCCACCAATATCTGTGAAGATGTGATTTTCATCGTTAATGGGCGTGTGATAAAACACCACCGGGACGGAAACTAGTAAAGCGTTAGCTGCAAACATCCAGCTGGGAGGATGAACGCGCCGCGACCACCCCTGAAATCCCGTTTTTTTTGCCTTTCTTGGGATATGTTTTATTAAGATTTTTTCTTTTCTGTCTGAGCTTGGATTGCAGTAATGGCCACAGTATTAACTATATCTGAAACAGTACATCCCCGGCTCAAGTCATTTACAGGTTTATTAAGCCCTTGAAGTACTGGACCTATTGCGACAGCCCCAGCTGTCCTTTGGACAGCTTTATATGTATTATTTCCTGTATTTAAATCCGGGAAAATAAACACTGTTGCTTTTCCGGCCACTTCACTGTCCGGTAGCTTTTTTTGCGCTACCCCAGGATCAACAGCAGCATCATACTGAATAGGACCCTCGATTTTTAAATCCATAGAATATTTTTTTGCCAGCTCCCTGGCTATTTTTGTGGCTTCTTTTACTTTTTCTACATCTTCTCCTACTCCTGAGTCCCCTGTAGAATATGACAACATAGCTATAATTGGCTGAATATAAAAAGTAATTGCTGTCTGAGCAGAGGCAATTGCTATTTCAGCAAGCTGGTCAGCATTAGGTTCAGGATTCACAGCACAGTCACCATATACCAAAACTCTGTTAGGAAGACACATAAAGAATACACTTGATATTATAGAAAAACTTTTTTTTGTCTTTATAAACTCAAATGCGGGACGAAGAGTATTTCTGGTAGTATGAGCTGCTCCGCTGACCATCCCGTCAGCATCCCCTTTATATACCATCATGTTCCCAAAATAACTGAGTTCACTCATATTATCCCGTGCATTTTCCATTTCTATTCCTTTATGCTTTCTCAGCTCATAATATGTTTTAGAATAATCTTCAAATTTATCATTATCAGAAATATCTATAATATTGACTCTATCAAGCTGCAGTCCTGACTTTGTTATCTTATCGCGTATAATCTTTTCATTTCCTAGCAAAGTTAGATTTATTACATCTCTTCTAGTTAATATCTCCGCTGCCTGTAATATCCTATCATCCTCTCCTTCAGGTAAAACTATATGCTGTTTTTGGCTCTGGGCTCTCTTTATTAACCTGTATTCAAACATCTTGGGAGTAACTATTGACACTTTAGTCTTAATTACCTTCTCTCTTAATTCCGATAGTCTTACGTTTTTCTCAAAAACCTCAAGAGCCTGAGTAATTTTTAATGTATCATCTGGATTAATTACAGCACGGACATTATCAGCATTCCGGGCTGTTTCAAAGGTGTTTTCTTTTACACTTAAAATAGGAATCTTTTCGTCATAACCTTCTATCAACTTTAAAATAGACTCCTGTGGAATCAATCCTCCAGTAAGAATAAGCCCTGCTATGCTGGGCATATATGAAGAAGTGAGCGCAGATAGACAGCCTACAATTACATCTGCCCTGTCTCCAGGAGTAATAACAATTTCTCCATTTGAAATCCTGGCTAGAACATGCCATAATTGCATGGCGGCTACCCCGAATCCCTCAACATGACGGTTAAGTTTCACCTGTCCGGAAACTACCCTAGCTTTTAATTCTTTTGCTATTTCCCCTACCGTCGGGTACTGAAGAGACTTAACATTAGGAATACTAAATACAAGACTTTCTTTTACAAGAGGATGGTCCTGCAATCTTGCAACTATCTTATTGTCTCTCTCAACTCTATTTACTATTATTGCTACTATTTTGCAGTGTTTTTCATTGAGGGATTCTAAAGATGTTTCAACAGATCTTATAATATCGTCTTCATCTCTATTATAAGCATTTGCTGACAGGACTACAGGGCATCCAAGATTATTAGCAATGTCTGCATTTATATCAAACTCAAAAGCAGATGTAGATCCTTCAAAATCAGTACCCTCACATAAAACAAAATCATAGTTTTCTTCTAAATATTTATACTTAGTGACAATTTTTTCAATTAACTCTTCGTATTTTCCCTTTGAAAGCATTTCATTTGCTTCTTCAGTAGAAAAGCCGTACATCTTATCATAAGGGATATCAAGATTATAATAACCTGAAATCAAATTTATATCATTGTCCTTTTCTTTTTGGTTTGAATCTACGTAAATAAGAGGACGGAAAAAAGCAACTTTGTCCACATTTCTTATAAGCATCTCTGTTAATCCAAGCGAAATAACTGATTTGCCGCTCTTTCTTTCTGTTGAAGTCACGTACAGATTGTCTGCCATTTTAACTTCTCCTAAAAGTTGAATTTGAAGCCCTTTTTGTCTGGACTCCATCCTCCGTCCCCCTGTCCCTACGAATCCGGAATGGTATTTATAACATGAACCGACTCTATTTTCAATTTGAAAAAACCTGAAGACTGTTAAAAGTGATTTGTTGATCTATTTCCACGTGTTTTTTTTATTATAAACATCGGCATTTTTTATGAATAGTCCAGGATAATTAATCTGTAAAGAAAAATTTTTATGGATTTATAAACGAAATATTTTATATACTATTATCTCATACGGAACCTTTATAAAATGGCACTTAAAAAAATCTATGATAAAATCTTGAGATTTCCTTTAAGAGCGAAGTTCATTCTAGGTTTTCTTTTTGTAATATGTTTTGGCGGTGTTATTACGCTTTTCTTTGGAACCAGATTGGAACACAAAACCATTTTTTCTCTGGCTCAGGATAAAGTCAAACATGACCTGGCATCAGCAAGAATGGTCTATAATGAAAAACTTTATGATATCAGAGATATAGTAAGGTCGAATTCAGTACGCGAATCTATCCAAGCCTCATTAAAAAATAAACAAAGAGAAAGTCTCTTAAAACATCTTTCTCCTATAAGAAAGGAATTTGACCTTGATTTTCTCACTATAACTGACGCTGTGGGAAAAGTTTTTCTCAGGACCTCTAATCCTGAAACATGGGGAGACGACCAAGCCAATGATCCCCTGGTTCAGAGGGCTCTTGCAGGAAAAACAGCAACCGCTACCCAGATAATTGCTCGAGAAGAATTATCAAAAGAGGGAAAAGAGCTGGCAGAAAAAGCCTATCTTAAATTTATCCCTACCCCAAAAGCTGCTCCCCGCGAAAAAGACCATGAAGAAAACGCCATGGTCTTAAAAGCAGCAACCCCGGTTAAAGATGAAAACAATGAGCTCCTGGGTGTGCTTTATGCCGGGATAATTATTAACCGTAATTATGAAATTGTGGATGAAGTCAAAGAAATCGTTTTTAAAGGAGAAATATATAAAGGAAGAGAAATCGGTACTGCTACCATCTTCCAAGAAGATTTAAGGATCTCAACCAATGTAGAAAACGAAAAAGGAAAAAGAGCAATCGGAACCAGAGTGTCAAAAGAAGTAAACCAAGCTGTTTTAAAGGAAGGAAAAGAATGGGTAGATAGAGCATTTGTGGTTAACAACTGGTATATTACTGCTTATGAGCCCATAAAAAATATAGATGGAGACATTATCGGTATTCTTTATGTAGGGATGCTGGAAAAGCCGTATATTGATTTAAGAAACAAGGTAATGGGAACTTTTGCCGGGATGGCGGTCCTAAGCGTTGTAATACTTCTGGCAATACTTTCCGTTATCACCTCCACTATTATTAATCCACTCAAAAAATTAGTTGTAGCCACCAACGAAATCGCTAAAGGTGATTTAAACCATAAAGTAAATATAAACTTAAAAGATGAAATAGGGCAGCTTGCTTTCTCATTCAACCGGATGACCGAAGACCTGAAAAGAGCTAATCAAAAGCTTATTCATTGGGGCAAGACTTTAGAAAAACAAGTAGAAGAAAGAACTAAAAAACTCAAGGAAATGCAGGATTCTCTTATCCAGTCTGAAAAACTAGCATCCCTTGGAAAAATGGCTGCTGGAGTAGCTCATGAAATTAATAATCCCTTGACTTCTATTCTCATCAACTCTCATCTGGTGCTCGAAAAATTAGATAACGACCCCTATTTAGAAGAAAGTCTAAGTCTAATAACAGAAGAAACTTCCAGATGCTCCAGTATTGTCAAGGGCTTATTAGAATTTTCCAGACAGAATCTTCCAAAAAAGGTGCCTGTAGATATAAATCAGCTTATTACCAGCACTTCTGCACTTCTAGAGAACCAGCTCTTATTCCAGAACATCGAAGTAAAAAAAGAGTTAGAACCGAATCTGCCAAATCTTAAAATAGATACTGGTAAAACTAAACAGGTTCTTTGGAATCTGATGATCAATGCTGCAGAAGCCATGCCGGATGGAGGAAAGCTCTCTTTAGTTACCAGCTTCTCAGGAGACAAAAAAAATATTATCATTGAAGTCAATGATACAGGAAAAGGAATTCCTCAAGAAAATGTAAACAATCTGTTCGATCCGTTTTTCACTACTAAAGAGAGCGGCAGCGGCCTGGGACTGGCTGTGACTTATGGAATAATCCAGCAGCATCAGGGTAGGATAAAAGCAAGCAGTAAAGTGGGCCAAGGAACCACTTTTACTATTGTTCTACCTATTAAATGATAGACCCGGATTATTCACGTTTTTATGAATAGTTCAGGTAAATAAGGAGTCATATTATTATGGATAAAAAAAATATTTTAATTGTAGATGATGAAATCAATGTAGGCAAAAGTATTGACAGGGCTATCCAAAGTGAAGAATATGAAGTAGAAAGAGCTTTAAGCGGAGAAGAAGCTCTTGATAAGATCAAGGAAAAACGCTACAATCTGGTTATCGCTGATTTGATGATGCCTGGAATAGGGGGTATCGATCTTCTTAAATCAATTAAAGCAAATTTCCCTCAAATTAATGTAATCATGATCACAGGATATCCCACCATTAAAACCGCAGTCCAAGCAGTAAAAATAGGTGCATTTGATTACCTACCAAAACCATTCACTCCGGAACAATTACGCAGCCTAGTTGCAAGATGTTTCAAAAGCAAAGATGAAAAAATAGAAAAAAAACCGCCTGTCATAACTATGCCGCAGGGAGTCTATTACATTATCGGGCACACCTGGGCGCTTCCCGAAGAAAAAAACAAAGGCAGAGTAGGAGTTGTTCATGATTTCTTAAAAACAGTGGGAAGAATAACAAATTTACAGCTTCCTAAGGAGAATGACAATGTCTTACAGGGAGAAATGTGTGCCAAAATGAAAGATGATGCAGATTTTAATTATGGTATTTGGTCACCAGTAACTGGAAAAGTTATTGAAGTCAATGAAAAGTTAAAAAAAGATTTTTCCCTTTTAAAAAAATCACCTTATCAGGATGGATGGCTTTTCCGATGTGAACTTGCTAATTTCGAAGAAGATAAAGAAGCTTTGATGTTATCTAAATAAAAATATAACTTTCTTAGCCTGGATTATTCACGAGTCGAGGTTGCCGTAGATACGAGGCACAGGGTATGAAGCTGTGGACTCCACCGCGAATACCCTGTAACAAAGCAGATGCAGTAAGATCGGCTCGCTCGTAGAGTTAAAAATGTCGATTACAAATAGAGATTATATTGTAAACGAAATGCTAAATTGAGTTACTGTAGGAATCAATGTAACATACTGATTAAAAAAGATGTATAATACATATCGACATTTTTTATGAATAGTCCAGGTTAGATAAATGAAAGACAATCCTATCTGTCAACCTTATCTTGAGCCTACATTTCTGGCAGGAAGTATAATCATCAAAGAATTTAAGCCAAAAAAAATCGTTTATTTAGATCCAAAAGGCAAATGGCGAGAAAACCCTGAAAATTTAATCCCTCGTACTGTTAACGAAATACTTTTCCAGCTTTGGAAGCTGGCTGAAAAACAAAAAAATTTACTTCTAGATAATATTATCAAGCTATTTTTAAAACAGGCTAACTGGCCGATTATCTTAAAAATTAAAACAGCACTTATAAAAAACTCATTTAAATCCATTGCATATTTGTCCCCCCAAAAAATAGAAAAAGACATAATTATTTACTTTAAATCTTCAAAAAGACCGGAAAGATTTTATCCCTTTTTAATTATTTTAGAAGTGTTAGCCTGGATATTGAAATACGAAGCCCTGCGCAAAAATATGAACCGGTTTGTTCCTGATTGGGACTTGGCAGAGAAAAAGAAAATCCAAAAATACGAAAAGAGGTTTTTGAATTCTGAAAAACTATTGAACAGCTGTTTATCAATAGAAAAAAAACAATTAATCCCCCAATTATACGCTGAAATAAAAGAACTCTCTCCTTATGGTATCGGTTCTATTCCTGATTTGATAGCTGAAGAAGAAAAGTTGAATGACGATATCAATATACTTCTAAAACAGGCAGATGAGGCTGGAATAAAAGAAGAAATCTATTCTTTAATAGGAGAAAGAATTTACCCCCCTATGGGAATAGTATCTGAGACTTCTCCTGCTCTTCTAAGACCGTGCATACAGTTACTTAGGGATAATAACATAGAAATATCAAGCGGTATTCATTACAGGGCTTCTGTAATACTAAGCATACTCCAGGACCCCAGATCAACTGAAGCACTCTTAGAAGCATTAAAAATATTTCCTCTTTATTTTACAAACATAAGAGAAAACATAATCTACACTCTAGGAAATTTAAAGGAAAAAGAAGCTGTTATGCCCATAAAAAAAGTTCTGGAAGGGCCTGATAAAATAATTTATACGCATTCAGACGGAACAAAAAAGCCGTCTTTACTGCAAGAGCAGAAAGGAGAAGCAATCCGAAGCCTGGGGAAAATCGGTCTGGAGTCAATAAATATACTTCCCTCCTTAATTAAATACAAAGATCATGCCTCTTCCAAGATTAAAACCCACTTAAGCTGGGCTCTTGGAGAAATCGGAAAAATCCAAAAAGAAAAACATGGAGGAGTAAGCGCAGATATTTTGATTTCACTTCTATCTCTGCTGAAAATCAAAAATAAACAAGTATTTGAAGAAGCTGTGAGTGCATTAAGAGAAATAAACATGCCGGAATTTCTGCATACATTATATCTTTATAACGTAGGAGCTATTAGCATACTAGGACTGAAGCCTGCCCAGAGAGGACTTTATGAAATTTCAGAAACCCTTCATTATTTAATACATTCTCAGGGAAGAGCAATAATGGCTGTTAATGGAGATTCGGGAACAGGAAAAACTTACTTTTGTGAATCAATTTTAGAAAGCTTCGGAGACCTGGAATCAAAAGAAATCCTATATCTAATGAGAGATAGAAAAAAAGACCAAAAAATATTTAATAAGATTCTTGGGATTAAATGGCTGGAGAAACACATAGATCCCATCTATTACCGGGATTATCCACATTCTGAAAAAGATGATAATCCAGAGGAGTTTCTTGCAAGATTCCTTGAAATAAATTCTGATAAAAAACTGATTATCATTGACGGCTGCAGAGATCTGTACTATTTCCAGAGAATTATTGACCTGTTACATTTCAGGGAAAAACTTGACATTGCCGTGAATTTCAGAGCTAATTTTTCCACAAGAAGAAAAAATCTGGAGGTGCGGGAAATAGCTTTAGAAAGCATAAAATCACACCTTTCATTTCTCGAAGACCCCCCTCTTGAAGATACACACTTCTATCAAGAAGGCAAAGTCATAGTTTATGACCTTGATAATTCAATCAACAAGCGTCTAAACAAGCAGGAGATTCAGGAACTTTTTAAAAAGAGAAGAATAGGAACCTGGGGTAATATGATCAAAGTAGGGGACTTTAGTAAAAAAGCGGAGACTCTGAATATGGAAGCAGAAAATATTTCTTTGGCTGACAGCGGATTTGATTTGGAAAAAGGAGTATTCTCCAGACATAAAAAATGGAATTTCAAACCAGAAGAAAAAAGATTTAAAACTGTTTTCAATGAAAAAATCGAAGATAATCCCAACCTTCTTCAAACCATCCCGGTTGATGACCTCCGGCCACATCATATCCGTTTTTATGCTCAGGACCAGATTGTAGGAATCGGAGAAAAAGGAAAGGTTTTTATTCTTACTTTCCTAGATAATAGAATATTTCATGCCTCTATAGAAGAATTTAAGGGGATTTCTCTTCTTGGAAGAAATATTTTTTTGGTTAATAGAAAAGGGGAGCTGCTGAGTGTTTCCTTTGAAAATTGTCAAATAGTTAAATATGGAAATTATAATTCCCCAATATGTTCAATTACTTCATTACCCAGGAACAAACTGATAACCGGACATAAAGACGGTTTCATCCTGATCTGGAACATGGAAAACAACGAATTTATAAAAATCAAGTCACATTCCTCTCCGGTCACTGCTTTAGCTGTAGATTATTTCGGTAATATATATTCAGGGGGTTCAGATCAGCGCCTTAAGTACTGGAATTTAAAAAAAGGTTGTGTCCAAGAGGTCAATACAAAAAATGAAATGATCTCTTATTTGAAAATCTACCCAAAAGGGAAAATAATGGCTCTGTCGGAGAAAATATTAATAAATAATAAAACAAAAATAAGCAGATACAAACAAACAATAAGAATTATAGATTTGCCTGACAAAAGTTCATATGTTTTCTCACTCCCCTTCCGGGTAAATTCAGCAAGCATTAATGTCTATTATGACGGTAGAATAATTTCAGGATTATCTGCTGAAAATAAAACTAAAGATAATTTGACTGTATTGACTCCTGGTATTAAAATATGTAAGTATAAATTTTTAGAAGGCCACGATCAGGAAACCAGGGACTGCCTTTGTATGGGGCCGAAGATAATTTCCTGTGGAAAGGAAAAAGAAAATATCCATACAGTCCGTATCTGGGGGACTGAATTCTATGTAAGAACCCAGGTTAGTAAATTATCTTGTTAAATCTACCCTCCCTTACCCTGAATAATTCATTAATAAAAGTGAAAAAGAAGGGATTATGTGTGTTTTCCGGACAAAAAAAACTATTTCAATGGGTCAACCACAGTTTCTACCTGAGAAAGAATCAATCCTTTTTCGATAAGCTCAGTAAGAAGCTTAATATCCTGATGAAGGGGTCTATCTGCCTCAATTTTCGAAACAACCTTGCGAATCTCATCATAAGCGGCTTGCACCCCACTCGAAGGAGTTAATGGTTTTAAGAACTCAAGGCCTTGTGCACTTGCAAGCAGTTCAATTGCAATAATAGTTCTTACATTTTCAAAAATGTGAAATAATTTCAAACCTGCATTTGCACCCATACTCACATGATCTTCTTTATTTGCAGAAGATGAAATAGAATCAACACTATTCGGATGACATAACGTTTTATTTTCATTAACTAATGATGCAGCAACATACTGGGGAAGCATAAGACCTGAATGCAGCCCATGGTACTTTGTTAAAAACGCAGGAAGATCAGAAAGGGTACTATCAACTAACCGGGCAATACGACGTTCACTAAAATTACCAAGTTCAGACAAAGCAATAGCGAGAAAGTCTAAAGCAAACGCGAGTGGTTGCCCATGAAAATTACCTCCGGAAATAATTTCAGAAAGATCAGGAAATACTAACGGATTATCTGTAACTGAATTAATCTCAGTTTCAAACACATTTTTTACAAATGAAAACACATCTTTGGAGGCCCCAAACACTTGCGGCATACACCGAAGCGTGTAGGCATCCTGTACTTTGCTACAATGCTTATGAGAATCATGAATCGCACTATTTTGAGTTAACTTCCACAAGTTTTCCGCACACGCTAGTTGTCCCATATGCGGACGAAGCAAATGAATTTCTTTTCGAAACGCTTGATTTGTGCCTTTTAATGCTTCTAAACTCATCGCTCCAGCAATTTGTGCATGTTTCAACAATTGTTCAGCATCCCAAACAAAAAGACAACCAAGCGCGCTCATTAGTTGTGTCCCGTTAATCAAGGCCAGACCTTCTTTTGCTCCCAAAGAAACAGAGTGTAACTGTGCTTTTTCAAATGCAGCTATTGAGGACATCTGTTCATCGTGATAGGTTACTTTTCCTTCCCCAATTAAACACAAGCCAATATGAGCAAGTGGAACCAAATCACCACTAGCACCAATAGACCCTTTACTTGGGACCACGGGATGAATACGAGCATTCAATATGTCAATAAGTAATTGGACGACACGAGGTCGAATTCCAGAATAGCCTTTCGCAAGAGAATTAGCTCGAAGAACCATCATCGCCCGAACCACATCAACGGGTAACGGTTTTCCTACGCCACATGAATGACTGCGAAGTAGATTGACTTGTAATGCTTCAATGTCTTCTTCACTTATTTTATCAGAAGATAGACTTCCAAAACCGGTATTTACTCCATATGCTGTCTTCTGAGAATGCAATAGTTCCATCACAAGCAGCTGTGATTTTTCCATGTTTTTTCGAGCATTTTCTGCAAGAGTTACTGATTCAAAATTGCGTGCAATAGAAACAACATCAGCAATACTCAGATGAGAACCGTCAAGTGTAATCATACTCTTTATTCCTTGAGCTCCTATGTTAGTGATATTAAGTTACAAAGCAGACAAAATCAAGGAGAAATCCCTTTATTAGCCTGACCTATTCATAAAAAAATGGCAATGTTTTTATTATTAATTTATTTTCAGTAATATGCAAGATTTTTTCAAGAATGATTATTTTAACTCTTTTCTTATTTTTATTTTTAATTTTAATCGCCATTTTTTTACCA
>JAUVXM010000031.1 GCA_030603565.1 Candidatus Aminicenantota bacterium
GCAATTTTTATGAATGTTTCAGGATGATTAAGAAAGCCGTTAGCAAGGATGAGCGGGCCTGGTTCTTCTCCTTTAAGGAGAAGAGAGCGAAGACTGTATCCGAGCGGATTTTCCACGCTGGGGAAAATTCGCGTGTTTTCGGATCAACTGACCTGATTCTTGCTTAATGCTCAGATGCTTATAAAAAATTGGGGGAGCTCCGGGTAAAATTGTTTTTGACTTATACATAATATTTTATATATTATTAATTGAGGCAAAAAAAATCTTTTTAGAATATTATTCTTTACCAGGTTCCCGGTAATACATAGAAAACTGTCCTAATTATTTGGAGATAATAACATGAATGACGAAAATAAAACCAAAAAGCAATTAATAGATGAACTTTCAAATATGCGTAAAAAGCTTGCGGATATAGACAAAATCAAAACTGAAAACAAACATGCCAGAAAAGAGCTGCGCCTTATTGCCGAAGATATAACAAAACAAAAAATATCGGAAAGGAAACTGTTGGAGAGTGAAAAAAAGGAGGCGGAGACAGCCTTAAAGGTACATGCAAAACAGCAGGAAGCTATTTCAAAATTAGGGCAGATTGCTCTGAATGAAGTTGAATTGGAAACACTTTTTAATAAAACTGTAAAGATCATAAAAAATACGTTAAAAGTTGATTTTTGTAAAGTTTTAGAGCTTTTACCTCTAGGAAATAAACTACTGTTAAAGTCAGGAGTAGGATGGAAGAAAAGTTTAGTCGGTAAGGCTACAGTAAAGACAGAAAAGGATTCTCAGGCCGGATATACCCTGCTTTCCAGTAAACCCTTAGTAGTTGATGATCTGCGAACCGAAAAGCGGTTTAAAGGGTCTCAACTCCTCATTGACCATAAAGTAATAAGTGGAATAAGTGTGATTATCGGAGGCATTAAGAATCCTTTTGGTGTCTTAGGAATCCATACAACAGTAAAACATAAATTCAGCCAGCATGATGTTAATTTCATCCAGTCAGTCGCAAATGTTTTAGCTAATGCAATTAACCACAATTTGTCGAATGAAAAAATCAAGCACTTAAATCTTGTCCTGCAAGCAATCCGCGATGTAAATCAGCTTATCACCCAGGAAAAAAACCGCAGCCGCCTTATTAAGAGCGCATGTAAAAAGCTGATAAGTAATCGCGGATATGACAGCTGCTGGATAGCTTTGCTGGATGATAGAAAAAAACTTATATTTTCAGCTCAGGCCGGCCTTGATAAGAATTTTGAACCACTCAAAAAGCAGCTCAAAAGGGGTAAGCTAAATGAATGCTGCCGGAAAGCACTTAAGAAACCAGAAGTTATTGTCATAAAAGATTCGCTTTCTGAATATTCTGACTGCCCGCTTGTAGGGAGAGAAATGGAAAATAGAGCTTTGTGCATTAGGCTGGAGCATACAGGGCATATTTATGGAGTAATGTCGATTTCACTTCCTTTATATTTAATTGATAGTAAAAAAGAACATAATCTGCTTCAGGAAGTCTCTTCTGATATTGCCTTTGCCTTGCATAATATTGAGATAGAATCTAAACAAAAAATTGCAGAGCAGGCATTGAAGGAGAGTGAAAAAAGATTGGAACTGGCCTTAAAAGGCGCAGAATTAGGTACCTGGGACTGGAATGTTAAAACTGGAGAAGTAAAATTCAACCAGCGCTGGTCAGAAATGTTGGAATACTCATTAGATGAGATCAAACCTCATGTTCGTTCCTGGAAAAAATTAGTACATCCTGACGATATACCAGAAGTTGAGAAAATACTAAATGCTCATTTGGAAGGAAAAACAAATTTATATGAAGCCGAGCATCGAATGCGAACCAAGTCGGGTAAATGGAAGTGGATTTTGGACAAAGGGAAAGTATTCGAACGTGACCGGGATGGAAAACCATTGCGGGCAGTAATAACACATCTTGATATTTCCAAACACAAGAATGCTGAGAGGAAGATAAAAGCATCCCTTAAAGAAAAAGAAATCATGCTGCAGGAAATCCATCACCGGGTTAAAAACAACTTGCAGATAATCATCAGCCTGCTGCGTCTACAAGCGCGTTTTATCAAGGATAAACAGGCCAGAGAGCTTTTTAAAGACAGTCAAAGCCGAATCCGCTCCATGGCGCTTATACATGAGAAGCTCTATAGATCAGAAGACTTTACCCAGGTAAATTTTGCCTGGTATATTCAAAGTTTTTCTACCCACTTATTTCAAACCTACTTTGTTGACTCAACAAAGATCAAATTAAATATGGATTTGGACGATATCAAGATTGATATTAACAAAGCTATCCCCTGTGGCATTCTAATCAATGAACTTGTCTCCAATAGTATAAAACATGCTTTCCCCTCCGGCCGTAAAGGAGAAATTAAGATCAGGCTTAAGCAGACTAAAGCAAGGAGGGTCTCACTTGCAGTAAAAGATAATGGAGTAGGTTTTCCCAAAAATATAGATTTCCGCAAACCGGAAACTTTAGGGCTGCAGCTAATAAATGACCTTTCAAAACAGATCAGGGCTACCCTGCGAGTCGAAATAAAAGCAGGGACTAAAATTACGGTTATTTTTTGACAATCCCTTTCTTGCGCGTAAGCCAGACTGCCATCTCCCCTATTCCGCGATGGGACCAGGCATAGTATGGTACTGCAACCAGCTGAATATCTTCCGCTGCGTCTTTTGCAGTCAAAACATCAATGCCGCCGAGTAATTTTGGTCTGAATTCCACCTCAAAGTCAAGCTCATCAGGCAGAAAACGGCTAAGCACCTGGCCTTCATTATCCACTTCTTCAAAACAGTAGACAAGAGGGCCCCGCTGCAGAGCAGCTTTGCCGCGGTCAGCTGCAACATTTTCAGACGCTGTTACCCTGCGCACCGGCATAGGCAGCCCAAGTTCTATTACATCTCCTTTTTTCCACTTCCGGAACAGGCGGGCAAAGCCATTTTCCAGGTCAAATACTTGGTCTTTAGAATTGACTTTTAGACTTACTTTTTCTTCATACGGCTGCAGAAATTTATACAGATCACTTGCAACCGGTTCATTCCTTGCCCAACCGGGAATACGGATATAAACATAAAATTCAGCAGCTTTGTTGGGCTCTATGTAGATCTTGATATTCCCATCCCAGGGATAGTTAGTCTTCTGGGATATATTTACGGAATTTTTAGCTACAATCGCTTTTCCCTCACTTTCGGCAAACAGGTTCACATACAGGGTTTGATCTTTAACAGCATAAATATATCCGGGTAGAGAGGGTAAAAACCGGACCAGGTTACCGGGACAGCAGGCACAGTCAAACCAGGGTTTACGTGATAAAGCTCCCTGGTTAAACTTGAATTTACCGTCTGACTCCAGAGGATTGGGGTAAAAGAATAGGTCTCCGCTTAAAGATATTCCTGACAGCAATCCGTTATAAAGAGTCCTTTCCATAACATCCAGATATTTCGCCTCTCCATGCAAAAGAAACAAACGAAAGTTCCAGAAAACATTACCAATAGCAGCACAGGTCTCATTGTAAGCAGTATTATTAGGCAGCTCATAAGCATCCCCAAATGCCTCGCCCTCGTGCCGGGAGCCAATGCCTCCTGTAAGATATAATTTTTTAGATACTACATCATCCCAGATCCTGTCTATGGCATTAATATAGGCTTCATCCCCGGTCATAGCTGCGACATCAGCCATACCTGAATACATATATGTAGCCCGAACCGCATGTCCGATTGCCCGACTCTGCTCTATAACCGGTTTGTGAGCCTGCAGATACCAGTCCTGGTTGTAGATAGAAAAATCTGAGTTTTCATCAAACATTTTTTTATATTCTTTTTTCCCCCGTACATCCAGGAAATATTTTGCCAAGTCCAGATATTTTTCTTTGCCGGTCACACGGAAAAGTTTTACCAGTCCTATCTCTATTTCCTGGTGGCCGGGAAATTCCTTTATCCCATCCGGGCCGAATAGTTCTGTTATTAAGTCGGCATTTTTAAGTGCTACATCCAGGAATGTACGTTTGCCGGTAGCCTGATAATAAGCCACTGCTGCCTCATACATGTGGCCGACATTATATAACTCATGACTGGAACCCAGATTAGACCAGCGCTTCTCCCCTGCTCCAGGGGCAGGGTTTTCAGGATCTATAGTGCGGGTAGTATATAAATAACCGTCCTTTTCCTGGGAAGCAGCTACTTTAGCTATCAAATCATCCATATATTCTTCAAGCTCTGGGTCTCGTTTAAGGCTTAATGAATAAGCCGCACCTTCCATGACCTTAAACACATCTGAATCATTATATCTTTTTCCTTTAAAATCACCTTCCAGCAGACCAGCAGCTTTGGCAAAATTATCGATTCGGCCGGTTTCTTCACATTTTTTAAAGGCAAAAGGAATAGTGACTTCCCGGTTAGTTTCCATTCGCGGCAGCCAGAAACTGTCGGTCATATCCACCTCATTAAAATCAACCGGTTTTATCGGGTAATCTTTTTGAGGCTTTTTCGAACATGTCAGCCCAAAAACGCATACTGCCATTAAAAGAATTATTACAGATTCATGTCTCATGTCTCCCTCCTATTTTCCGCTTCCAAATAAATTTTTGCATCCGGAATTATCTTTTTTATGCAGGATTCTAACCTGTCGTTGATTTTTTCAAGCTCAGCCACAGTTATATTGTCAAAATAATCAATCTCCAGAGTCAACAGCACTTCTTCCGGACCAAAGTGCATGGTTTTCAAGCTAATAACTCTTTCGACCCCAGGAAAAGACTTTACTGTTTGTAATATTTCCTTTCTTTTCTTATGGGAAACTCCTTCCCCTATTAATAATCCTTTGGACTCAAATGCAAGGAAAAGGGCAAAAGTCATCAAAAGAAGCCCAATGATTACCGAAGCAATTGCATCCAAGATAAGGATACCGGTCAAGTGAACAACTGTAATGGCCAAAGCGGCTATTAAAAGTCCTGTAAGCGCAAGCAGGTCCTCAACAAAAACCGTCAAATTTGTCTGGTCCTTGCTTTTTCTTAAGCAGTTAAATAAATTTTTATATTTTTCCTCTCTCATTTCACGACGGATATTTTGCACAGCGATTCTGAATGAATATCCATCAAATATCAACCCTACAACAATTGCCAGATACATAAGTCCGATATGACTTATTGGTTCCGGATGTTGGCACTTATGCAAACCTTCCTTAATAGACAATGTCCCTGCGAATCCAAACAGAATTATTGCCACAACAAAAGACCAGAAAAACTGCTCTTTTCCATGACCAAATGGGTGTTCTTTATCCGGCTTTTTCAGGCTGCGTTTCAGGCCATAAAGAAGAAGGACCTGGTTTAAGGTATCTGAAAGCGAATGATATCCCTCAGCCAGCATAGTGGAGGAGCCACTGAAAAAAGCAGCTATCATTTTAAAAACAGCTATACCAAGATTTCCGAATAAGGCCGCCACAACTGCTTTTTTGCTCTTTTGAACCATGGCGGGAAGTTATCTATCTATTCTTTAAGTCTTACATCTACACTGGTAGTCCCTGATTCTTCTTTAAACTTCAGCTCGAATAATTTTCCATAAGACTTAATAAGCTGAGACAATTGTTTAAATCCATAGGTACGGGGATCAAAACCAGGATCAAGCTGGTGTAGGTAAAAACCCATCGTAGCAAGACTAGACCAACCGTCTTCCTGGATAGCCATATCAAAAGCACCTTTTAACAATGGCAACGGGTCTAATTTTGGAGGCTGCTCTTTTTTAGTTGTAGATTTTTTTACTATTTTTTTCTCTCTGCTCCTGGTAACTTTAGGCAAAAGGTTTTCTGTATAAATAAACACATTACAAGCATTTACAAATGCTTTGGGAGTCAATTGCTTTCCAATCCCCATAACAAAGACCCCGCTTTCCCGGATCCTGGTAGCGAGCCTAGTATAATCACTATCGCTGGATACAAGGCAAAATCCATCAACATGTTTTCCGTGCAGGATATCCATAGCGTCGATTATCATTGAACTGTCAGTAGCGTTTTTCCCTACAGTATAACGGAACTGCTGGATCGGTTGGATAGCTGCAGTATTAAGAGTATCTTTCCATCCCTGCATATTAGGAGTCGTCCAGTCTCCGTAGATCCTTCTGATCGTCAATGATCCCTGCTTGCTTGCTTCAGTTAATATTTTCCCTATAAGCTTAGGCTGAGCATTATCACCATCTATTAATAAGGCAATCCTCTTTATTCTTGTTTCTTTTAAATCATTAACCATGATTATTCCTCTAATTGTTTGATTATTTATTATATTCTACTTTGATTTAATAAAATTTACAAATTTTATTATATATGACGCTATAATTGGTCTGTAAAAAGAATCAGGCCCGCTCATCCTTGCTCACGGTTTTTTTAATCAATTGACCTGATTCTTGTTTATAGCTCAGAAACTTAGAATAAATTTGGGAGCTCTTTTTTTAATTATATTGAAATATATTTATATAAATGATAATTTTATCAAATTGAGACGAATAATAGGACAGGCCTAATAAATATAGAGGGTGCAGTCCTTTCGGATTAATGAGGAGAGATCATGAACAAAACTGGATTATTTGAAAAAATGAAAATGGCTGTAATCGAGGGAGACAAGCATGAGGCCGAATCCTTAGCACAAAACGCTGTAGAAAGCAAAATGGAAATGATTGAAGTCATAGAAAAAGGGTTTACCCCCGGAATCCAGAAAGCTGGAGACCTTTGGGAATCTGGAGAATACTTTCTTCCCGAACTCATTTCCAGTGCTGAATGCATGACCTCTGCTATGAAGATCTTACAGCCTGAACTGATAAAAGCCGGTGTTTCGGCAAAAACTTTGGGTAAAGTGATTATAGGCACAATAGAAGGGGATATTCATGATATCGGCAAAAATCTTGTTGCCTCTATGCTGGCTGCCAATGGTTTTGAAATCACGGACCTTGGAGCTGATGTTAAACTGGAAAAATTCATATCTAAAGCACAGGAAATTAATGCGGACTATATCTGTCTCTCCTCCCTACTTACAACAACCATGATAGGACAAAAAAAAATAATCACTATGCTTAAAGATAAAAAATTGTTCGGGCACATTAAAGTTATGGTCGGAGGTGCCCCGGTCAACTCCCAATGGGCTCATGATATAGGAGCTGACGGTTATGCAGAAAATGCAATAACTGCAGTCACTGCCGCAAAAAAGCTTTTATAAATGGAGAATAAAATGTTATCTACGATCAGGCCAAAATTAGAGTTTTTGAGTAAGGAGCTTATAAATAAAATAATCGAGGAAGCTTATATTATCCTGGAAAGACAGGGTATATTTGTTGAAAATTCTGAAGCTTTAGGGCTTTTCAAGGAAGCCGGAATGAAAATCGACACTTCAAGCCAAAGAGTCTTCATTACTCCTGAACTGATACAAGATTGTCTCAACTCAACTCCATCCTTGATAAAGATGTATGACAGAAACGGTGAAAAAGAATTTGTTGTGGGGGGAGATGAAGCGCATTTTGATCCGGGCTCTGCAGCAGTAACCATCCTGGACCATGATACGGGAGATCAAAGGAAAGCTGATACTAAAGATCTCATAAGGTTTGCCCGCCTTACAGATCTTATGGATAATATTGATTTCCAGAGCACAGGTATTATTAGCTCTGATATACCTGATATCATTTCCGACAGTTACCGCTTATATCTGGGATTAAAGTACTGTAATAAGCCCATTGTTACCGGGACTTTTAGAGTGGAGGGCTTTAAACCAATGTTTGACATGCTGGTAGCGATTCGAGGCAGTGAACAGGAACTTTTAGACAAACCTTTAGCTATATTCGATGCCTGCCCCTCCCCTGCTCTTAAATGGAGTAATCTTACAACTCAAAGCCTAATCGATTCAGCACGGGCGGGAATCCCTTCTGAGCTGATCTCCATGGGGATGACCGGAGCCACTTCACCTGTCACAATTGCCGGAACCCTGGTCCAACACGTAGCTGAAAATTTGGGCGGCCTGATAATCTGCCAGTTGGCGCATAAAGGTGCTCCAGTTATTTTTGGAGGTTCTCCCTCAAGTTTTGATATGCGGAAAGGCACAACTCCTATGGGTGCGATCGAAACGATGATGATCGACTCCGGTTACACCCAAATAGCTAAACATCTTAATCTGCCCTCCCATGCATATATGGGATTAAGTGACGCCAAGGTCAATGACAACCAGGCCGGGCTTGAATCAGGTATCGGGTCAGTATTGGCCGCACTTTCAGGTGTCAATGTTATTTCGGGACCGGGTATGATGGATTTTGAAAGCTGTCAAAGCCTGGAAAAACTAGTGATAGACAATGAGATATGCGGAATGGCGCTGCGTCTTATAAAAGGAATAGCACAGCGGGATGACCCCATCGCTACTGACTTATTTCAAGGCTTTACAGCAGACACTCAGTTTCTTTCAATGCCCCACACCCGCAAGTGGTATCGGGAAGAACACATCTTTCCAGGAATAATTGACAGAGATACCTATGATTACTGGGTATCCCTTGGGAAAAAGACTTCGGCCGAACGGGCAAAGGATAAAGTGGAAGAACTTTTACAGAAAGATAAACCCTCTACCCTCAATGATGATGTCCAGATTGAGCTCCAGAATATCATGCTTGCGGACGCTAAGAAAAATGGGATTGATAAACTTCCTAAACAGATAAAATGAATTCAGATAAAATACACAAGCTTGAAAAGTTCAATATCAATATCGAAGACCGGCGCATATTTATCCGTCTCGGATATGGCTCCTCAAGCGGAAATATAAATGACCAGGCCAAAGAGATGGTCTTCAAAGCAAAAAATAAGCTATCTTCCCTTCTCCAACCGAACGCTGTTTTTAAAATCCTCGACTATGAAGCAACAAACAAACATCCGATCTTTAAAGATGCAAAAAAAGTAGCTCTGTGTATTTGTACTATCGGGATTGGATTAGAAGAGGCCAGCAGCAAGTTGATAGAGAAGAATAAGATATTGGATGGATTTATTTTAGATACTTTGGGTTCGGAAGCTGCCGAAGATGTCGCCCGGCAGACAGATAAATATATTGCAGAAAAAGCAAAGGAAATGGGTCTTTGGCCCAGTAAAAGATTCAGCCCCGGCTACAGTATCTGGGATATCCAGGAGCAGGCTTATTTATTTAAAATCCTTCCGGCTGAAGACATAGGAGTGCGCTTGACCGATTCTTTTATGATGGTCCCGCGTAAATCAGTGTCATTCCGCATAAATTTTTACGATGATAAAAACAAAACCAGCCGCTCGTTCAGCTGACCTGGATTTAATGTTCTCCAATAATTTCCTTAACCCGCATAAGCTGAACCTGGAATGACCTTTCCATTTCCTCAAGGCGGCCTGAAATATATCTTATTGTCTCCCTCAAATTCGGAATTAATATATGTTCCAACGCATTTACACGACGTCGAGTTACATCTATCTCTCTCGCAAGAAGCTCAGCTGCTTTCCATAAACGGGCTATTTCCATCAGGTCAGTAAGTGCTTCCTGCATCTTTTTTAAACCAATATCGATCTCACTTTCTGTGTTGAAAAAATCATAATCCGAAGCCTCTAACACATTGACCTTAAATTTTGGGATAGATAGATTGAATATCTTTTCAGAGTCAACCTGCAAACTTAAATCACCTTCAGGAATAAACTCTTCTATTTTTTCTTTAGAATCCTTTGTACGGGCGATAGCAAATGAAATGAATATTTTGTCCAGCTTTTCCCCTATCCCCTCCTGGAGTTTATCCAGCTTTCCAATAAGATCAAGGAACCTCCTCATTAACTCCTCTAATTTGTCTTTTAGTAATTTGTGCCCGCGCTCTGCCAACTTAAGACGCTTGCGCAGCCGCAGAAGCTCCATACGGTTTGGATTGACATTTATTCTCATTTTTCTATAGAGTAGTATTTATCTAAAAATTCCGGTCTTATCCTTTTAAGTTCGCCCTTTGGCACCAGGCGCAAAAGATCCCAACCAATATCCAGTGTATCCGTAATCGAACGTGATTCATGCTCTCCCTGACGAACAAACTTATCTTCATATTTTTCTGCAAACTCCATATAAATCTTATCCATATCTGAAAGAGCAGCTTCTCCCAATATCAAAGCAAGCTCCCTTGCTTCCTTTCCACTGGCATAACAAGCAAAAAGCTGATTCAAAACATCGGCATGGTCTTCCCTTGTTTTCCCTTCCCCAATGCCCTTATCCTTAAGCCGTGAAAGGCTAGGCAGAACATCAATAGGAGGATAGATTCCTTTACGGTGTAATTCTCTACTCAACATGATCTGACCTTCTGTTATATATCCGGTTAAATCCGCTATTGGATGAGTTTTGTCATCCTCTGGCATTGTGAGTATAGGAATATAGGTTATTGAGCCGGGTTTATCTTTTATCCGCCCTGCTCTCTCATACATAGAAGCTAAGTCAGTGTATAAATAGCCCGGATATCCTCTACGTCCGGGAATTTCCTTACGGGCGGCAGATATCTCCCTAAGTGCTTCAGCATAAAAAGTATAATCCACAAGAACCACCAAGACATGCATGTCTAGATCAAAAGCAAGGAATTCAGCACATGTAAGTGCAAGCCTAGGGGTAGCAATTCTTTCTATTGGAGGTTCATTTGCCAGGTTAAGAAATATAACAGATCTTTCCAAAGCTCCGGTGTCTCTGAAATCTTCAATAAAAAAATTCGCCTCTTCAAAAGTGATACCCATAGCACCAAACACCACTGCAAATTTTTCTTTTTTCCCCAATACTTTAGACTGTCTGGCTATCTGAGCTGCTATCCTTGCATGCGGTAGTCCGCTTCCTGAAAAAATAGGGAGTTTCTGGCCTCTGACAAGAGAATTCATGCCATCAATAGATGATATTCCCGTTTGAATAAACTCAGATGGATAATCCCTAGCTTGGGGGTTGATAGGACTCCCATTTATATCACGCCTTTTCTTTGCTATTATCTTAGGCCCCCCATCCTTGGGATTTCCAGAACCATCGAATATCCTCCCAACGATTTCCTCAGATACAGCCAATGTCTGGGAGCCCCCCAGAAACCTTATGCTCGATTTATCTATGTCCAATCCAGTCGTACCTTCAAAGACCTGCACAACTGCTCTTTCGGTTGAAACATCCAACACAGTCCCCCTGCGCAGCTGTCCGCCGGGAGATGCGATCTCTACTAACTCTCCGTATTTTACATCTACAATCTTTTCAACAATAACTAAAGGCCCAACTATATTCGTAACAGTTAAATATTCTTTATGCATTATTCCGTCATCCTTTTTTCTTCAATAATTCTTTAAATACATTGTTTATCTCAATAAATAAATCAAGAACATCCGGATCATCTCCTTTTCCCTCCAGAAACTTCATCTTGGCGATTTTTTCTCTTATCTCCGATTTTAAAACATTTTCAAGGTTAATCCCTTCTTTAAGCGCTTTGAGTCCGGAATTATGAAAATGTATGATCGTTCTTAGCATCAAATACTGATTCCTTAAAGAGGTGTAAGTGTCCTGCGGATGAAAAGCATTCTGATGAAGGAAGTCTTCTCTGATCGATTTTGAAGATTCAAGCACCAGTCGGTCCTGGTCAGAAAGCGACTCTACTCCTACAAGTCTTGCTATCTCCTGGAGTTCAGATTCCTTTTCCAGAAGTTTCATTGCTTCCTGTCTTATTTCTGAAAAATCCTCAGCTATTTCTTTATCCCAGTAATCTTTTATACTTTCAGCATATAAAGAATAACTGTTCAGCCAATTAATAGCCGGGAAATGCCGCATATTAGCTAATTTATCATCAAGTGCCCAAAACACCTTTACAACCTTAAGTGTAGACTGAACCACAGGGTCGGATAAATCTCCTCCTGGAGGAGAGACTGCTCCTATAACACTTAAAGCTCCTTCTCTATTGTCAGAACCAAGACAAATTACTTTTCCTGCTCTTTCATAAAATTCTGCAATCCGGGAGGCAAGGTATGCCGGATAACCTTCTTCACCGGGCATTTCCTCCATACGTCCGGATATCTCCCTTAAAGCCTCAGCCCAACGGCTTGAAGAATCAGCCATAAGCGCTACTGAGTAGCCCATATCCCTAAAATACTCTGCTATTGTCATGCCTGTATAAATCGAAGCTTCCCTGGCAGCAACAGGCATATTTGATGTATTTGCTATTATGACGGTACGTTCCATCAAAGGTCTTCCAGTGCTCGGGTCTTTTAACTCAGGAAAACTTAAAAGAAGGTCAGCAACTTCATTGCCTCGCTCACCACAGGCAACAAACACAATTATCTGAGCATCAGACCACTTAGCCAACTGATGCTGAACTACGGTCTTGCCGCTTCCGAAAGGCCCGGGAACACAGGCTGTACCTCCTTTTGCCAGAGGGAAAAGTGTGTCAAGCACTCTTTGTCCAGTAACTAAAGGAATTTCAGGCATCTCCCTCTTTTTAACCAACCGGTTTTTGCGGATAGACCAAACTTGAAACAAGCGGATTTTATGTTCGTTTTCTTCATTTTTAATAACAGCAGCGACTTCTTCTATCAGCATTTCCCCTTTTTTAATTTCACTGACTGTACCATTTTTTCCCGAAGGCACCATAATCCTATGCTTTATAAGCGGAGTTTCTTCGACTTCCCCCAGGAAATCCCCCTCTTCAACCTTCTGTCCTTTTTTTACAAAAGGCTTAAAATCCCATTTTTTCTCCCGATTTAAAGGAGGCACTTCTATTCCTCTTTTGACAAAATCACCTTCTTTTTCTTTAATAACATCCAGCGGGCGCTGAATTCCGTCAAAAACAGAACTAATAAGACCGGGGCCTAACTCAACACTTAACGGCTTCCCAGTCAATTCTACTGGTTCCCCAGGTCCTATACCGGTTGTATCTTCATAAACCTGGATAAAAGCTCTATCCTCTTTAAGCTCAATTATTTCTCCTATGAGTCCGATATCTCCTATTTTGACCATGTCATACATTTTTGCTCCCAGACAGTCCGAAGCAACAACAAGCGGCCCCGCAGTTCTAATAATCTTTCCTTTTTTCATTTTATTTCCTTCTAATTAAAGAATCCGAGCCTGTTGCCTTTATGGCAAGATCTTTCATCTTCTGGCTGAGAAGATCAGATGCTTCTCTATAGTCTGAAAAACTAGCTACAACCGGACAAAACTTTTTCTCCAATTTATCAATCTCCTTTTTCAGGGGTGCAAAAAATTTATCATTGACCAGGCAAAGAGCAACCCCTTCTTTCTCAAGTCTTTTTATCATTTCTCGAGCTTCATATATACTCGAGGGAGTATATACTTTAATTCCCAAAGCCTTTAAGGGAAAAACTAAATCAGCATCTCCCATTACAGCAACTTTATTAAACATAAGTCTCACTTATCCTGTTTTTTATTATTTGCTCTGCAAGGCGGTTCATCTTCCCAACGCCAATAATACGGAATAAATGAAGTTCTTTCTTTTTAGCAAGGACATAAGCAAAAACAGGCTCAGGACCAAAAACAATATACCTGGCGTTTCTTAAATATCTCATAAGATAATTTTCAAACTCTCTTTCCAGCGTCACAAAAGTTTCATTTTCCTGTAAAGCATCTATGCCATTACTCCACGCTTCAAAATATGAGCTGAGCTTTAATGACTCACTAATATCAAAATAAGAAAGAGCATAACTTTTCAATATTTTTTCAGTTTCAATAAACCCTCCATCTATTATAATAGTATTAAGCTTATCTTGAGGAAGGTCCAGGTATTTTATCCTGGCTAATATTTTAAGGTTTCCCAGGTCTATTCTATGACGCACATAATCTGTGATAAAAGGATATCCGGTTTCCCTTGCCGTTTTTAAGGCATCTTCAGGACAATATTCTTCTTCAATCACCTTCATAATTTTTTGTTCAAGGCAAAGACCAAACATATCCTTCACCAGGCTTTCTTTTTCTTTTTTAAGAAAAATATCCAATTCTTTTGTATCTTTTATCTCCTCCATTTCTTCCAGGAAATATCCCGCATCGAATATTACTTTTGTGGCAGATAAAAAATTTTCCTCTTCTGCACTTTCGAGAAACACATCTCTTGAAATAAGTTTTTTCTCTAAAGCACGCACTCTTCCTACCGCATAAGCATAATCAAGGCGGGAAATTTTCTTCATAGTTTTAAGTTCTCTACAATACTCCGCTCAAGCTCAGGACGAAGCTCATCTTTTAGTTTGTTTTTATCAAGAACCCCTTCTTTCTCACCTTCTTTCATAACAATTCTCTTTTTCAAAGACTCCTTCCCTTTTACAGCTTCCTTGAAGGCTGCATCCAATATCTCATCAATGATCTCTTTTTTGCAAAAAAGAATCTTCATCTTCTTGTCCATACGAGCTTTAGTTACTATCCGGTTCGCTTCCATCTCTCCACGGCGTTCTTCATCAGAAAGGTATTCTTCAGCGGCACCGGTGGCTTCCTCTCCCGCTTTTTTTTTGATCTCTTCTGCTTCTTTTTTACTTTTATCAATAATTTTTCGAACTTCTGCTTCTGCGTCGTCACTGATTTTTTTTATAATCTTCTCCAAACTCATCTTTTTTTACTCTAAATGAAAACTAAAGTTGAATACCGTTAAGTAAGATTATTGTAATGAGAAGACCCAGGACAGCATATGTTTCCACAAGAGCAGCAAGAATCACAGGCTTCATCATATCTTTGGGCTGCTTGGCGACCATATACACACCTGATGCACAGACTTTGCCTTGATGAATTCCTGACATCAAGCCGGTAAAAGCAATGGGAAGACAGGTCATAAATATTTGCAGCCCCTGAAAAGTGGTCAGAGTTACTACTGTTTCTCCTATCAAACCCAACTTCAGGATCACTAAAAAAGCACTAAGAAACCCATATATCCCTTGAGTCCCAGGAAGCGCAACTAGTATAAGGAGACTTCCAAATTTTTCAGGGTCCTCGCTCATAACTCCACTTGATGCCTGCCCTACTAAACCAATTCCAATAGCAGACCCAATCCCTCCAAATATTACTGCAAACGCGCTGCCTAGCATAGCTAACGCTAAACCTAATTCCATTTCATCCTCCTTACCTTAAACATACTTTTATATGTAATCTATATCTAGCCTGAACTTTTCATAAAAACTCATGAATAATCCTGACTAGCTTAATTCTGTATATTTATTTTCCAATTCAAAAGGTTCAAACGGTTGACCTCCCAACTCATAAAATTTACCAAAAAACTCTACAAACTGAAGCCGCATTGAATGGACAAAGCCACCAAGAAAGCTAATGGCCAGATTAAAAATGTGCCCTCCAATAAATATCAAGGCAGCAAAGAACCAGCCTACCCATGGTATACCTAAAGCAGTCTTGCAAAGAGTATTGACTACCATAGCTATAACTGTGGTTGCCATCCCCAGAGCCAGAAGGCGTGAATAAGAAAGCACATCTGCAAGGTAACGTGATATATCATACAGGTTGTATAAACCACCCAAGAACCTGTAAATGGGATTGCGGCTGGGAGAAGCAAAAAATACAATTCCTGAGGCACCCGCAAGTGCCATAAAACCCCATAAGGGCTTTTTAAGGAGAAGATAGAGAACAAGGCTCGGCAACAAGATCAACCATCCACCTTGAACAAAAAATGCATCCAAGTATTTTTTGTTTTTTATATAAGATATCAGCTTCAAAAAAGTCCCAAACCACACCTGAATAAATCCGAGAATTAGAGAAAGAATGAGAAAAGGCAACGGATCCGCTAAAGGATCCGTGACCATTAACTTTCGAATAGGAAAACCAAACCAGCCGCCGACCATAGTCCCAATAATAACATTAGAAACTCCCACAATAGCAAAGAGTGTTAAAAAATTTCTCAGCCCTCCCCTAGGTTTAGCAAATTTGATATAAAGTAGACTAAGAATAGTAACCAGCAAGCCATAACCTGCCTCACTAACTGTTAATCCTAAAAAAACAAAAAAGAAAGGTGCAAAATAGATAGTAGGTTCTAAAGACCCTTTAGCGGGAAGTCCGTAAAGCTTTGTCACAATTTCAAACGGTTTTACTGCAGAGGGATTCTCAAGAACAACAGGCGGGGTTTCATCTGGAAGTGGGGAGCGAAAAAAGTATTCAATAGATTCTGAATAAAGTTCCAGTTTAGCCTTCAACCGCTTAATGTCCTTTATCTGGATCCATCCTTCCAAATAAAATATCGATTTGGTTTCTCCAGCAAATTGAGAAAATCTGTGTTTATTTCTCTCGTTTAACAATCCATCATAAACGAGCATAAGCTTTTCCTTGTGTATCAAACCCAGTTCCCGTGCTTCTTTGTCAAGCTGGATGATCTTGTTTTCGCCCTGCTTGATCTCCACATTAATTTTTTTTATTATATCGGTAACCGTATCAAATTTTCCCGCTCTTTTTAAAGTGGACTCAGTGAAATAATAAGGAATATGCGACATTTTTTTTAAGGATTCTTCAAAGGCCTCTTTCTTCTCCTTCAAATATATTATTAGAAGAAAAACTTCTCTTTTCCCTTGCTGAATTACACTAAACCACAATTCTTCCTCTTCCTGAAGTTTTCTAAGATTTTCTACTTCTGACAAAGGAATAGTTCCCAAACGAAATTCCGTATATTCGTTTAACTGAACCAATTTAATCGGGATGTCCAGGTCTTTAAAAGGTTTTAATAGGATTTTTTCTTTACTTAGATACTTATTAGTTGAGATAATGTCGTTCTTATCTCTTTCCAAACTCTCTGCCTTTTCTATAATAGGAATATAATCGGATTTTATTATTCTTTTCCTTTCAGGCTTTGACAATTTAGGTTTTTTCATCAATATCTTCTCAGCAAGGCCTTTCTTTTCCCCCTGTGAAAGAAAGTCAATTGTATGAGAAAGTTGAAATAAACGATGGTCGAGCTTGGAATCTTCTGAAGATGGAGCATTCAATCCAAGTGCATCAAAATCTGTTTTTTCTATCTGTATGAATCCTTCTTCCTGCAAAGAAGAAAGAACATCCATTTTTATATTTGCATTGCCAATGATCTGGACTTTGTTTATTTCAGCTATAGCCATTTGTTAAATTTCTCTATTCTCTAAATAACGCTTTATCTTTTCAGCTGTCTTTTTTATAGATTGTTTCTTCAATCCCTCAGTCCTTTTTCGCAGATCTAAGGCTTCATTACTTGCCTCTTTCTTAATTTTATCTGCTTCCTTAGAAGCTTGCTTGATCATAGAATCTTTCTTTCCCGCAGCCTTTTTTTTGGCATCAGTAATTATTTTTTCATTAATTTTTTCGGCTTCTTTCTGGGCTTCCTCCATAATCATTTGGGTCGTATTCTCATGTGCATCCTGTATATCCTTCTGAGCTTGTTCTTCAGTCTTTTTTATTTTTTCAATTGCCGCCAAGGGTGAATTATTTTTTATGTCCTTGTCCATTTCTCGTCCTTATATAAATAATCCTGTTTAAGAAATTTGAGGAGATTATACAATATGCTAATTACTTTTAAAAGATTAAATGATATTAAAAATATATTAGCTTACTATATTCTATTTACATTTTAAACCCTTATGATCCTTATAATATTATTTCTTTCGGAACCCTCAAAGTGCTCAGATCATGTTGTGTTAGTAATTCATTCAACTCAGAAATATCAACAGTGATGAATTTATTGAATGTATCAACAAGTTCGTTAACAGCAACTGTCAATTCCTTTAAGAAATCTGATTGAGTTTCAGTTATAGGTGAAGGGTATGCGCTTATATTCATGCCCAAAAACATTACCATCATAGAATAGGAACCCCCTAAAGGCCCGCCTCTTAAAGCCATTTCCATTGAACCTCTATACCCTATTCCTTTGGGTATTACCTTCTCCTCAAATATACTGAATTTTTTCTCAAACTGCTTCAAAGCAGCATATACTTCTTTCGCAATGCCATCTTTTTTTTCAAATTCTTCATTCAACTTATCCAAGCCCTTTCTAATGATTCTTGTTCTAGTAACGGCCAACCCCATTTTTTTGGATAACACAATAATTTCAACTTGTGAATCACGCTGTGCCGCTCTATCTTTCTCATTATATTCAAACCTTGGATCGGGGTGAATAATCCCTTTTTTAACTAATTTGTTTTCTCCTACAGAGAGTTCTATTTCATATTCTCCCGGAGATGCCAGAGGAAGAGAAGCCATGCCGAAACCAGTGGGTTTTACCAGCTTTCCGTCCTTGGTCTTATGTACATACTGCAGATTCCAGGTATTTCTCTGCAGACCTGCTTTTTTTCTTATTTTCATTTCATATATCTTTTCTCCCTCTGGATTCCTGATTAAAATCTCGGGCCGTGCTTCCGGTTTGTCCTTGAAATATGTTGTGATAGTCAATCCATAGGGAGGATTTTTAGCAGAGAAAACAGGCCGGCTAAAGGCTTCGCGGGAAACGGAAGCATAAAATTGAGTATCCGGACGAATACTGAATAAATACATCTTTGAGTTAAAAACATCATCTGAAAACTCCTGCAATGGAGAAATATCATCCATTATCCAAATGCCCCTGCCGTGAGTGCCTATTATCAGATCATTTTCTCGAGGGTGCACTGCAATATCCCGTACTGCTGTGGTAGGCATATTATTTTTTAATGAAAACCAGGTCTTGCCCTGGTCAAGGGAAGTAAATATTCCAAATTCGGTTCCTACAAACAGCAGGTTTTTATTTCGGATATCTTCTCTAATAACATGTACCCACCCAAAAGGAAGGCCGCTTTTTATGGATGTCCAGGATTTACCGAAATCATTTGTCTTGTAGAGATAGGTGCTGTAGTCATCCATGCGGTGACCGTCAAAAGCAGCATAGGCAGTTGCAACCTTAAAATGAGAAGCTTCTATGCGAGAACACCAAGTGTTTTCAGGTAAGCCGGGAATATTTTCGACCACATTTTCCCAGGATTTTCCATCATCACGGGTAATCTGGACATTTCCGTCATCTGTACCGCACCAAATCACACCTTTTTGTACCGGAGATTCCGCTATCGTTAATATAGTACAGTGGATCTCAGCCCCGGTATTATCCATAGTTATCACTCCCCCAGAATCCTTTTGCTTTTCCGGATCATTGGTAGAAAGGTCGGGGCTTATGATCTCCCAGTTCTGCCCCCCATTATGAGTTCTGAATAAAAAATTTCCGCCCGTATATACTGTTTTCGGGTCATGAGGTGAAATATGGATGGGAGAATTCCAGTTAAATCTGTAAACAGGTTCATGAATAGAGGCTTCAGGCCTTATACCTCTCCCCAGCCCGATTCTTTTGTCCACTCTCGTTAAACCGTTCATCTGATAATTTCCGTAAATAATATTATGGTCAGAAGGGTCTGGTTTTACAAAAAATCCGTCTCCCATGACAGCCAGTACATACCAATCATCATTTACAATTCCAGCCCTGTCATAAGTAGCACTTGGCCCCCCCCATACTCCATTGTCCTGTAGCCCACAGAAAACATGGTAGGGCTTTTGAAAATCAAATCCTATCTGGTAGACTTCAGCTACTGCCATGTGTTTAATAGGATGCCAGTTTTTACCGCTGTCATAGGTGATATCAATACCACCGTCATTTCCATCGATCAGATGTTTAGGATTCTTCGGGTCTATCCAAAGGGCATGATGGTCAGAATGAGTTCCGGATGAGATCGCTTTAAACTTTCCCCCCATATTTTTAGAAATATAGGTTCCCCCTGAAAATACATAAACGACTTTATCATCGCTGGGGTCTACTCGAATCTGGCTGTAATAAAAAGGCCTGAAGTTTACAGTAATAAAAGTTTTATTATCACAAGTACGTTTCCAGTTTTCCCCTTTATCCTCTGAGCGCCAAATACCCCCATCTTTGTGCTCGATGAGAGCATATACAACATTAGGGTTACTGCGTGAAACTGCTAAGCCAATGCGGCCCAAAACTCCCTCGGGGAGTCCTTTGACCAATCGTACCCAGTTTTCTCCCCCATCCAAAGACTTATAAATGCCGCTGCCTGGACCCCCGCTGTAGAAAAAATAAGGAAAACGCTGATAATCCCAGGCTGCTGCATAGAGGATCTTGCTATCCGAGGGATCGATGGCAAGATCTGCTATCCCCGTGTTTTTATTAACATAAAGAACTCTCTGCCAGGTCTTGCCTCCATCAGAGGTTTTATATACTCCCCGTTCCTCATTGGGTCCCCAGAGGTGTCCCTGAGCCGCTACATATACGATATCCGGATTATCAGAGTCGATCACAATACGGCTGATGTGGCGGGTATTTTTTAATCCCATATTCTTCCAGGTTTTTCCGGCATCATTCGTTTTGTAAATCCCGTCTCCTATGGTGACACTATTCCGGGTGGTGGCTTCACCACTACCGACCCACACTATATCCGGATTAGATTGACAAATGGTAACATCCCCGACTGAAACTGTGCTTTCTTTATCAAAAACCGGGTCCCACGTTATGCCGTTATTTTCAGATTTCCATACTCCACTTGGCCCCATGGCAGCATAAATGACCCAAGGTTTTGATTCTACAACATCTATATCAACAGTTCTGCCGCCCATATTGGCGGGCCCGATATTCCTCCACTCTAGTTTCTCAAATAGCTTATCGATCTGCTCTGAGCTCTGTGAAAATCCTGTCATAGTCAGACTAAACAAAAATATACTTATACATGCCAAAAACTTAAGACGTGGTCTTATCATTGATGCCTCCTTGAAGAATCAACATTCATATAATATTTATACATTACATAAAAAATTATTTCTACATTTCTTGCTATTTTCCATTTTCTATATATCATTCATATCGACATTTTTTATGAATAGAATAAAGAGGCGAGATTTTATTAAAACGGTAGTATTAGGTACTGCTTCTATTGCTGTGCCTAGGATTTTGTCTAAATGCAGCAGGTAGCTGAAGAAGCCTTAAATTTTATTAAATCCAATATACGCATTCCCCTGATAGCACGCTGGCCAGGCCAAATAAAACCCGGGACGGAAAGCGCGCATATTTCTGCTTTCTGGGATGTTATACCGACATTGTGTGATATTGCCAACGCTCCAATTCCCCCTGATACTGACGGGATAAGCTTTGCGCCTACTCTTTTAGGAAATAAAGTTCAAAACAAGCATGCTTATTTATATTGGGAACTCCTTTCACAACCCTATTAAAAGGGGGCAATCTCCCTATTTATTCTTTACGCCGTCTTTCTTTGTTTATATACATCAATTTATCCGCCCGGACCATAAGTTCATCTATTGAGCAGGGGTTCTTTGAATCATATTCAGCAATCACAATGCTTGCTGACAGTTCAAATCGAAATTCATTTTTTGAATTAAATTCCTTCAGGTTCTTATGCAGCCTGGAAATCAGGCTATTAACTCCTGATTTTGGCGCTTTCTGCACCAGGACCGCAAATTCATCGCCTCCCAATCGTCCTTTGATATCAGACTTCCTCATAGATGCCTTAATAATTTTGGCAAATGAAGAGATCGCCTCATCTCCTTTTTTGTGACCCCATGAGTCATTTATCTTTTTCAGATCGTCTATGTCAATAAATACAAAGTAAAGCCTGATATTTTTCCCTGCCGTAAGCTTCAATTGCTCCTGGACGGAAGTAATAAACCCCCGGCGGTTATATAGCCCTGACAACACATCCATAGCATTAAGCGTTTTTAAGTTGTTGATCATTTTTTGTCTTTCCTGGTTAATAAGCTCCACTTTTTTTAAAGCATTCTCTAATTGTTCCTCAGCTTTCTTTTGGGCAGTGACGTCAACCAGAATCCCGGTATAATATTGAACTTTCCCGTCCAGTCCTATTACAGCCCGGGGATAATCTCTTCCCCAGATAATTTGCCCGTCTTTTCTTCTCAGTTTAAACTCACTAAAATATGTTGCCGATTCATTTAATTTTTTAAGATTCCGATCCCGGTCTTTTTTTTCGAAATACAAATCATTTACATCCAGAGCCTTGAGATCAGCCTCATTTTTAAAGCCTAATAAATTTGCTAGACTTTTATTCACTTCAAGCAACTTTCCGTCCGGCGTTGTATGATAGACTCCTACCGGTAGATGCTTTAGGAGATCATGGTATTTCTTTTCGATTTCCCGTAATTTTATTTCAATATCAGAAAGCTTCCTGACTAAGTCCTGAATAATAGCATCTTTTTCAGGCTGTCCGATATCTTTTGGATCATTCATACTGATAATTTATTGTATTACAAAAATCCATCCTTTGCCAGGTTTGACCGAAATAGCATCATCCGGCTTAAAATCCGCCTCAGCTTGAAAATTCGATATAAAGGGAGCATGAATAATGGCCTTCTCTTTATCAATTCCGATAGATTTCCAATCTATCTTCAAATCAACCAAAACTTCCTCAGGGGCCCAGCTGGCAAGCGCAACCATAATTTTATCATTTTTAGTATAAGCTGTAACTTTAACATCTCTGTTGCTAGTCTTTACCGGGCAAGAAGGAGCCCAATACCCGACCATTTCAGCATCCTGGATGCCAAACTCATCCCACACTTTCCAGATCGGGGTGGGATCACCGGCCCAGGGAAGCCGGGATGTCATACCATAGAGCATTCCCCGCCAGGGATTACCTCCGTCCTGAAGCATCTCGCCCATGAGGCCGAAAGGAATACCTGAAACCTCAATCAGCCAGAAATCCGGCTTGGAGTCATAATCAAAATATTCCCCAAACCAGAGCCTGTCTATATAGGGGAAATGCTCAAGGTAAAGATTAGCTGAGTTTGCATACCCATCTCTTACATTAAACTGATTGGCTGAATGAAGGTCAATAAGGGTCTTTTTCCCTTTTCGATTTAGTACTTTTCTTACTCTTTTCATTGTAGTCCTGTCAAAAGCAACATCATCGATGTAAATGCCGTCTATTCCCACATTTTCTACAAGCCAGTTAAGGCCTTCCACATAATAATTATGCCAGCGTGAAACACCGCTGTTAATAATTGCAGCATCTTTTAACTTGGGGACAAACCAGGCTGCAATATAATTTCCCCCTAAGTGCTCCTGCAGCCAGGAAAAGCCACCCCCTTTCCCTGGAAAAAATATCTCGTCTCCCAGACTACGTAAAGCAAAAATTTCCGGAGCCCGGTTGGATAACTCGCGTACTGTATAATAAATCTTGACTTTCATATCCCTGGCATGTGCTTTATCAATATAAGCTTTCATCTTTTCCGGCCTCAGAAAAGGATAATTGATATAGGGATTAATCTCGTTGGCATGATGCACATTGATAGTATTTGCTCCGGTGGCCACAATTTCCTCCACTGGTTCAAAACTGTGATAATAACGGGTATTCCAATGGGCTGTAGTGTCAAGAGGTCTAAACGGGGTTATAAGTAGACTAAAATTATAAAATAACTCCTCTCCCGGTTGGATCACTCTATTTCCGCTGTAAGTAGATATCAATACAGTATTTTTTTGCTTTTCAATAATATCACAGCCGCCTTTTCCCTGATTCCACCAGGATCTAGGTAAAACCAGCGGTTTGATAAGATAAAAATTGGTATTTAAAGGGCGGAAATAGTTTTCATCCCGAAAACTGCACTGCAATCCTGCATTTACATCACCGAGCCAGACAGAATCTTGATTATGCTTTTGTTCCCACTTCCAGAGAAACTCATCCGGGCGGAATCCCCCTTTAACTCCCATGCCCATCATATATTTTGCCACCTCTTTATTAAGGGGTATTTCAAGCCGAATATCCTTCACTTCTGTTGTCTCTGAAGCAGTCACTTTTACAATAAAATCAAGGTGCCCATCAAATTCCAGGCTGGCACTTAGATCAATCTTAATTTTTTCAGCTGCTTGATGTGATTTCCAAACTGCCGTTCCTTCCGCTTTTTTTATAATTTTTACCCCTCTGCTTTTAAAGGGGATTATTCTTCCGCTTTTATCTTCAATAATCAGTTTTACCGGAGATGATAACATCTCCCTTCCCTTTTTCCCAATAGATGTCATTTCAGGGGTAAAATAGCTGATAATGCTTTCTGGTAAGCCCATATTATTAAATCGGACCGTTCGCCCCAGGCATGATATTGAAGAATCTTCGACTTTGACCGGAGTATAAGGCGAAACAATGCCATCATCAAAAGCAATTAACGAATTCAGCCAGCGCAGACGGGAATGCCGCCAGGGCTCGCTGTCTCCCTTATCCGTAAAGACCTCATCTGAAACTTCTAGGATCATTTTGATCTTTGTTGCAGATAAGCTCTCAGGAACAACTGCCACTAGCCCTTCGTATTGACCGGGAGAAATATCCAGAGGCACCTGAACCCCGCACCATAAAGGTTGGATTTTTCCTTTAGGAACTTGGCAGAGTTTTTTAAATCTTCTGCCCTTCCAGTCAGTTCCTTCAGTATTGAAACTTGAGAAAGCAGCAGCTTCAATAGTCTCTCTGTTAGCAATATCTTTTAAAGAGTAAAAATTTACATCTAAATCCTTGACAGCTTGACGGCAGGCAAATAATCCGATCTGAAAGGCAAAATATTCACCTCTGGCCGCTTTCCCCTTAAATGTTTTCTGCGGGCCTTTCTTTATCCATCTAAAAGGCAGGTCATCCATCATGCGAATTGGAAATCTCCGGTCTTCGGGAAATAACAGATAATCAGAATCCTTATGCTGTGCCAAAAGTTCCTTGACTTCATCCTGAGCAGCAATGATTTCCATTGGGTAAAAACTATTAAATTTATCGATAGATTGGAATTCCTTAATCTCTCCACAGGGGAGATCAGAGGCAAGGCTGTTACGTTTTAACCAACCCTTCTCTGCAGTTTGCTCTACCTCAGGATAAATCACAGTTGGATAATTGCTTCTTCCTTGCATTTTATTTATCAAATAATAAACGTAATACTTACCTGGCACAGTATGCGGCTGAAAAACCAGATCTCCGTATTCACGGTTAACCTCTAAGCGGATAATATTTTTTATTTTAACGCCTGTGGAGGCGTCAATAATAATGATGTTTTTCCTTTCCGGAAACAGATCCCTCCGCCGCCAGGGAATGTGAACCTTTACTGCCTCTGCTTTTTCATCTACATAGACTATAGCACGATGGTTTCCCATATTTTCTGCATCCCAGGAACCGGTTCCATAGGGGATATCTTTAGAAGCGGCAAATACTACAGATAAACTAATATTTAAAACTATCAGAGTATAAATTATTTTCTTTAACATCGTCTTTCCTCTCTAGCCTTAATTATTTATAAAAAATGTCGATATGATTTTTATTCTTGCTTGATAAGTATTATACATTGATACTCATGGAGCTACAATTTACCGTTTCGTTTTTGCTGTAATCTCTATTTATAATCGACATTTTTTATGAATAATTCAGGTTAGTTATTTTAAAGCTGATAATACCTGCTCAGGTTTCTTTTTCCGTAAAAGCAAACGTGCCTTTTTTGAATCACCATATTTTTGGAGCATTAATCCACCGATATAGGGATATTCCTTTTTATCAGGCCACATTTTCAAGGTGTAATCATAGATAGATTTCCGCAGCTGTTCAGCCTTTTCGTCATCTCCCATTTTATCATAACAATAAGCCCTAATATATTCTTGGAGCCTGAAATCAGGGTCGTACGGCTTTCCTGTCCCAAGGTTTTCCGGGTATTCCTCTGATTTTTTAAGATGCTCTATCGCATTTAGATAATCTTTCCTCTCAACATACTGAAGGGCAAATTTAATATGGCAGTCAACAAAAAGACTATGCACACCAGTAGCGCCTTCAGAGGGAAGGGCGACCATACCTTCCAATATCTCCGCAGCAGTACTGTACTTTTGACCGTTCAGTAAAGCCCGAACATTTTCTATCTGAATAGAAGTATTATGAGGAAATTTGTTTACAGCTTTTTTTGCTGTAGTTAATGCCTTATCTACCATCTTCCTATTGTTAAGAAACTCAAGCAGGCGATACCAGTTATGCCAGTCTGAACTGTTTACTGCTGCTGCTTTTTGCATATCAGACAGAGCTTTTTCCGGGTTGTTTTCTTTGTTGAAATAAGCCCTGACAATATAAAATGTAGCAAAATCAGGCTCTTCACAATCATTGATCAATTTGACTGCTTCCCTTACACACCCCTTACTCCAGTATATTAAAGCCAGATAGTACTTGGCCTTCCAATTTTCAGGAGTTTTGGAAACAGCCCATTTAAAGACCGGGATCGACTCTTCCCGGAAGGGAAAAACCATTGCAGGAGATAAGCTGTTGGCTTTTTGAAGCCAAGAGCGAGATTTTTGCAGTGCTTCATCTTTTAATATATAGGCCAGCCAGTAATGTACGGAAGGATATTCCGGGGCATGTTCGAGCAATTGGACTGCTTCCGGAATGAGTCCAAGGCTATAATAATATAACGACATCTCGAGATAATTTTCATGCGGAAGCTCATTGCGGATAAAGGATTGGAATCTTACCAATTCTTGTTTTTTCTGAGTCAATAGATAGCTCTCATAACGGGAAAGATGATTGAGTGGCTCTAACTCTAGGATCCGGTTATTAATATCAGATGCCTGCTTAATATCCCCTGCCTTTCGTAAAGCTATAGACAAAGCCTGATAAGCATTTATATTATAGGCATTGTATTTCAGAGCCCGGCGGGAATATTCCTCTGCCAGGTCATATCTTTTCTCCAACATGAAAATTTCAGCCATTTGACAATAAGCTGTGGAGCGAAATTTTAGGGAACGGGCTGCCCAGCCTAGGGTCTCTTTGGCATCGATGAGATTTCCCAACCGCCGTGAGATAATCCCATAAATGTAATTAGCTTCTGGGTCATACATGACATTATCCAGTGCTTTACTTACATGATCCAAAGCTCGCCTGTATTCACCCCGGCGGAAATAAAGTTCAGATATCCGGCATAGAGCCCGGGTATGTAAAGGTTCTTTTTCCAAGACCTCCAGATATTTTTCCAAGGCCAGATAATAATTCCTTTCTTTTTCAAAGCGGTTAGCGGAGAGAAAAAGCTCTTCTGTGGTATTTTCTATAAAGGAATGAAATTTAAGCGGACGGTGCAGGTCATTAGCCTCAGAATCGTCATTATAAACAAGCCTGTTGGAAATACGAACTTCATAACTTCCCGGCTTGACCGATAAATCAAGTTCCCTGGATAGTATCTCCATGGGGCTGAGAGTAAGATGCTCACGAAAAACCTCTTTTCCTGCTTCGATTACAATCAGGTCATCATCTATGCTGGAAAGCGGGCACACATTAACAGTCAAGGAATTGTCCTCCCGGATAACATTCATCACTCCCACAGGAGAAGCTACAGCCATTGGGCCTGTATCTTTATAGGGAAACCAGATCTCTTTCCAATTATCGGCTGAGTAAGGTGTGAACAAAGCATGGTCATTTTGGTTTAAATACCGTCCAGCCTGGGGTTCACTGTACTGACCGTCACTATCTGTCAAAAGATCTTCCCATATCATTCCCTGTCGGGACTGACCCCAGATCCAGGTCTTATGCCCGGGCACATCATCATAACGTGCCCAGTGGCCGAATCCGAATCCAAGCTTATGCCAGTACCCGCCAAAAAAATTTTCATACTCACCTACCGTAAAATAGCTTTTATAGGAGCCAAAATCATTGTTCTTATACCAGGAGAGGTCACGACCGTTTTTATCAACCGGCCAGGGCCTTAGTGGTACGGAAAAATTATGGGCAATATGATAGCGGCCCGGGAATATATATTGAAGGTCATCTCCGGTGCTTATAGCTGCATTCATCCAAGCATAATAAGACTGGTGCAAGGGGGAAGGATTATACCAAAAAGACTGAGTTTCGAAAAAAGCCTTATCCCTGGGAACAGTAATACAGACACTCCAACGGGAACGTGAAGGAAGGTCCATACTTCCTACAATACAGCTCACACTTCCGTCAGGGTTTTTTCTATATATATAATCAACCGGATGAGCTCCGGCAGGAGTGTGCCCCACGATCCCAAAATTAAATTCTATTCCACCAGATGTCCAAGGCCCCCTTAAGGCGATTTCCCGAAATTTTAAAACATGATTTTTATATATAAATTCACGGCCAGTCGATTTTTCCATAGCCCCCCATATCTTCCCTCCCACTTCCGGAAGAACTGATACTAATATATAAGGATTTTCCAGGCGTATGACCTTCCATTCTCTATCTTCTGCTGTTTTGCTAAACTCATCTATAAATGAGTAGGGATAAAGCCGTGCTCCTTTTCCCCACAAACTCGATCGGATCAAAATAGGCACTGGGTCCGAATCACCGAAGGGATATGTTTTGATTATTTCAAGCGATTCCGTAATAGAACTTTTTTCTTTGGGAACACAGCATAATATCAGAAGAAGTGCCAATAGAAAAAAGATTGAGGTTGTTATTCTAATTTTTCGCATTTTTCTCTATTCCTGAAATTAGGACGTAGTTCTTCCCTTTTTATTATTAATTATAATTTTACTTGGACCATCGAACCTTTATGACTCGGCCAACTCGTTTAGCCTGACCTATTCATAAAAAAATGGCGATGTTTTTATTATTATTTTCTTTTCAATGTTATGCAAGATTCTTTTAAGAATGATTATTTTAACTATTTTCCCGTTTTTGTTTTTAATTTTAATCACCATTTTTTTACCATTCAGGCGAGTCGATCTCTATGCATCTGCTTCGTTACAGGGTACTTGCGGTGAAGGACCACAGCTTCGCACCCTGTGCCTTGCATCTGCAGCAACCTCGACTCGTGAATAATCCAGG
>JAUVXM010000030.1 GCA_030603565.1 Candidatus Aminicenantota bacterium
ACAGATTTTCCCTTAATTAAAAATACAACCAAAAAACATATAATCAATAGCAAAGACACTATGCTAATTATCATGCCAAAATGAAAACTTTCCGGGAAATATTTAATCAAAACTTCATGCCGGCCAGGTGGTAGAAAAACCCCCTTTGAGGTTAAATTTACTTTGAAGACATCAGTTTTTTCTCCGTCAATCCTAGCTTTCCATCCGGAACGATAATTTCCCCTTACTACTAAAAGAGCAGGTTGTCTTACTTCAGCCGAATATTTTTTATAGTCCTGAAAATCTTGCAAAGTAATAATCCTGTTTCCCTCTTTATTTCTCTGATTATTTTCGAACTCAAAATCTCTATCTATTATTGCATTTTTTTCCGGGTCAAAATCATTACTGAGAAAAATATTCATTCTCTCCTTAAAAGATTCTGCCTTGACTGAATCATATACAAGGCGAACAGGGGGCGCTCTTTCCGGCAATTTCTGAAAATATAAAGTATAACCTTCGACTTTCTTCTCTGTACTGGGGATGTCAGGTAAAGGATGATGGCCGATATAATATTCACAACCAGTGGCGGAAAGTACTTTTAACCGGTTGCTCATGTTCTTGTACCCTTTATACTCAAGTATTGCAGTATATTCCCGGTTATAAAGTTTGTAAAAATCCTTGGATAAATGATAGCGAACATTATGACCCAGCCCAGTATAAGGATAAAGACTCTCCCGAAAATATCTATGAAGCCCGCTAGAACCGCCAACTTCATCTTTAAATGCAAATGGAGTGAATTCCTCTCTGTGGATATCCAAGGGCACTTCTTTATTTTCCATAAAGGCCGGCTTATTAACAAATGAAACCGGCAGAACAGGATTTATGAACTGATTTACAAGCACTAAATCACAAATAATCACACCCAACAATACCCAGGAAAAAATCCTTTTTCCTTTAAAAACTTGCATATACCCAAATACAAGCAGAGAACATACAGTAAAAAGGAGAAAACCCCTATAAAAAGAATCACCCAACTCAACAAAAGAGTGCTCCTTGCTGATAACAAAAAGGTCAGCAAAAATGTTAACAAGACGGCTTTTAACAATGAAAAACAGCGCCAGCAAAACAACTGATAAAGCTAAAAAAGAAAGACTTTTGCTTTTATTAGTTTTTTTTAATGTAAATAAATTATCAAATCCTATAGCTGAAATCATAGTAAGAGCAAAAGTAAATCCAGTCAGATATTTAACTGAATATCTTATCAGTGAAAACGGAGGAATAAACTTCCAGATATAATAAAGAGGAGTATATCTTCCCAATCCCAGAAAGAAAAAAAATATTAAAGTTATTAGAAAAACAAAATGCCGGGTATCATAAGGTCTTTGCAGCCCAAAGATAAATAGAATAAAAACGCCAAATCCCACATAAAGGCTGTAATATAAAGGAAAACCTTTTTCAAACAAATGACTACCCCAGTAATCATCGTGTCCGGGCTCCCGGTCATTTCCTAAAATATGGGGAAAGACAAAATTAAAAAGCTGGATAGATTCTAAAGACCAGATCGGGCTTGAACCGCTTTCCCTGACACTTTCATTTAGCACCTTTATTGATGGGATAAGCTGGGCAGCAGATAAAAAGAGGGCAAGAACAAGTGAAAAAACTAACAGAAATATCCTTTGTTTTCTTTTAAAATGAACTAATAAGGTTTGTAATCCGCAAAATACCAGGGTTATTACTATAAGATAAGGAGTCCCAACCAGGATCATTAACGTCCAGAGAAAAGCCAGGATTATCAATTTTAAAAAGAACTTTTTTGAATACCTGTGCAAAACCAGTAAAATCCACGGCATCCAACACAAGGCTGCAATATGATTATAGAACTCAACTGAGGATAGAACAATACCACTAAAAATAAAAACCGTAGTACCAAGAAAAGAAGCTTTTTGCGACAGCGAATAAGACTTGCAGAAATAATACATCCCCAGCCAGCCTAAAACAAAATGAATTAAATAGTGCAGCTTAAAGGCGGCAAAGAAAGGAAAAATCAAGTAGAGCAAAGTACTCGGATACAGCACAGCATGTTTCATGTTGGCCAGAAAAGGCTGCCCATCGCCATATGCATCTGTCCAGAGAGCAAAATTACCCTCCTTAATAAGTTTGACACAAAGCATGCGGACAGGTATTTCAAGTAAAGTCGAATCCCTTTCAAAAAAAATACTGTCTGTAAAAATTATCCCTCTAAAGACAAATAACAGGAGTAATAAGAAAATCAGAAAAAAAAGTATATCTGTGCGGGAAAATAATTTTTTATTCATACCCCTCCCACAATTTCCCCCAATCCGTCTTGGAAAATTGCTTGATCTTTTTGCGCCCAACTGTTGGATACCAGAACAAATCATGATATACATTACTGGCAAAAGGAGCCCAGAAAACCAGGGGTGAATGCAGGAGGATTTTCTCAAATGGCCTGAGAAAGCCTTTACGTATCATCTGGTCGCCCCATATTACAAAACTCTTTTTACTTTTAAATCCAAAGTTTATCTCTGCAATATCTTCTCCGGTCACTTCGATCTCGGCAGGGTCACCGGTCCCAAGACCTCTTTCATGGCACATCCTGATATAAGGAATATCCAGGGGGTTAAATCCCATAAGTTTAGCAGCGATAGAATCAATGGCCACAGAGTCTCCGCTTGCCAGGATCAGGTTCTTTATCTTAGGCTCCATTGTCCGTGGACCGGCGCCGTCACCACAGACTGTGCCATCCATAACAGAGAATATTCCCGGATGAAGCTCTTTCTGCATTATAAGTAGATCTACCAGGACTTCATGCATGTATTTATGGGCATAGTGACGCACTTCTTTCAATAACCCTCCAAAGGAATTCTTTATAGACCCTGTGGTAGTGGAATGCCCGTGGGTCTTTACAGTCGGCAGGTGGATAACATTTTTACCGATATACATCTTCGGGATCTCAATACCATTGGGGAAAACCCGGTTTAGCCTTAATAAGGGCTCTTTAAAATCATACTTTACCCAATCCACTTCTGTAAGTGGATAAAACTGCAGCCCGTATTTTTTCAGGATCGGAGACCATTTATTATTTTTCGCCCCTTTGAGCGGATTTGTGACAACGGTTTTATTCTCAACCGGATATAGGGAATCTTCAGGATAACCAGCTTGGATAAGTGTCTTGACTAACCCTTCCACCTGCCACGGCTGGCTGGAACAGGCAGGAAAATATTTGGTCCAGGAAAGGTTAAGCTTGATAAGAGTTTCGCTTCCTGCGGATATGAATTTTTCCAATTCGGCCATGTGGATTAATTTTTTATAGTCTTCCAGGATTGAATCCGGAGAAGTTTTTAAAACAACGACTTTTGATTTTTCCATTCCTTTATCCCCTTACATAGATAATAAAAAACACGCTTATTATCCAAAATAAAATAGTTGCAAGCAGGGATTTATCTTTTAGAATCAAGGTTTCCGGGGTGCCGCCCTCAAACTTATGATGGATAAGGTATAAGTAACGGAAAATTCCATAAAGCACAAAAGGTACGGTGTAAATGAGTTCACGAGTCCCGAATTTTGCCACAGTTTCCTCTGAAATCGTATAAAGACAGTAGGCAATTACCGTTGAAGCGGTTACTACAGAGATCATCTGGTCCAAAAGGGTGGAGGAATAATCAGTCAGAACCGTTCTGTGCTCACCAGCATCGCCCTTAAGCAGAAACAGCTCATGTCTTCTTTTACTGAGTGCTAAAAAAAGCGCCAGAAGTAAAGTGCAGATCAACAGCCATGGTGATATATCCACTTTAATTGCCATAGCGCCTGCGGCTACCCGGATGACAAATCCAATTGAAATAATAAGCACATCCAGAATCACTATATGTTTTAACCATAAAGAATAAGCTATTTGCAGAACAAAAAACAGGAGCACGATCAATATAAAATTTAAATTTAAAGTCAAGGCAAGAAGAATACCGAGGGTACTGAATATGATAAATCCCGTTACGGCCTGCGCTCGAGTAATTCGCTCGGCTGCCAGGGGCCTTTTGGACTTTAAAGGATGAAGGCGGTCTTCTTTGAGGTCTATTATATCATTGAAAATGTATAAAGAGCCTGACAGGGCACAAAAAACAAAAAAAGCTATGCCTGCTTTTATAAGAAGGGGAATAATAAAGGCTTCTTGTGAAAAGATAATTGCAGCAAAAATAAATAAGTTCTTAGTCCACTGCTGAGGACGGAGGGATTTTATGATTTCAAAAAACACCATTTTAATCATTCATAGGATAATGAGCTTCAACTGTTGATTTTACTCCACCCCTCGGATTAAAGTCTCCGGTTACGGTTGCCTTTTTGGGTCTGCAGGCAGCAACAACATCATCCAAAATCCTGTTTACCGCATTTTCATAGAATATTCCCAGATCTCTGTAAGCGAGAATGTACATTTTTAAGGATTTAAGCTCCAGGCACGAATCAGCGGGCACATACCGGATTGTAATTACCCCGAAATCAGGGAGACCCGTCTTGGGACATACAGACGTAAACTCTGGGATCTCGATTTTTATCTCATAATCCGAAAAATGATTTGAAAAAGTCTCAATTGCAGGAAGTTTCACATCCAACCCGGCTGAAGCGGCATCTTTATATTCACCCGCCATCTTTTAGCCTCCTTGCTTGCATTTATTGCAGTATATCCAAACTTTATTATTATTACAAACCAAATCTCTGAGGGGTCAAGTCTCCTGGCTAAAAAACACTTGACAAAATCAGGCCTTAGGGTTATATTGTTATTGAAAATGATTATCATTGCCAATAAACGAGGAAATAATGCCGGGTAAGGGTAAATGGCAGAACAGGTTTAGCGGACATGGACGCCGCTGGACAATGCCGCGTGAGACTATTTTGCAGCAATTAAGCAGGACAAAAAAACATCAGAGCCCAAAAGAAATCTTTTCAGCTATTAACAAATTTAACCCGGGCATCGGGTTAACTACCATCTACCGCACCCTTGAGCTGTTGGATAAAATGGGAGTAATACACAAGCTGAGGATTGGTGACGGACAAGTCCGCTATGAGCTCCAAGGAAAAGAAAAAGAAGACCACCATCACCATCTTATCTGCACTTCCTGTGGAAAAATTATCGATTATTTTGATTTTATAGACGAGGAGATGGAACTGATCAAAAAGACAGAAAAAGCTTTAACCAAAAAACACAATTTTGTAATTAATAACCATAATATTGAATTTTACGGACTTTGTGAAAAGTGCCGTTAAAGGAGGTGAACAAAATGCCAAGAGGAGACGGAACAGGACCCTGGGGACAGGGATCAATGACTGGCCGCGGACTCGGATATTGCTCAGGTTATGCACAACCCGGATTTATGACACCCGGACCGGGTATGGGACTCGGACGTGGCATGGGTATGGGCATGGGTCGCGGTATGGGCATGGGCCGGGGCCGCGGTATGGGCATGGGCATGGGCCGGGGAAGATTTGCAGGCTTTCAGGGATATCCATATCCCCAGATGATGCCTTACGCGACTCCCCCCCCATATGCTTATCCCCAAAACTTTCCCCAATCATATCCACAAGACCAAGCCCAGAATTCCCAAGAAACCAGCCGAAAACAGAGCGAAAAAAAGCAAAAGTAATTTAGCGTATTAAGAAAGTACCAATTTATTGAGGAGAAAAAAATGAGAAACAGAAACAGATATTTGTACAATTTAACCGGGCTTCCCGGGTGGATGCGATTTGGGTACTCACCCGGGTGGATAGGTAGAAGCTCAAGCGGAGTCGGGCCGGCTGCGCAATATCTCCTCACCGGCAGCTGGCCGACTCCTCAGATGAACCAAGCCTGGCAGTATGGCCAGGCTCCCTATCCTTCCCAACCCGATTTCCCTATCCCGGGATTTGGAACGCCATATGACCCCTGGGGCGCTGCCAAAATAACTCCTGAACAGGCGCTTTATTTACTTAAAACCCAGGCTGAAGAATTGGAAGATGAACTCTACGGTATAGAACAAAGAATCAAGGAAATTGAAAAAGATACAAAAGGAGAAAAGAAATGAAAATTGCAATTACTGCTTCAAAGCCGGACCTTTCAAGCCCTGTTGATCCCAGATTCGGAAGATGTCCCTATTTTGTTATTGTCGACCCCGATACAATGGAATTTGAAGCTAATGAAAACACAAACCTCTATGGAGCAAGTGGAGTCGGGATCCAATCTGCCCAGTTTGTAGCCAATAAAGGAGTCAAAGCCCTCCTAACCGGAAGCTGCGGGCCAAATGCATTTCAAACCCTTCAGGCTGCAGGAATTGAAGTTATTACTGGCGTTTCCGGTACTGTCCAAGAAGCCGCCACCCTCTATAAAGAAGAAAATCTTAAATCAACCCCCCAAGCAAACGTCCCCTCTCATTTCGGAATGGGAGTAGGAAGAGGTTCCGGCATGGGCGGCGGTATGGGACGTGGCATGGGTCAAGGACAAGGTATGGGAATGGGACGCGGCATGGCTCCCGAAGGCGCCGGGATGCCCCCCTTCAGCCCTAATCCTCCCAGCATTCCCCCTGAGGACGAAGCAAAAACCCTGCAGCAGCAAGCTGAATATCTGCAGCAGCAACTGAACAATATCACAAAAAGAATTGAAGAATTGAAGAAAATGAAATAGAATATAAAGTTGAAACTCAAGTTCAAAAAGGAGAAAAAATGAAAGTTGCTATTTCCACTGATAATAATTCTGTGTCTGCTCACTTTGGACGGTGTCCTTCTTATACTATTATTAATATAGAAGATGGAAAAATCACTAATAAGGATGAAATCCCAAATCCTGGGCATGAGCCCGGATTCCTGCCCCAGTTTTTAGCGGAAAAAGGAGTTAACACCATTATTGCCGGCGGGATGGGTCCCCGCGCTCAGAGTTTATTCGCCCAGAAAAATATCGCAACAATAACAGGCATTCAGGGACCGGTCGACGAAGTTATCGAAAAGTGCTTAAAAAACAAGCTCAAACCCGGAGAAGACCTCTGCGGGCACAAACAAGAAGAAGTTCATGAGTACAGCGACAGCAACTACAAAGAACAATTATCGGCTCGCAAAGGAACAAAGGTCTGCATCACAGCCAAAGGTAAAGATCTCGAAGCAGAGGTCGATCCCCGTTTTGGCAGGGCCCAATATTTTTTACTGATCGACCCCATAGCAATGCAGATAGAAGCGGTGGAAAATCCTTACAAAGACACAGCCCAGGGTGCCGGTATTCAAACCGCTCAGCTACTCGCTGACAAAGGTGCCAGTGTGCTTTTAACCGGTCATGTCGGCCCTAAAGCAGCTGGGGTGCTGAAATCCGCTGGTATTCAAGCTGTTAATGGTGTGTCAGGCAAAGTCAAAGAAGTAATCCAGAATTTTACTAAAAAGGTCAAGTGATGTCTAATAATGAACACAAAAAGAAAATGGATGAAGAAAAAAAGAAAGTAGAGAAAGCTTTAGATAAAATTAAAAACCGCCTGCTCGTATTCAGCGGCAAAGGCGGAGTGGGGAAAAGCACTGTTGCTGCTAATCTTGCCCTGGCATTTGCCAAGCAGGGGAAAAAAGTAGGGCTGTTGGACATAGACATCCATGGTCCCAATCTGGCCAAAATGCTCGGGGTCGAAGATAAACGCCTGGAAACATCAGCTGATGGCATAAAACCAGTTTCAGTAAATAAAAACCTCGGTTTAGTTTCAATGTCTTTCCTGCTGGAAGACCCGGATCTGCCGGTAATCTGGCGTGGCCCCATGAAAATGAAAGCGATCCAGCAGTTTTTAGGGGACGTGACCTGGGGCGATCTGGATTGGTTGATCATTGATTCACCGCCAGGGACTGGAGATGAACCTTTATCCATAGCCCAACTGATTCCTGCCTCAGGAGCATTGATAGTGACAACCCCGCAAGAAGTATCTCTTATGGACTCCCGCAAGGCGACAGCATTTGCCCGCAAACTTAATCTTAACATCACTGGAATTATAGAAAATATGAGCGGATTGACCTGTCCCCACTGTGGAGAGAATATAGATCTTTTCAAACAGGGAGGAGGCCAGAAAGCTGCTGCCGAGTTAGGCATCCCGTTTTTGGGCAAAATCCCGATAAATCCCGATATCGTAACTTTGGGTGATGAAGGAAAATCCTTTCTCGACAGCCAACCTGACTCTGAGGCAAGTAAAGCTTTTGTGAAAATAGTAGAAAAAATAATAAAAAAATAACTCAGGATATGTACCTTTATGAGAAGGAGTTAATATGAAAAAAGTAGGAATCATAATATGCGGACGCTACCAAGCCTGCGGCGGGGGGAAATGCCTGCGGGCGCTTCGGGAAAGAGCCGGCGCTTTCTCTATATACTCAAAAGATGAAGATGTCCAACTTGTAGGCTATTCCTACTGCGGCGGCTGCCCGGGAGGAAACGTGGAATATGTACCCGAAGAAATGATAAAAAACGGAGCGGAAGCCATCCACCTTGCCACCGGCCTTGTCGTTGGCTACCCACCCTGCCCCCGGATCCGTCATTTCAAACAGTTTATCGAAAGCTATTATAAAGTACCGGTTGTTATTGGCACTCACCCGATTCCCCTTAAATATTTAGAAGCGCATGAAAAGCTCCCCTTCTGGAAAAAGACTAACATGAAGGAAATAGCTGGAGACTTGATGAAAGAAGACCGCGCCATCATGAAAGATTACAATTAAGTAAAATGCCGATATACGAATATAAATGCCGGGACTGCGGCACAATTTTCGAATTATTTATGCAATCCGGCCAAGTAGAGAACAATCCAGCCTGTCCTAAATGCAACAGCCATAAACTTACAAAAATGCTTTCCGCACCTGCAGTAGTGTCCGTAGGAGGCACCCGGGCGAAAGGCTCGACCTGCTGCGGACGTGACGAAAGATGCGAAACTCCACCGTGTTCTTCCGGAGAAAGCTGCCGCAGAGATTGAGAGATAAATATAATTAATAAGCTTAAGTAGATAAAATTATTCTTGACATAACAAAATTTTCAAATTCATAAGGAGAAAAGACTTGCAAGAAACAAAAACCAAAAGTAAATACACAAATGCAATCCATGCCGGGCAGCATCCTGACCCAGTCTTTGGGGGAATTAATGTCCCTATCTATCAATCTTCTACCTTTGTTTTCAAAGACGCCAAACAGGGAGCGGCCCGTTTTACTGGTGAAGAAGACGGTTACATATATACCCGCATCGGCAATCCCACCATAAAAGCCCTGGAAGACAATGTGGCCGTACTTGAGAACGGATATGGAAGCCTGGCAACCAGCAGCGGCATGTCAGCTTTAAGCACATTAGTCATGGCCTTACTGGACAGTAATTCCCACATGATAAGCACTGCAGCCGTGTACGGCAGCTCTCGCACCCTGGTGGAAGAATTGTTCTCCAAATTCGGAGTCGAGTATGATTATGTGGATACTTCTGACATAAATAACATTAAAAAATGCCTGAAACCGAATACAAAGGCCCTCTTTGTGGAAACCCCGGCAAACCCAACTATGGCCTTAACCGATATCAGAGCATGCGCCCAACTTGCAAAAGAAAACGGCCTCACCCTAGTAGTAGACAATACTTTCGCCAGCCCTATCCTGCAAAATCCCCTGGACTTAGGTGCAGACATCGTCTACCACAGCGTGACTAAATTCATCAACGGACATGCTGATGTTGTTGGCGGAATAATTGTGACAAAAACTCAAGACCTTTTCGATCAAATAAAAAAAACTCTCGTTTTATCCGGAGCGACCATGGACCCCAACCAGGCATGGCTTGTACTGCGGGGAGTGAAATCTCTTGCCCTGCGAGTGGAAAAGGCTCAGGATAATGCTATAAAAATAGCCCGCTTCCTGGAAAATCATCCTAAGGTAGCCTGGGTCAATTATCCCGGTCTCAAGAGCCACCCCCAGCATGATTTGGCTAAAAATCAAATGGAAGGATTTGGTTCCCTGCTCTGTTTCGGGATGAAAAGTGGCTTTGAAGCTGGACAAAAATTGATAAACACTATCAATATACCCGCTCTTGCTGTATCTCTTGGAGGAATAGAAAGCCTTATCCAGCACCCGGCTTCCATGACACATGCCAGTATCTCAAGGGAAAACCGGGAAAAAGCCGGCATCACTGACGAATTGATCCGCATGTCCGTCGGCTGTGAAGGATTTGAGGACCTAAAGAATGATCTGGAAGAAACCCTGTCTAAAATAGACTGATAAACATCAAGTGAACAGTATGTCAACGAAAGCTCCCCTCAAACTGACAATAGTATACGACAATAACCCATTTATAGAAAACCTTAAAACAGACTGGGGATTTTCCTGCTTTATCAAGGGATTGGAGAAAACAATTCTCTTTGACACCGGTACCCGCGGTAACATATTGCTTGCCAATATGGAAAAATTAGGGATTTCTCCAATGGATATTGATATTGTTTTCCTCTCCCACAACCATAAAGATCATATCGGAGGATTAGAAACTTTACTTGAAATTAACCCCAAAATTCAAGTATGGCTTCCGGATTTTTTCCCTTCAGACTTGAAAAATCTAATCACAACTAAGGGCGCATCCTTTGTTAATACTGATAATTTTAAACAAATTTTTCAGGGCGCTTATACAACAGGAATCATCACAGGCTGGATCAAAGAACAATCTCTTATATTAGAATCAAATAAAGGGCTCATAATAATAACCGGCTGCGCCCATCCACGCATCACAAAAATAATCACTCTCGTTAAAGACCTGATAAAGCAAAATATACATTTAGTTTTAGGCGGATTCCATCTATCCGGTTTTGAAAAACATGAAATAAACCAGATCATCACAAAGTTCAAAACAATAGAAATTGAAAAAGTAGGACCCTGTCACTGCTCCGGGGATGAAGCCCGTAGTCTTTTTCGCACAGCTTATGCTGATAATTACATTAAAACCGGAGTTGGGAAAGAAATTATAATATAATGATCATTTCAATAGCCAGCGGTAAAGGCGGGACAGGCAAAACCACTGTAGCAATTAATTTAGCCCTGGCATTATCAGACTCACAATCCCTGAAATTCATTGACTGTGATGTGGAAGAACCCAATGCCTACTTTTTTCTAAAGCCGGAGCTCAGCCAAAAAATACCGGTCTCAATTCCTGTTCCGGAAATCAACGAAAAAAAATGTGATTTCTGTGGAAAATGTGCTGAAATCTGTGAGTATAATGCCCTAGCCGTACTCAAAGATACCGTACTTGTCTTTGCAGAACTCTGCCACGGATGCGGTGGATGCACCCTTCTCTGTCCGAAAAAAGCTATTACCGAGAAAGACCGGCAGATCGGAATCATGGAAATTGGTTCAACCGGCAAAATTACTTTTATCCATGGAAAGCTCAATATCGGGGAGGCGATGTCTCCTCCCCTTATCCGGGAAGTAAAAAAACAAATCAAACCTTCTGACACTGTAATAATCGATGCTCCTCCCGGCACTTCCTGCCCTGTCATAGAAGCAGTCAAGGGCAGTGATTTTTCTCTGCTGGTAACCGAACCGACTCCTTTTGGTCTTAATGACCTTAAGCTTGCTGTAGAAACTCTAAAGCAGATGAAAATCCCTCACGGAGTAGTACTGAACCGGGCCGGGGTGGGAGACAATAAAGTCAAAAATTATTGCAACCGGGAAAATATCCCTATCCTGATGGAAATTCCCATGGACAGGAAGATCGCGGAAGCTTATTCAGAAGGCAAGTCTATTATTGAAACCATGCCGGAATATACACAGAAATTCCTGACGTTATATAAAAAAATAATAAACCTGAATTATTCACTCAAGGACGTAACATAAACATCGACATTTTTTATAAATAGTCCAGGTAAACTTACAATGAAACAATTAGTAATTATAAGCGGGAAAGGCGGAACCGGGAAAACCATAATCTCCGCTTCATTTGCCTCTCTCGCCCTAAACAAAGCCATGGCTGACTGCGACGTAGATGCTGCCAATCTCTATCTTCTGCTTCGTCCTGAAATTATTGAGACCCATCAATTTTCAGGTGGGAAACAAGCCCGCATCAACCAAGAAGAATGCACCGGCTGCGGCGAATGCATAGAAGTCTGCCGATTCGACGCTATCAGTAAAAGTAATTCTGAGGATATAGTAATAGACCCCCTTTCCTGTGAGGGATGTGCTGTTTGCTCTCACATATGCCCCCCAAGTGCTATAAAGATGGAAGATGCCATATCCGGGGAATTGTTTATATCAAAAACCTCATACGGGCCTTTTGTTCACGCCCGGCTGGGAATCGGGGAAGAAAGCTCTGGAAAACTTGTAAGCGAAGTCCGGAAAAAGGCAAAAGACATTGCAGAAAAGGAAAATCTGGAATATGTAATAATCGATGGGCCCCCCGGAATAGGCTGCCCGGTAATCGCCTCGCTTTCCGGCACTGACCTGGCGCTTATCATTACAGAGCCCTCTATCTCCGGCATCCATGATATGAAGCGAGTCATTGAAACAGCAAGCCACTTTAACACTAAAACCGCCTGCTGCATCAACAAATTCGATATTAATCTGCAAAACACGGCAAAGATCGAAAACTGGTGTAAAAAGAATTCAATCCCGCTCCTAGGCAAAATCCCCTTCGACCCAAAAGTCACAGAAGCCATGGTAAAAACAATCCCTCTGCTTGAATATGGAGAAAGCCCTGCATCTGGAGAAATAAAAAAAATCTGGCAAAAGATTCATAATATCCTCACCCGGGAGGCTTAATAAAATGAAAAAAACAACCTGGAAATATCTGGTAGACACACTCCTTTTTATATCTGTTACAGGAATTGCTTTTATAGGCATTCTCATGGCTTTTTTTCTGGCTGAAGGCCCCACCTCTATAGCAAGAGATAGTGAGAAATACTTCCTCGGACTTCACCGCCATCAATGGGGAGACATTCACCTCTATCTATCACTGGTATTTACAGCCCTTGTAGTAATCCACATTATCCTGGAATGGAGTTGGATCAAGGGAAAAACCCGCAGTTTGTTCAAAAAGGCTTGGGTCCCGGTTTTGGTATTTATTGCAGCACTTTCACTCATCGTCCCTTTAATTTTCTGGGCTGCCACACCAAAACATCCTGCCAACTATGACGAATACGGAAATAGATCAGGAGATAGATTGGGCAGACAGCAGAAGCTTACGGTAGGAAATATAGCGGTCCAGCTCAATAAAGAAGCAACCAGATCCGACCAAAAAAGCCCAACCCTAAAAAGTGAAAAAGAACATCAAGAGGAAAACAAACTCGTCCGCGGCCGCTTGGAGGAAGATATCTCAGGCATTCTTATCACAGGTCAAATGACTCTTAATGAGGTCGAAGAATTAACAGGAGTGCAAGCAGGTAAAATAATCGAAGCCATGGGACTTCCGCCTAATACACCGCGGAATGAATCCTTGGGAAGGCTGCGCATACAATTCGGGTTTACCTCGCAGGAACTGCGGGATGCTGTTGATTCACTTATGAAGAAGACTTATAAAACAGGTGATAGACCGGGAAGCCAGCAAAAAAGGAGCGGAGAAATAACGACAATCGAATCCAGCAAAGAAGCGACCAGGGCCAAGAAAGAAATCCCAACATTGAAAAGTGAAGAAGAACATCAAGAGGAAAACAAACTCGTCCGCGGCCGTCTGGAGGAAGAGACCTCAGGCATTCTTATCACAGGCCAAATGACTCTTAATGAGGTCGAAGAATTAACAGGAATTTCTGCTGCTGAAATACTTAAATCCCTGGGCCTTCCCGCAAACGCCTCAAAAAAGGAAGCTCTTGGCAGGTTGCGGAGAAGATATGGCTTCACCTTACAGGAACTGCGGGATGTTGTTGCCTCTTTAGTAAAAAAATATTAAATTAGGGCTTGAAATCAATTTAAAATTATGTTTATATCTATATTCTTATATTAGAATTTATATAAAGGCTTATTAGTCTATAATGCCCAACATTGACTATAAAAAGGAATCCCGGATATTTAAAGCCCTTGGCCATCCTACCCGGCTCGCCATTGTCGAGACATTGATACATGGTGAAAAATGCGTTCATGACATTCAAGAACTCTTAAAGGCAAGCCAACCTAATATCTCCCAGCATTTAAATAATTTGAAGTACGCCGATATCGTTGATTTCAGGCAAGAAGGAAATCTGCGATGTTATTTTTTAAAAAAACCTAAAAAAATGAAACTTCTTATAAATGCGCTCAAATAAAAAACAAAACTAAAACTAGAAATGTTTTCCCCCCTTTTATTATAGGCTCTTCTGCAATCGCATCCGGGGATGAACTTGTATTGTTTTTTACTCCCGGCGGCGCCCCCTCAATGGTAAAAGGTGTTATCGAAAAAATGGCAGGAAAAGGACTGCCTGATCTAGCGGAGTTATATGAAGGAGTTCAGAGCTTGGGAGCTAAAATTTGGGTATGCGAACTGGCCTTAGATGCGAAAGACCTTAAAAAAGAAGATTTCAGGGAAGGCGTGGAAATTGTCGGGGCAACCACTTTTATAAACGAAATAAAAGACGCAACTATAACCTTTTCATTCTAAAAAAAACATATAAGGAGAAAGTAATGGCAACAAAAACTCTTGACGCATTAGGACTGAAGTGTCCTCAACCAATACTTAAAGTAGCAATTATGGCTCCCCAGCTGAGCGCGGGAGACATTCTTGAAGTAGTAGCAGATTGCGAATCTTTCCCAAATGACATCAAAGCCTGGGCTGAGAAAACAGGTAAAACCCTGCTCTTTTGTACAGATGAGGGTGGAGGAAAACACAAAGCTCAAATCCAGTTCTAATTATCTTCATATCATTTAATTTAGGAACCAACCCGGATCGTTCAAAATCGGTATTTTTTAGAATGATCCGGGTTTGGAGTACCCCCCTTAATTAAAAATTAGAAAGAGGAAATCAAAATGGATAAAGATTTTAAACCAAATATAGTGGGCTTCCTATGCAATTGGTGCTCATACGCCGGAGCAGATCTGGCAGGATCAAATAAGCTGGAAATTAAGCCTTTCCTGTCTGTTGTCAAAGTCATGTGCTCCAGCCGTGTCAACTCAAACCTGGTATTAACAAGTTTTTTATGGGGTGCTGACGGAGTGCTTATTGCAGGCTGTCACCCCGGCGACTGCCACTATGAAAAGGGAAACTATTATGCCCGGAGAAGATTTGCACTCTTAAAAAAAATCATGGAATCATTAAACCTTGAACCGCAACGGCTTCAGCTTTCCTGGGTATCAGCATCAGAAGGAAAACGGTATGCGGAAGTAGTAAATAAATTTGCTGAAGATATTACAAAAATTGGGCCAAGTCCATTTCGCAAAAATCAGAATCTATAGGATTATAAAATGAAAAAACAAAATGTTTTGATCATAGGAGCTGGAGTTGCCGGAATGGAGGCAAGCCAATTATTGACCGAAGCAGGACACAAAGTATACCTGGTTGAGAAAGAGTCGCTGATCGGAGGTCAGACTATTAAATTCGAGGAAGTCTATCCCAACATGGAATGCTCAACCTGTATGGTAGCACCTAAACAACAGGAAATTCTCCAGAATGAAAATATTGAGCTGTTATTGCTTAGTGAGGTAAAAGAAGTTAATGGGACCGCCGGAGAGTTTAAGGTCAAGGTAAAAAAGAAAGCCAGCTATGTCAGTTTATAGCCAACTGCATCGGCTGCGGTGCCTGTTATGAGCCGTGTCCCGTCAGTTTACGGGGATGTTGAAAATGTAATAACCGCCTTAGAATTCGAAACAATGATCTCCTCCGGAAAGATAGTGCTTAAAAATGGAAAACCACCCGGAGCTGTCGCCCTGATACAATGTGTTGGCAGGCAAGAGAAAGGCTACTGCTCTAAAACTTGCTGTCTTTATTCAATTAAGTTTGCTCGTATTCTTAAAGATAAACTAGCGGATGTGGATGTGTCCGAATTTTATCAAGACCTCTGCCTCCCGGATAAAGCTGACCAGAACTATTTTGAAGAGGCAAAAAAGAAAGGAATTCATTTTGTCCAGTCAGACGAAATTGAGATCAAGGACATAAACGACCGGATAAAGGTGAAGTATAAATCGGCAGAAGGAAAAAAAGAGGAACTCAGCGTGGATATGGCTATCCTCGCTCCAGCTATGGTTCCATCTCAAGATACTTCCAAAACGGCTGAAATGCTTAATCTCCCGCTTGATGAGACTGGATTTTTCAAAGAAGCACATGAGATGCTGAACCCGGTTGCAACGCCCATTGAAGGTGTTTTTGTAGCGGGTTGTGCTCTTGGGCCAAAAAATATCCCAGATTCAATCGTGCAGTCACAAGCCGCAGCTGGAAAAATATTATCCACTCTTGTTCCTGGAAAAAAATTGGAACCGGAAGTAAAAACTGCAGAAATACGAGAAGAATTTTGCACAGGCTGCCAGACATGCCTTTCTGTCTGTTTTTACGGAGTCATAAGCTTTGATGAACATAAAGGTATTTCAATTGTAAATGAGGCTATCTGCAGAGGATGCGGAAGCTGTGTCGGTAGTTGTCCCTCTGGAGCAATAAAAATCAAACATTTTACTTATCCCCAGCTCTATCGCGAAGTACTTGAAGCTCTGCGATAGGAGCCTAAATGAGAGCTCTGCAAATTAGGAGAAATAAATGACCGCAACTGAAAGCATAAAAATCGAAAAGCCCCCAAAAGGAGCTTCGATCCCAGCCAAGAAAGGGATAAAAAAAGCAATACTTGGTATTTTTAAAAAAGCATTGGAAACCGAATCTTTAGATGCTCTCATAATCCCTGTAAAAGTACCTGAAACAGAATCTTACGCCTGGGTTTTACTTAAAGACACTGCCCTCCTCGAAAATGCTGACCCTCTTCCTCCTGTAATGACGATTCAGGGAGGGAAGGTCCTATCTGATCTAACCAAGCACGGAAAAATAAATAAAAATATTGCTGCTGTTCTCAGGCCCTGTGAGACAAGGGCTGCAGTCGAACTTTTCAAACTTAAACAATTACATTTCGAAAACATAAGTCTTATTAGTATTGATTGTCCCGGTGCAATTCCTTTGTCAGAATACCTGGCCGAACCTGAAAAAAGCGAAAAAAGTTTTGGCAATGTACTTGATAAATGGGACGGAGATGATTCTGTCCGAGAAATCTGTAAAACCTGTTATAGATTCAGTCTTCCGACTCTTACAAACGCTCCGGCCTCAGATTTACATATTGGACTATCAGGAAACACAAAGGACGACGTCGTGCTGATCCCGGTCACTTCCAAAGGAGAAAAAATCCTGGAAAAACTTGACCTTAAACCGGAAAGTTCTTTACAAAAGTGGGAAACAAAAATTAAAGAGATTAAAAAGATAAAAAGCCAGAGAAGAAAAGAATTCAACCATGATTTTAAAACAAATATCAGCGGACCTGAAAAATTCACAGCTGTTTTTGACGGATGCATTAACTGCCACAACTGCCAAAGTGTTTGCCCTATTTGTTATTGCCAGCAGTGCTATTTTGATTCAGCAACCACTAAACTCTCTTCTGAAGACTACTTCAGAAGAGCAAAAGAAAGAGGAGCTTTACGCTTTCCTTTAGATACAATGCTTTTCCATCTGGGCCGCATGTCCCATATGGCGCTTTCCTGTGTATCTTGTGGTGCATGTGAAGATGGCCTGCCCCATGTCCATTTCCGTATCTCAGGTCTTCAGCCTCGTCGGAGAGCAGACCCAGCAAGCATTCAATTATACCCCGGGAATAAATAGAGGAGAGCCACTGCCTTTACAGGATTATCTGCAAGATGAATTTTGTGAAGTCGAAACTCCCTCTGAATGTGAGCCAACCAATTCTAATGAGGTGAAAGAAAATGTCTGATGTCCTAAAAATAAAAAAACCGGTTGAAGAAGGAATAACTGAATTTCTAAAATACCTGCTTGAAAAAAATAAAGTCAATGGTAAATTCAGCCAGCTGCTTCCAAAATACTGGGAAGCTGCAAAAAATTCTGAAGTTTTACCTTCCCTGCGGCCTACCTGCACTGCCTGCGAACATTTTGTCCCTGCCCTGGCTGATATAATTGTTTCTGTGGCGGGAAATAAAAACCTAACTGAGGAATGCAGCCTGCATTTAAATACGTCCAAAGGTGAAGAACTTGCTCAGGGAGCACCTGGAAATAAAACAACAGAGAAATTAAACGACAGAGAACTCTCTAAACTAAAGGAATTAAGGCAAAAAGAAAGGGAGAAACTTTTCGCCAGTGTCAAAGATAAAAATCTCGGCTTGGCCGGGATGGTCAAAACTTTTGCACCCTGCCTCAGCTGTCATGGCTGTCGTCAAGTCTGCCCCATTTGCTTCTGCACTCTGTGTGACTTTGATTCTAAAACTCAGGAGGACAAACCATCACACTATGAGTCAGAATTGCAACAAAAAGGAGGCGCCAGGATTCCTTCAGGGACGCTATATTTCCACACCGGCAGGATGATCCACATGGCGGTTTCCTGCGTTAATTGCGGTATGTGTTCAGATGTATGCCCGGTAGATATTCCTGTAGCAACTCTTTTTTCCATGGTAGGAGAATCCCTGCAAAAATTGTTTGATTATCTGCCTGGAAAAGATCTGGAAGAACCAGCTCCTTGTGAAACTTTCATTGAAAATGAATTTGCCGGCTTAGGAGAATAAAAGGAGAAACCAATTATGGAAAAAGCATATACGCCTCAAATAATCGGATTTCTTTGCAACTGGTGTTCTTATACAGGGGCAGACTTAGCCGGAGTAAGCAGACTACAAATCCCTTCTTCTATAAGAGTAATCAGACTTATGTGTTCCGGAAGAATAGATCCGCTCTTTGTTACTAAAGCAATCTTTAAGGGTTCAGATGGTGTAATGATGATGGGGTGTCATCCCGGGGACTGCCATTATCAAAAAGGAAATTATTATACTCGCCGGAGATATAAAACAATTAAAACAGTACTTGAGGTCCTCCATCTTGACGCAGAACGAATAGTACTCTCATGGGTTTCCGCCTCAGAAGGCGTGAAATATGCGAGAGTCACAAAAGAATTTTCCAATAAAATCACAGGCTTGGGTCCCAACCCGTTGAAAAAAGAAATATTTTTATAGCCTGTAACTAGCCAGACCTATTCATAAAAAAATGCCGATGTTTCAATTATTAATTTATTTTCAGTAATATGCAAAATTCTTTCAAGAATAGTTATTTTAAATCTTTTCTCGTTTTCATTTTTAATTTTAATCGCCATTTTTTTACCAAAGGCGAGCCGATCTCACCGCACCTGCTTCGTTACAGGGTATTTGCGGTGAAGGACCACAGCTTCATACCCTGTGCCTCGCATCTGCAGCAACCTCGACTCGTGAATAATCCAGGCTAGAGATAATAATCTTCCATCCTGTCAAAGGCTTTATTTATCATCTCTTCAGAAACACAGAAAGAAAGCCGCAGATGAGATTCGCCAGTAGGGCCAAAAGCTATTCCAGGTGTGGTCGAGACTTTCCCTTCTTTTAAAAGTTTTTTACAGAAAGATGTTGAGTCACTGCCTTCTGATAACAATATCCGAGGAAACATAAGGTAGGAGCCGCCCGGTTTTTGATATTCAAAGACCGAATTAAGCCTGTCAAGCCGATCGCACATCAAATTTCGAGTCTTAAAATAATGATCTCTAAAATCTTTAACACACTGCTGGCCTCCCTTTAAGGCTTCCAGGGCAGCATATTGAGAAACGACAGGCGCACAAATTGCAAAAGGAATATGGGCCTTTTTTATCTGAGGAATCAGTCTTTCGTGGGAATGTAGATAGCCTATACGCCACCCCGTCATTGCATAGGTTTTTGTAAAAGTATAGCAGCTCACCACATTTCCCTTCATCCCAGGAATCGAGGCTATACTGAAATGTTTGTTATCATCAAAAACAAAATACTCATAAGCCTCATCTGTAATTACCATTAATTCGTTTTCTAAAGCAACAGAGGCTAACTTACGGAGCTGTTCCTCAGAAAAAACCGTGCCTGTGGGATTACTCGGGCTGCAGTACATTACAGCCTTTGTTTTTGGTGTTATCGCAGCTTCCACAGCTTCAATATCAAGGGCAAATCCTTCTTTTTCCTTTAAAGGAACAAGCACAGGCTTTCCGGAAGCAAGAATTACCTGACGGATGTGGGTGGAGTAAGTCGGAGTGGGCAAAATAACTTCATCTCCAGGGTCAATCAAGGCCATTACGGCTGCAGCCAATCCTTCGATCGCTCCTACAGTTATTAAAATCCGGGAGACATCAGCATCAACATTATTGTCTCTTATAAGCTTTTTAACGATTTCCTCCCTCAGCTCCAAGATGCCGTCGCTGGTAGAATATCCACCCACCTTTCCATTTTTAATAGCTGAAATCGCAGCCTCATTTATATGCTCCGGGGTGCCGGAAGTCGGCTTAGCCCATGATAAAAATGCCACATCTTCTATCTGTTGGGATAATCTTGTCATTTCATGGATTGCGGACTTGGGTATTTCACTAACTCTTTTCGAAACATTTAAATCATTTTTCATTGTCATATTTCCTTTCGAAGTTAAAAAATCTTCAGCCCTTACTTTACCACAAGCATAATTTTTATGCCAGTCACTGGGCACCGGCATCTCCTGGTATAAGGATTTCCGCTGGGCCTCAAGCGGGCATCGACTATATCCCATAAAATCGGCCGCACATATGATCTTATTCCCGGTTTTAGACGAAAGCTTGTCTAAAAAACGAAAGCCCTCTTCACATCGGAGAAGATGATGGTCAATAATCAAAGTATCGACTTGTTCTGCCAATTGTATAGCATTTCTTTGGGCTTTTTCACGTTTTGCCTCCGTTATATGTTCTAAATATATAGGAGGCCCTGAAACCAGCACTATATTAGGCTGCCAATCAAGTATTTGCAATACAGGCCTGTTATCTAACAGCTGAATGTCTGAGGCATGCACAAATACCTCTTTTCCATCTTTAACACGCGTCATCATCACTGTCCCAAGGGATTTTTTCCCTTCTCCATGCGGCACAGAATGGGAGAAACTCAAGGGCCCCTTCTCATTTCCTTCAGCATTGGGGAGCTCCCGCCCCATAAACCTGGATAAATTATCGAATCGTTTTATCATTGCAGCCGAAAGGCCCTGAGTCCCTTTGCACCATAGCCTGGGCGTGTAAAAAAACGGCTTTACTTTAGAAGCTGCAAGCTGATATGGATTTGCCTTGACCAGAGGGCAATGGTCACCGTGGAAATGGCTAATCACTATATCAGTACTGTTTTTTATATGTTCAATTATTTCCCGGCGAATTCTCTCTCCAACTGCTACCTGAAAGGGGTGAGGAAGCAAACCAAAACGTTGATACCCCAGAGCCACTCCAGGATCAATAACTATCTTGCGGTTCCCTGTCTCAATTACACAGCAAAGACCCCGAACTCCTAATGATTCAGTTGCAACTATATTTATGCGCATATTCTTTCTAACCTGATTTATTCATAAAAAAATAGCGATGTTTTTATTGTTATTTTCTTTTCAATGACATGCAAGCTTTTTTTAAAAATGATTATTGAAACTTTTTTCTTGTTTTTATTTTTAATTTTAATCGCCATTTTTTACCCTCCAGGCGAGCCGATCTTACCACATCTACTTCGTTACAGTGTATTCGCAGTAGAATCTACAGCTTCATACCCTGTGCCTCGTATCTACGGCAAGCTTGATTCGTGAATAATCCAGGCTAATCCCCAAGGCTTTGTCTTAAATTGCGCTCTTGCAGCGCCCTCATCTGCTGCAGGCCCTCCTGCATCCTAGGAAATCATTGACAATATACTCAGGGAATTCTATATTATAAATATAATAATAAATATAATATAATGTAATATAATAAAGAAAATAATATTATATTTATATATTAAGGAGGAAAGATCATGAAAAAAACATTTATTATTTCGTTTGTTATTGTTATTTCATTTCTTTTTATATCACAACAACTTTTCGCCCAGAGATATTATAGAAATAATCCTAGGATTAATAATGATCCTTATGATTTAAATCTGACCCAAAAGCAGCTGGAAAAGATGGATAAACTTGAAATCGAACTTGAAAAATCACTTTCCCCGCTATTTTCCAAGCTTAGAACAAATTATTTAAAACTTGATGAACTCGAGCTCCAGAGAAGCCCTGACAACCCTAAAATAGATAAGGTCTGGGAAGAAATTTATACGCTTGAAGAAGAGATCGAAAAAAAAGAAATTGCTCATGAGGAAAACATCAGAGGCTTATTTACCGAAGACCAAAGGGCTGTATTCAACTCTTATTACGGCTATGGAATGGGAACTGACAGAGGCTATTACGACCGCGGGCAAGGAGGAATGGGCCAAGGTTATTACAGCCGGGGACGTGGCATTGGAACAATGGGCCAAGGTTATTACAGCCGTGGACGCAGTTATGGGGCAGGGAATGGGAGAAACTATTTAGGGCGTGGCCAAGGTTATTACAGCCGTGGACGTGGCCTTGGAACACTGGGCCAAGGTTATTACAACCGTGGACGCGGCCTTGGAACACTTGGTCAAGGTTATTATGGCAGCGGCATTGCCAGAGGTACCGACCGCTTTACTCGCGGAAGTTACCGATACGACTCCAGGATTCGATACGGCAGGGGACCATGCGGTGCCGGACTGGGTAAATGGTACTCCCAGGGCTTCGGCCGGGGGCGCTGGAACTGAAACTAATAAATCATCAGCTTATATTTCATTCATCAACAATCTCCTAAATTATCAAGGTTAAAAAAAGAATGCTTAATCATGCCAGTATTAGTTGACATTGAAAAATGTACAGGTTGTGGTATTTGCGTCCCCCTGTGTTCTGAGAAAGCCATAACAATTATAGAAAATAAAGCTGTAATTGAAGATAACAGCTGCAATGAATGTCTACAATGTATGGATGAATGCCCGCCCAATGCGATCTATCAGATAATTGACAGCAAAAGTCCTGTAACAAAAAGAGAGGATTCTCTCGCCTCTACCAAAAATCAATTCACTCAGAAACCCCTGCCTACTTTCTGGACTGATGATCGAAAACAAAAAGCATTGGAAATCGGAGAAACACTTTTAAGTGGAATAAATAAAGTTGCAAGAAATTTTTTAAATAATAAACACTCATCTGGAGAAAAAAGCGATAGTGCAAAAAAAGGACGCCGAAAACACAGAAGAGGTCATAAAAGAAGAAGACTATAAGCTCTTATCTCTGCATATCAACAATTTTAATAAATATTCCAGGTAATTTCTGCTATAATAATACATCTTAAAGAAAAGAAATGCCATGTCCGAGAACAAAGACTTAAAAGCTTATGCCGACGCATTGCAAGAGCAAATCATGCAGCAGATGCGCAAAGTATACAGCGCAGCAGTGATTGAATACTGGCAGAATCCCAGAAATGTGGGAAAAATTGACAACCCGGACGGATACGGCAAGGTCAAAGGTGTATGCGGCGATACTATGGAGATTTTCCTAAAAATAGATAAGAACAAAATTTCTGAGTGTACTTTTATGACCGACGGATGTGGCACATCTATGGTCGCAGGAAGTATGGCTACAGAAATCGCCAAAAATAAGACCTTTACTGAAGCTTTAGCTATAGTAAGTGCTGAAGAGATTCTGAAGCAACTCGGAGGCCTACCTCAAGATAGCGTTCACTGCGCTCAGCTTGCTTCAGAATCTTTAAGAGGTGCCCTGGCTGATTATCTCCATAACCGCGGCTCTTCCTGGAAAAAGCATTATAGAAAAATTTAACCTAAATTCAAAGGACTGTCCCCCTTTATGGAGAAAATATGAGAGAATGTAACATTGAAAAAAATAAACAAAACTGCAACTGTACCTATGACCCCTGCAGCCGTAAAGGCATCTGCTGTGAATGTATCAAGTATCACTGGCGCATGCAGGAATTACCTGCCTGCCTCTTCCCAGATGAAGTGGAAAAAACCTTTGACCGCTCTTTGCGCAGGTTCATAGAGATCTACAAAGACAAAGTCTAACCTGGTTATTCATAAAAATTGCCAATGATGTACTCCAAAAAACAATAACTAATTTTATCATTGGCACTTTTTACCTTTCAGGCGAGCCGATCTCACCGCATCTGCTTTGTTGCAGCGGATTCGCGGTGAAACCCCTGTCTTTCGTAGGGACTTACCTGTATCCATGCCTCGCCCAAATTTCATCTTACCATTTACTATTATCCATTTTCAAAGTATCATTCATAGCGATATTTTTGTATTTGAGTAAATGCCAAACTATTACATAGGCACAGCAGGTTGGAGTTATAAAGACTGGGAAGGAATCGTCTACCCCCTGAAAAAAGAAACAGGCTTTCATGCTCTGGCTTTTTTATCCAGGTTTTTAAACTTTGTCGAAATAAACAGCACTTTTTACCGCCAGCCAATATTTAATATTGCTCTTTCCTGGGTAAAAAGAGTCGAGCACCTGCAGGATTTTCTCTTTGCAGTCAAACTTAACCAGGTTTTCACTCACACAAAAGGAAACTTCTCTCAAATAGATGTAGACCGGTTCAAGTCCGGTATAGAGCCTTTAATAACAAATAATCGTCTAGCTGCTATTCTTATGCAGTTCCCCTGGTCTTTTGCGCATACTAATGCAAACCTTGAATATATGATGAATTTATTTAAAATTTTTTCCGGCTATCCCTTAACCCTGGAAATACGGCAGGGAAAATGGGATCATCCGGATTTTTTCAAAACCCTATCCGAATATAAAGTCGGTTTCTGTAATATCGACCAGCCTGTATTTAAAAACTCGATAAGACCAAGCTCCTACAGCACCAACCCTGAATTTTCCTATGTCAGGCTGCACGGGCGTAATTACAAAAACTGGTTTAAAAAAGATGCAGGAAGAGATGCCCGGTATGACTACCTGTATTCCAATGATGAATTGGATAGCTGGGTTAAGCGGATAAAAGAGCTGGGCAAAAAAAGCAAAACCGTCTACATAGTCACAAATAACCATTACCGCGGGCAGGCAATGGCCAATGCCCTTCAGCTCAAGAATAAAATCTCATGTGAAAAACTGGATATCCCATTCAAACTTCTAAAACATTACCCTGTTCTCAAAGACATTGCAAAAAGGATCGAAAAGGGGCAGATGGATCTTTTTGATGATGAGCAGACTTAACGCTAATAAATATATCACTCTATACATGCGCGGGTAAATTAAAATAATCCTTGACTACCTTCCCTAATTAATATAATTTATATAGAAAAAGTAGGAGATGAACATGAAACGTTTTACTATGCCCCGAACAGCACACTGTTCTGAAGGCTGTAAGCTGAAATCCTGAGCATGATGTAAAACTGCTCATCTTCCAACCTGACTTCTGAAAAAAAAATGTTTGATTTTTCCTACAGAAATTTCGTATTATAGAGAGTAATAGTTTAGGCTCAGGGATAGCATATAAAGATAAAGATCGGAGTATCATCTTCTTTAAAGTAAAGATTAATCACACAATCCGACAATCCCTTCCTATCCTGGATAATTCACGAGTCAAGGTTACCGTAGATGTGAGGCACAATGGGTGCAGCTGTGATATTTCACCGCAACCCCATTGTAACGAAGCAGATGGGGTGAGATCGGCTCGCTTGTAGAGTAAAAAATGTCGATTATAAAAAAAGATTGCATCGAAAACAAAATGATCAATTGCATCACTATAGGAATCAATGTAAAATATTAACCTGGCAGAACTTATCATATATATCGACATTTTATATGAATTGTCAGGCTATATCCCAACATCATGAAAGATATAAAAGAACTGACAAAAGAGGAACTTATAGAACTACTCACGGATGCTTCAAAAAATTGGCTGGCCCATGACGGGCTCTGGTTTCAGGCGGTCGAAAATAAATTCGGCATTGAAAGCGCCCTGGAATTGGACAGAAAGGCCTGGGAGAAATTTACCGTTATAGAAGCTAAAAGAATTTTAAAGAGACTGGATATAAAACCAGGAGGAGGGATTCAGGCTCTTATCCAGGCGCTTCAATTCAGGCTCTACGCCCACATCAACATACAGGAAGTGACCGAAGCCAGTGAAAAACACTGTGTCTTTCGTATGAACCACTGCCGGGTGCAGGAAGCAAGAAAGAGGAAGGGTCTTCCTGATTTTCCCTGTAAATCTGTAGGAATTGTGGAATACAGCGGGTTTGCAAAAACAATAGACCCAAGGATAAAGACCAGGTGTCTTATCTGTCCTCCTGACCCTCATCCTGATGACGTGTGGTGCGCCTGGGAATTTACTCTGGAGTTATAATCTCAAAAAAAAATAAAAGGAGCTGAAATGTTTGATAACACTCATTTTTCTAAAGCTAAGAAATATTGGTCTATGGGAAAATTTTACAACTGGTCAAAACCCAATATCCACTGTATGACCCATGCCCTCCATTACGGTACTTCCGTTTTCGAGGGCATACGGGCCTACAGTACTCCTAAAGGCCCAGCCGTATTCCAGCTGAAAAAACATATAGATAGGTTCATCCACTCTGCCAGTGTGTTAGATATGAAAGTCCCCTACACCAAAGAGGAGATTATAGATGCAATAAAACTTGTATTGCATAAAAATAAGCTTGATTCTGCTTATATCAGGCCTATCCTTTTTTACTCTTACGGCAATCCGGGGCTTGTCCCAAAATTCTGTCCGGTAGAGCTTATAATCGGAGCCTGGAAATGGGGAGCTTATCTGGGCGAAAAATCTGCACAAGGCGTACACGTATATATCCTCCCCTGGCGCCGTGTTCATTACAGTCAGTATGATATGGCAGCTAAACTAGGTGGAATCTACGTGCAATCAACAATATGCGGTGTATATGCAAGAAATAAAGGCTGTGACGAAGCCGTATTCCTCAACCTGGAAGGAAATGTAGCAGAAGGCCCGGGAGAAAATATCCTCTTGGTCAAAGACGGTGTGCTAAAAACAAATGACGTAACTGAATCCGTTCTGGAAGGGATTACCAGGACAAGCATTTTAAAAATAGCCGAAGATCAGGGAATCTCCACAAAAATCGAACCCATCACTAAAGAAGATCTATTCCAGGCAGACGAACTTTTTTTCGCCGGCACTGCCGTAGAGGTAATTCCAATAGTCCGTATTACAGACGGCTCCCAAGCTGACTCGCCGGATAAAGAATATACCGTAGGCAAGGGCATGCCTGGACCGGTCACAAAAAAACTCAAGCGGATTTTTATGGAAATCGTGGGGGGTAAACAGTCTGAGTATGAAGACTGGCTAGTATATATAAACAAATAAGCACAAATCAAAAATTATGGAGATTATATTTAAGCCGATCGGAGTAGTTCATTCGCCCTTCAAAAATGAGCAAGATATTCCCCAGAAAAAATTCCGGGGTCCGGGTGCTTTCGACAAAATCAAAGGCGAGCTGGAGATCTTCTCAGAGTTTAAAGCGGGATTAAAGGACATAGAGGGATTTTCTTATCTAATTCTAATATTTAACTTTCATAAATCCGAGAGAGGCAAGCTTTTCGCTCACCCTCCTTTGGATAATCAACAGCGCGGTGTTTTTGCAACCCGCAGCCCAAACCGTCCCAATGCAATAGGCATGACTATTGTCAAGCTGCTGGGAAAAAAGGATAACATTCTGCAAGTTGCAGGAATAGACGTAATTGAAAACACGCCTATCCTGGATATAAAACCTTACACCAACCGCGACCAAAAACCTGATGCTACTTTCGGCTGGCTCGATAAAAATCGGGGTCTGACCCCAATTTTTGGGGTCTGACCCCGATTTCTAATGATCTCTTTCCAGTTTAATGGGCTCATTTTTTTCATTCTGTTTTCTTCGACGCCACCCTGAATACACATAATCCATAATTTCACTCTTGCTGTTTCTATCCGCCTGCTCGATCTCCACTCCTATCTCACTATGGTTTTTAACATTTTGCTTCCACATAATTTTGCCGGAAATATAGACAGGAAGGATCTTCCCTGGAATATAAAGCCGAACTTCTACTCCACCCCTTATACTGCCATTTGAATCAGGGAAAGCTAATAGCAATCCTCTACGGGAAAAATTTTTAACTTTGGCATTTTTAATCGATCTGTCCTGTAACCTTGCTTTCCCTGAAATAAGGCAATTAAACCTGATAAACTTTCTATGCTCATCTATCATTTATCCACCCCCCCTCATTTCTCGGCAGAAAAATGTAACGCATCTTCATTCTAATACTCTATATAGCGCCTCTATTATTTAATATACAACATATGTGGATAATGTCAAGGGCAAAACAATTTTCAGGAGTTCCCTCCAGTTTTTTGACAGAAGAGCGGTAAAAAGAATCAGGTTAACTTGCCTGAATTATTCACGAGTCGAGGTTGCTGCAGATGCAAGGCGCAGGGGATGAAGCTGTGGATTTCACTGCGAATCCGCTGCAACAAAGCAGATGGGGTAAGATCGACTCGCCCGGAGGGTAAAAAGTGCCGATGATAAAATAAGTTTTGGTTTTTTTGAATATGACAGCGGCAATTTTTATGAATGATTCAGGATGATTAAGAAAGCCGTTGGCAAGGATGAGCGGGCACGGTTCCTCTCCCTTAAGGAGAGGAGAGCGAAGACTGTATCCGAGCGGATTTTCCACGCTGGGGAAAATTCGCGTGTTTTCGGATCAACTGACCTGATTCTTGCTTAATGCTCAGAAGCTTAAAAAAATTGGGGGGGGCTCCCTTCATTTCTTTTCTCAAAGTAATTGTCCGGCGGTCTCTTTCATTAGCTCCCAGGCTTCTCTTACATGCTGTTCCCTGGTTGTTCGTGAGCCGATAGCCATTCGCAGGACATATTTCCCTCTTAATGTTGTCTGAGTCAGCAGCACTTTTCCAGTCTGGTTTAACTTATCTAGAAAATCCCGGTTCAGCCGGTCCAAGGCTTCTTCACTTCGCCCGTCATTTAAACGAAAACATACCAGGCTTAAAGGCACCGGAGCCATTAATTCAAAAGTTTCATGTCCTTCCACCCATTTCTTAAACAATCCAGCCAGCCGGATATGCTCACGGATAATATTTTGGAGACCTTCCATGCCGTAGTACCTGAGCACAAACCACAGCTTAAGAGCCCGGAATCTCCGGCCCAGCTGAATGCCCCAATCCCGGAAATTTTTCACCTGAGCATCTACCCCAGTTTTTAAGTATTCTGGATGGATCTCAAATGTCCGGATCAAAGCTGCAGGGTCTTTTACAAAATAGGCAGAGCAATCAAAATTAGTCAACATCCATTTATGCGGGTTAAAGACAAATGAATCCATATACTCTGCTCCTTTAATCATCCATTTTTTTTCCGGCAGAATTGCCGCAGTGCCGGCATAGGCCGCATCAACATGCAGCCAGATATCATAATACCGGCAGATCTTTCCAATAGGCTCAATAGGATCCATAGCAGAGGACGATGTTGTTCCAACTGTGGCCACTACACAAGACGGCTGCAATCCTTTTTTCTTATCCGCTAAAACAGCCTTTTCCAATTTTTCCGGAATCATGGCAAAATTTTTATCAGTTGGAACAGAATGGATATTTTCTTTTCCAAAACCTGCAATTTTTACTCCTTTTTCAATGCTCGAGTGTGCTTCTTCTGATATATATACAACCAGAGGCCTTTTCAGGCCTTTAAGATTAGAAGTAAAATCAGTGGCTTTTTCCCGGGCAGTTATAAGAGCGGTAAGAGATGCAGTTGAAGCAGTATCCTGGATAACACCGGTCATTTCCTCTGGAAGACTCAGCATCTTACGCAGCCATTCCATAACCACCTCTTCCAGTTCAGCAGCAGCCGGGGATGTCTTCCAGATCATACACTGCGCCCCCATCCCTGCAGTAAGAATCTCTGCCAGGATGGAGGGAGGACTGTTGCCGGCAGAAAAATAAGCAAACCAGGAAGGATGCTGCCAGTGAGTCATCCCTGGGATCACAATATCTTTAAAATCCGCAAAGATCTTATCCATGGATTCGCCTTTGAGAGGAATAGTTTCAGGCAACATGTTTTTTACTTCCCCAGGTTTAAGCGGAGAGCAGACTGGATATTTATCTACTTCATCTAAATAATCCACTACCCAGTCTACAAACTGGTAGCCATGTTTTCTAAAATCCTCTTTATCCATTTTTAACTCCTTTTATCTCCCCTGAACTATTCATAAAAAATGTCGATATATATGATACTTCTTTATTAACCTGACCTATTCATAAAAAAATGGCGATGTTTCTATTATTAATTTATTTTCAGTAATATGCAAAATTCTTTCAAGAATAGTTATTTTAAATCTTTTCTCGTTTTCATTTTCAATTTTAATCGCCATTTTTTTACCAAAGGC
>JAUVXM010000114.1 GCA_030603565.1 Candidatus Aminicenantota bacterium
GTTGCTCTTCCTCCTACGATTAGGGAATTATGAGCTTACAGCAAAGAAAAAAAGAAATTGGTAGTGCCAAGAACTTTTTTGCTGCTTGTATCTTGTTTTATTTAAATAACTTATATTTTGCAACTGTTAAAGATGAGTTAAGCTCAATTTTCCGCCTCTTTTTGCCAATTAGAGCCGTTTTTTGGCGGGCAAAATAAAGATTTAAGGTAAAATCTGGAGAAAACGATCCCTGGCAACAATAAAAATCCCTCTGTCTACCTGCTTGAGATACTCTGATTCATTAATTACTTGAAAAGCTATTGGCGCTTTAATCCGATCTTTAAAATATATTAAGTTAGGAGCTAGATTTTTTTCATTTATTTTGCATTCGACCAGAAGATAGGGTTTATCTTTTTCTGTTATTACAAAATCTACTTCTCGTCCATCTTTTGTCCGTATGTACATAAGCCGGTAATCTCCCTTTCCCCATTCATTCCAGGCTGAAACAGCTCGCTGTAATTGGACTGCTATAAAATTTTCAAATCTTCTTCCAGGATCCTCAAGAAGGCCCCAATCCCAGAAATAATATTTATGTTCTCTAAGAACAGATCTTGCCAACCGGGTAGAATACGGGGCAATATCAAACACCAAATACACCTTTTTTAAAGCCTCCAACCAATTTTTTACAGAAGCGTGCGCGCATCTAAGGATATTTTTTAAATTGTTTAAACTAAGAGGAGATCCCACTCGCTCGGGTAATAGAAATACAAGGGTTTGCAACTTTTGGATATGTGTTATCCTTGAGAGATCCCGGATATCCTCGCTGGTGATTAACGAAATATGATTGTTTTTCCAGCGTTCATAAAAATCTTTTGTCCCAACCCTCACAGGTTCAGGAAAACCGGTGAGATCATATAATTGAGCTGTCGCATCCTGAAAAGTTTTATCAGGCTCATTGAATGGAATCACGGATAGCTTGGGATGCCAGGCTGAATCGCGATTGAGAGTAAAACCAGTCAGGTCATGGGGATGTAACGGATTCATCTTAAACAAAAAATACCTTCCTACAAGGCTATCACCTGACTGGCGTAGATAATCGAGGCGCGCACTCCCGATTATTATAAAATTTATGCTGTTTTTCCATTCGTCATAGTATCCTTTAAGGATATTTTTCCAGCGCGGATATTTGTGTATTTCATCAAACACTACCCATTGACGCTCCTCTGCTGACAGTTTTTTATGGCGTGACAATGGAAGCGACATGTTCTTAATAAAAAAGAAGGAGTCAGTGGCAAATTCCTGTTTCAGGGAAAGGCTGTCCCAGTTATGGTAATTATCATTCTGATTGATTCCCTCAAGTAGGCTTCGGGCAAGTGTAGTTTTTCCAATCTGGCGAGGTCCACATATAAATGACATTTTGCCATAGAGGGAATTTTCGTCAAGGGCCCACTGTCTTAATATATGGTTTATCATCACATGTCTATTTTCTATAACAATAGAAAAAAGTCAAGTCTATTTTCCACTTATATGAAAATTAGTCTTGACTGGGGACGGGCCGCGGTATTTCATTAGAGTGCGGATTTTTATTATTAGTCGATTAAATCCATACTGATTATCAAAGCTTTATTTGCCTTTTGCATTATTTTAACATCGAGTGTTCCGATTTTATTTATTATTCGGCTTTTATCGATTGTTCTTATCTGGTCACATTGAATAATGCTGGCATAATTCAATCCGCCTTCACCTATTTCTATCCAAACATCTGTAGGATACTGCTTAGATATTTCTTTTTGGCTGGTTATAACAGCCACGATTGTAAGAGGTGAATATTTATTCCCAACATCATTTTGGATGACCAAGCAGGGTCTTTTTTTCTTTTTTTCCGATCCTCTGGCAGGATTTAAATCGACATAAACGATATCTCCTCTTTTTATTTCAATGTCCATCAGACATTTTCTCCATCGACATGTTTAAAGTCTTTAGATATTTTGAGATTAAGTTTAGCTTTCTCTTTATACCCCTGAGCCAGCTTTTTTTCGAGTTGTTCTTTTTTAATAATTTTAAGATATTCTTCTGTAGCTTCCCGGACAAATTTATTAAAGCTAATATTTAGTTTCTTGCTGTATTTTTTCCCCTCTGTGAATAATTCATCGGGAAAATTTATGTTTGTTCTTATCATTTTCGCTTCGCCCATGCATGCCTCCTTAGTGTACTTTAGGATACACCACTAGCATACACCTTATTATGCATGATGTAAAGGCCCCCTCGGATAAAAGTCCGAACATTACTTCATATTCTCCGGGCAGAGCAGCTATTGCTTCCTAAAAATCAGCAGACGCAGCATTATTTTTTTACGCGCTCGGCTTCGTAAATTCCCTCAGGTTGGATCAACACTAAAGCTGTCACAGTGCCTGTTTTATCTGTTTTAAACTTCAATTGGATCGCTTTAAGCTGCTTCATAGTGAATTCATCTCCCAGGGTAGGAATAAGCTCATACTCGGGTTGGCCCGGTATATAGGCTGTAAGGTTCTCGCCCTTTAAACTAATCGTGATCGTCTGTCTAGCCAGGCTATATTTCCCTACGAATTTCTGGAGAAAGGTCGGATCAAAGTAGCATGGATTAGGCTGCTTTGTAAAAACAATCTCATCCATTGTCGGTTCGAAAGGGGCTTCAAGAGAGGCTACCTGGCCATTGACATCAGTCCGGAATGTAAGCTTCATATCCTCAAACGTGGGATCCCCGCCGCGCTGGGAATTAAATGTTTCGTAGTGCCAGTGCTTAAGCGGAGTTGTTATGTCATTGAAGTTAAAATAGAGCTTCTCTTTCTTTAAAAAGACTGAAAGACTGCCATAGCCGGGATGCATGTACATGCCCTCGTAGTCGCTTAAGGAGTGGGCCGGATTCGTTCCCTTTACCTGGCGGGTGGATTTTTTCTCACGCGCTTCTTTGTCCATCTCTTTTCCCTTTTCCTTTTGTTTTATAGCTTCGGCGAGCCAGTCTTTTTCATAGCCCAGGATAAGGTCAGCCGCGTGCCGGACCAGGAGTTCGGGGAGGGGAGTGCCGTTCTTATTGGCTAGGACCACAAAACCGATCCCGTCCTTTGGGAAGAAACTGATCAGGGCAGAAAACCCGTCGATGTTACCGCCGTGATGCACCCGGCTGTGCCCCCTGTAATTATCCACAAACCACCCCATTCCATAGGAGGCCGGGGTGACTTCAGCAAGGGCAGGAGTGTTTCCGGTGGGCATGTGGACCAGATGCATATCCTGTACTGTTTGAGGATTAAGGATCTGTTTATCCTTGTTTTTACCGTGATTTAGGTGAACCATTACCCATTGGGCCATTTCGCTGACACTGGAGTTGATGGCGCCGGCAGGCCCCACAGTAGTTATATTGCGGAACGGAATACGTTCGATCTTGCCTTTAGACTCGCGGTAGGGCAGAGCGTGGTCCGGGTCTTTTTGAGAATCATTTACAGAGAAATTCGTTCGCTTCATTCCCAGAGGATCCAGGACCAGGGCCCGTACGGCATTCTCCCAGGTTTTACTTGTGAGAACCTCTACTAAGTATCCGGCTGTAAGAAACATGAGGTTGTTATACTGAAAGCGGGTTCTAAGATCAGCTGTAGGCTTGAGATAGGCAAGCTTTTGGACAAGCTCTTTACGGGAGGATTCATCGTTGTTGTACCAGACTAGATCATGTCTTGGTAGCCCGGACCGATGAGTTACAAGATCCCGGGGGGTAAGATGTTCTGAAGCAAAAGGGTCGTAAAGCCGGAACCAGGGTATGTAGGTACGCAAAGGCTCTTCCCAATCCAATTTACCCTTATCAGCAAGGGAGCCCATAGCAAATGTAGTGAAGGCTTTTGAGGAGGAACCTATTGCCAGGAGGGTGTCAGCTGTCATTGGTTTCTCTTTATCTATATTTCGGTACCCATATCCTTCTGCCAGGACCACTTCATCTTCCACAATTACAGCAACTGCGACTCCAGGGATATTAAGGCCCTTGAGCCCTTTTTGGACAATATCTTCAAAATCGGACAGGGCCTTTTTTGCCTTTGTACCGAGACTTTTCCCTTTAGACATGGAGAAGGGAAAAATCTGTGCGTTCTGGGTAAAATCACCGGATATAGTCGCGCCGTCAGGGCTTAGGGTTCCTTTGAAAGCAGGCTCTCCCGGAATATCTGCAATTGTAAAAGACACTTCCCCCTCTTTTACTACAATGCTGCTTAAAGGGAGATTTCTGGCGTTTTGAGCCGGGATGGAGATATCTCCTTGCCAGGTTCCATCCGGTTTCTGAGTGAAATCAATATCGAATTCCAGTTCGGTCCCTGGAAGCTCGATTGTGCCGGTCCAGTGGCCTCCAAAAGGGGATTCTTCTGAGGCTGCAAGATTTGAGGGAATAAAAAGGAATGAGATAATAAATATTAAGACTAAACCTTTAATACGATTTTTTAACATAGTAGCTCCTTTTTTACTTATATATACACATACGTTAATTTTTTTTCAATAGTTCAAGTTAACTAATCTCCCCCAACTCATCTTGCTTTGAATAGGGATAGACGGCGAATTCTCCTTACCTGGATATGTCACTGCCTTATGCCGCCGGCTCTCTTTATTCCACAGTCCAGGATTTGTACGCTTGGGATCAGGCTCTCTATACAGAAAAATTACTTCCGGAGAGACTTAAGGAACTACTCTTTAAAAATCACATCTCCAACTACGGTTATGGCTGGAATATCCGCTCCAAAAAACTTCCTGATTCAGAGCAAAAGTTGAGAAGCATTTCTCACGGCGGTGGCATCAACGGATTTAGCACCTTGATCGAACGCCTGGTCGATGACAGGCATCTGATTATCCTGCTTAACAATACTCCGGGAGCCAACCTCGGTCAGATGAGCAATGCCATCATCCATGTTCTCTATGACAAGCCTTACACGTTGCCTAAAAGGTCTATTGCTGCTGCGACCTACAAAACCCTAAAAGAAAAAGATGTCCAAATCGCTCTCAAACAGTATGAAACTTTCAGAAAAGACAAGCCGGAGGAATACGATTTTAGTGCAGCTGAATTGAACAACCTGGGGTATTATCTTCTCATTAGTAAAAAAAGAAGCAAAGATGCAATAGAGATCTTTAAATTTAATATCAAAATATTTCCCAAGTACGCCAACGGCTATGATAGTCTGGCCGAAGCCTACATGATGGCAGAAAACACAAGGGAGGCCATTATTAATTTCGCGAAATCCCTGGAGCTGAATCCGGACAACACGAATGCCATAGATAAACTGAACGAATTGATCAAAAAGAAATAACTCTTTTTCAAAGCTCAGCTTAACATTGCAGCTGAGGAAAGAGCGGATTTCTCATTGACTGTATATGTTTGTTCTATGTATTCTTATTCGGCAGCACAGGTAAGTATTAATTCTTATGCAGAGTTAAAACCTTTCCCGGCAGCTTGCCGGTGAATTTTCCTTTATCCAGTACAAGTTTACCATTGATGATGAGATATCTGACTCCCTCACTGTACTGGTGGGGATTGGAGATAGATGTCTTGATCTTAAGGTCATTCAGGTCAAATACGACGATGTCTGCTTTATAACCTGCTTTTATCCATCCCCGATCTTTAAAGTTCATGATCTTTGCAGGGAGCGATGTTTGGGAGCGGATGACATGGGAGACTGAAACGATTTTACGCTGGAGAGCATACTTATTGATTTTGTTCAGGAAAGTAGAATATGAGCGGATATGAGTTAGGCCTATCCCGAAATAAGGCGTTGTCCCGTCACTACCTGTGCCCACATAGTCTTTTTGCATGATGTATTCAATGTCATCTTCACACATCTGGAGCGGAATGCATTTGGCTCCCATAAGCTCAAGTTTAATGGCGGCATCGGCCGGAGCTTTCCCCATTAAAGCTGCCACTTCCTTGATGGATTTCCCCTCGTAGGTTTTTTCCGTGCAGATCCCTACTACGAAATTCTCAAATCCGACAAGGTTTTCTATATACGCATGGACCTGTCTACGGATTTTTTCCCCTTCTTCAGGGTCTGTCATACGTTTTAAAAATAGCATTCGTTCCCTGGGATTTTCGGGGCCTCGAAAATATCCCGGGTTTATAAGGTTTTGTCCCACATATTGAACCAGGCGATCACGTGAAAGGTCTTCTAAAAACTGTTTGTGGTGTTCATTCAGAGGGAAATAGGGTGTTACCTTTTTGTATAGCTCGATTAATTCATGGTCTCTCAAGTGGCTGAAAATTGTTTTTATATCATTAGAGCTGAGCCGCTCGTTATCTCCCTGGCTGTACCAGGTTGATGAAGGGATCATACTGCGGTAGGGATTACCATTGGCAAAGCGGTAGGGATACTGGTCAGCTGTTATCTTTAAGCCCTCTGCCCTGGCTTTCTCGATCAAGGTGCAGGCTTTTTTCACCAGGCCCCAGTTATTTTTACCCATGACCTTGAAGTGGGATATATGAGCAGGCACACCGGTCTGGCGGGATATCTGCATGGCTTCTTTTATTGCGGTAAGCAACAGATTCCGCTCGTTGCGGATGTGAGTATGATAGATCCCGCCATAAGGTGCGATGACTTTGACCAGTTCTATAACTTCATCTGTTTTAGCATAACGTCCGGGAAGATATATCAAACCGGTAGAAAGACCGGAAGCGCCCTGTTCCATAGCCTCTTTGACCAAGGCCTTCATTTTTTCCAACTCCTGTGCGGTAGGAGGTCGGTTTTCCGTGCCCAAAACAATGTTCCGGATCGTACCATGTCCGGCTAAAAGTGCTGCATTCGGTCCGATTCCTTCCTGAGACCATCTTCTTATCTGGTCCTCAGCCTTTTCGAATATGTTCCATGCGCTCTGGCCGCACTGCCCAACGATTAAAGTTGTAACACCTTGTTTCAGGTAATTCAGGGCTGGTCTCTGTTCAGGAAAATACATGTTCCGCTCTGCATGAGTGTGGAGGTCGATAAAACCGGGGCTAATGTATAGACCTTTAGCATTGATTGTTCTTTGAGCAGTTCCCTTGATCGGATTTGCTATCTTTACGATTAGTTCGTCTTTGATAGCAACGTCGGATTTAAAAGCCCTGCTTCCAGAACCGTCATATATGATGGCGTTTTTGATAATAATATCGTAATTTTTTGAGTAGGCTCTGTTTTTTTGACCATAAGAGCCTGTTATTAATGTGATAGTCAGTAATAAAATGAGGACCGGGGAAAATAATTTTCTTTTCATAGTGCCTCCTTCTACAGACTCTTAGCCTGCAATGTGAGAAAGTATATCAATATTATACCTAAATTATTAATAAAAACTACGGCAAGGCACAGAAAAAAATAATGTTGCGGCGCTTGTTGAGACTGGCTTTTTAATCACGTTTGATGAGAAATACCTTTACTTGGCTTTCCGTTGCTATGATCCCAATCCTTCTCATATAAGGGCCCATCTTATGGACAGGGATGCAATCGACACTTTTATCCAGGATGATCATGTTAAGGTCATGATCGATTTTTTTAATGACGAGCGGCGCGGATTTCAGTTTCGTGTCCATCCGTTAGGTGTTCAGGCTGATGCGAACTTTACCCAAGTAAAACTGATTTACAATTTTAATGTGAGGATATTTGTCAGGGCGATCATTCAGTATCAGACTATTTCCAACAATCCTGCTATGTCCAATTTCCCTGTTTCTTCAGAGGATAAGACCATCTTTACCCGGTTCCTATTCTCCTACAAACTGAATCCACAGACCGTGCTGTTTCTCGGATATTCCGATAATCATCTTGGTTACTCAGGGATAGATATCACGCAGCAGAATCGGACATTTTTCATGAAGATAGGTTATGCCTGGCTGCAGTAGATATTCGAAAATGTTTAGAGACAGGAATTTCATCAAATTTTCTCTCTCTTAAAAATAAAGATTCCAGAAACTTGTTTGTCCTTCCTGTGGCTTTAGGTTTACCGGTAATCCATTTTTAAAAACCATTTTCAATTTTCTTAGATTAGAAACGTTTTCAAGAGGATTTTCACCGACAACAATTAAATCCGCCAGTTTACCTTTTTCAACAGTACCTAATTCATCCAAAACACCGCACATTTCTGCACAATTCCGGGTTGCCGCAATGAGTGCATTCATTTCACTGATACCAGAAAGTACAAACTGCTCTATTTCTAAAATACCTAATTCACCCATTGGATTTGAATCTGAACCAGTACATACCTTTACTCCGGCTTTAAATGCTTTCTGCAAAACCTTTCTTTGATATAATGCCGTTTCCGGGGACCTTTCGTCAGCAAAAGAAATTAATTTTCGCCCTTCTACCACTTCACTGTCTGTAGAGTAACCTAATTTAGCCAGCCTTTTTTCTCTCTCTTTTATGTATTCAGAACTTAAATTACAGACAATTGTTGGTACGTAAAACACCCCTTTTTCAGCCATAAGCTCGATAGTTTTATCTTTCAGACCATAACCGTGTTCAATGCAATCCACTCCAGTAATTACAGACCTATAAGAAGTTGGTTCACTTGAGTGCGCACAGACTCTTAAACCTCTTTGATGTGCAGTATTTACAGCTTCTTCTAACTCATCTAATCGAAGCTCAGTATCCATTATTTTGATCCAATCTACCCCATGTTTGATATGCTCACGCACTACTTCACGCATCTCATATGGCCCATCAATTTGGATAGCAACAGGGCCTACAGGCTCCCAACCATGTCCTCCAGTGGCAGTAATGGGATTACCACAAACAAATAGGCGGGGTCCAACAAAAACGCCATCGTTAAAAGCATCTCTCCAGGCTATATCAAGGTAGTCACGTTCTCCCACAATGCGCAGTCCGGTAAATCCTCTCTTTAATGCATCCATAGCATTACGTCCTGCCCGAATAGCAGCCGGGCCCACCGGTTCATCTTCTAACCTGACCTATTCATAAAAAAATGGCGATGTTATTATTATTATTTTCTTTTCAATGATATGCAAGATTTTTTCAAGAATGATTATTGAAACTTTTTTCTTGTTTTTATTTTTAATTTTAATCGCCATTTTTTT
>JAUVXM010000047.1 GCA_030603565.1 Candidatus Aminicenantota bacterium
GTACGCCTGGACTATTCATCATAAGAAATGTCGATATGTTTTATAGTTCTTTTTAAGCCAACATTTTACAGTGATTGCTGCTGATAGACAATTAATTATTTCGTTCACAATGTAATCTCTTTTTATAATCGACATTTCTTATGAATAATCTAGGTACGCCTGGACTATTCATCATAAGAAATGTCGATGTTTATGGTACCTGGAAAATAGTAAATAGTAAATGGCAGTGATTTTAATGTGATCAGAATAGAAGAGTGTAATAATCTCTTTTTTTATGTATAATTCAGGTAAAATTAGGAAGGGAAAAATGAAAATTAAAGGATTTCTGGTAATTTTAATTCTAGGGGTTGTCATTGTCTATTTTATCTTTATGGTAAAATCGGGAGGTCAGGAAAATATCAAGCAAAGTATTGACGCATTCAGCAGGGCTAAAGCAAAGCTGACAAGAACTAATATGGGGATTCTTCAGAGGGCTATTGCTTCATATATAGCAACCCATGGGCAGGCTCCGGAAGATCTGGCTGAAGTTAGCTTGTCATATCCTATAACAACAGGCAAGCTGGATGCCTGGGGTAAGGAAATCAAGTATAAAGGGCTTTCGGGTGACAAATTCCGCCTGACCTCGGCAGGAGGAGATAAAAAATTTAATACCGAAGATGATATAGTAATGGAATATTAAGGTTATTTTTTTCAGAGATGAAATATATTTTTTATCTGCTGCCATAGACTTTGTTTTATCTCTCCGTCTTCTATGATTAATTTTTCAGTAGAGTTTCTAAAATAAGCGTTTTCGCAGTCTCCGGTTTTTTTCTTCAGGATCATAATGTCATATTTTTTTCTTTTTCTGGTATTGCCCAGAATTTTATATGCTTCTTCAATATTTTCTATCATAGCTCGCCTTTCCTCTTCATCTGCCAGGCCGTACAGAGCCATAGATCCATGACTGTAAGAGGATTTTCCAATCCTGTAGGCCTTATCGATTTGCTGCTGGGAGGCACTTAAGCCTACATTTAGAATTTCATAATAGTTCATGTCTTCAGTCTTTTTAGGTGCCATTTTGGATGTTTTTAAGCTTTTTAGTAATAGATTTTATTGAGGCAGAAACATTTGAGTGGTTGTAATTATTAAAATAAGGTTCGAAGTTTTTTAGGCTGGAATGGACTTTTTCATCAAATGGGATAACGCCTAAAAAATTCAAATTTGTAACCAAATATTTCTGGACAACATTGACGATGGATTGACCTAAAAGATGATCTTTTTCATCTCTGGCTTTGTTTATTACAAGAGCGGGAGTGAATTTGGTCAAAGCACGGTAGAGAAGGTCAGCGTAGAATTTGTCATGGGAGATTACTTCATTAAGAAAACTATAAATTGATTTTGATGTATCCTGAATCTGATCTGCCACTTTTTTCATTAGATCTTGGATTTTGTACTGTTCTACTTGTAATTTCAGAAGCCTGATAATACAGGACTTTAAAAAATAATAGGCATTTTCGATAGAAGTTGGTTCGGGGTTAATCACAAGAATACCCGGGTTGGAAAGCAAGAAGAGATCGATACAGTTATATGACGAACCGGTTCCTATGTCTATTATTACTCTTTTTGTGTTAAATGCTTTGATGTGCCTGATAAGCTTAAGCTTTTTTAAATAATTTAAATTTGAGGTAAAAAGGACATTTTCTGTACCTTTTATCAGGTTTAATCTTTTATAGGGAGTGGGAATTTGGGTGTCTTTCAACTCTTTGACTTTATTGGTAATAAAATGGCCTAAATCAACATTAGTTTCTTTTATGCCCAGAAATGTATGAAGATTCGGTCCTCCAAGATCTGCGTCTATTAATAGGACTTCATCTCCTGACTGGGAAAGATGAATGGCCAAATTGGCTGAGAAAAAGCTTTTTCCTGTCCCTCCTTTTCCTCCTCCAATAGCCCATATAGTCCTGTTGATATCCTCAGGTTCAGAGAGCAGATGGGCATTTGATTTTATGTCCATTTTTTTATATTTTCAATCTTGCTCGGAAAAAACATTTTAGCACAGCATAAACAACAAGGAAATAAAAACTTAAAATTTGCATCTTTGGCCCTAATCCTTGTATTATTTAGTGATTTCTGGTATTTTAATCGTTTATTATTAAACCTGATCTATTCATAAAAAAAATGGGAGAAAAGTTCAGTTGAAAAATATCACTGAGATAGACAGCAAATTCCGGTTTGTTATTGTAGCCTCAAAAAGAGCCAAACAATTATTAAAGGGGGCTAAACCAAAAAAAAAGACGAAAACCAAAAACTTAATTCGTATTGCTCAAGAAGAAGTCGAAAAAGGGTTAATAGAATATAATCTGGTAACAGACCAGGAAGAAGACGGCCATGAAATAGGGGACGATATTTTTATTGGAGAAAAATTAAAAGAAGAAAAACCCTAATCCTTCCTGTTTTCTTTCTTCAAAAGTTGGATATAGTCTGTTTTAATAAAATACTTTTTTGAGAATCCTATTGCTTGAGCAAATCTTACGATGTCACTTCTTTGGCCTTCGAGCTCAATAAAATTTCCGACAGAGGTTTCATCCAGGCATATTTCAAGATTTTTATATCTGTAGACTGTTCTATATTTCTCGTATTTATAGCTAGGGGAAAATCTTAAGGATTTAAGTATTTTCTTAATATGTTTTCTGTTTTTGACCTCGGATTCATATTCTTCCCGTATTTTAAACTTTCTTGACTTGCGGGGTTCTCCTTTATAGGTTAGGAAAGTTTTTTTATTGATAGTTCTAAGCCGGAGGGCTTGTTTATTTTTATATAGTTTCCCAGAAGGAAGATCATATAGAGTATTATCTTCGAAATATCTATCTTTGACCAGCAGGGCACCCTGGGCAAGGATTTTGTCTTTCAGGGCTTTAAAATCATCAACTTTAATTTTTACTTCGATTTCCACTATTTTTTGGCTTTACCGGTTACGGTAAAGAATATACTCCGGAATAAGATGTAATGAAGTCCGGTAGTTTGATTCAGGGAGTTTTTTTAGAATTTCCTGGGACTTATTGGAAAAATCGACAGCCCTTTGATACGTGTAGTCCAGAGCTCCATTTGATTTTATGATATCCAGGATTTCTTTAGATGAATTTTCCCTATTTCCCTTCTCTTTATAGAGTCTTATAATTTCTTTTCTGTCGGATTCTCCTGCATTGTTTAGTGTATATATCAGGGGCAGGGTGATGCGTCCTTCATTTAGATCTGAGAGGGTGGGTTTCCCCAGTTTTTTTTTGTCCCCGGTGTAATCAAGCAGGTCATCGATTATCTGGAAAGAAATACCTAAATTAGTGCCATATTCTGCCAGAAGATCTGTTTCTTCTTTGGATGCGCTGCCGAGAGTCCCTCCGATCCTGCATGAGGCAGAGAAAAGGGTTGCAGTTTTTTGGTTAAGAATATCCAGGTAAACGTTTTCTTTTAACTCCAGGTTGTCGCTTAAAGAGTACTCTTTCAATTCACCGTCTATCATGGCAGTGGATGCATCGGTAAAAATTTTGACGATTTCCCTGTGTTTGCTTGTGAGGGATAATCCGATAGTTTTTATATAAAGGTAGTCTCCGAGCAGAACGGTTATATTTGAGCCCCAGCGTGAATGCACCGTGGGTTTTCCTCTTCGGGTGTCGGAATTATCGATTATATCATCGTGGATCAGGCTGGCGGTATGAATGGTCTCAACCAAAGCTGACATTAATATATGCTCTTCTTCTTTATAGCCGAAAAGTTTTGAACAGAGTATCACTAAGGCCGGTCTGATTCTTTTTCCTGCTTTTTGGAATAGATATGAGCTTATTTCTGAGATTATTTTATTTGATGAGCTGGAAAATAATTTAAGTTTTTCCTCGACTTTATCCAGATCAGCCTGGATTTCTTTGTACAGGTTTTTTAAGGACGGGTGTTTTATTGCCTGGTCTTTAAGGAATTTCCGCTCGGTTTTTTCCATTATTTTTACACAGCAGCTTTACAATGCCTGTATACGGCAATTATTTTAACATCAAATATTTGTTATTTCAATCCAAAACAGGTTTTAAAATTTCGAGAGGTTACAGCTGCTACTTCTTCAAAGGAAATATTTTTAAGCTCTGCCAAAAACTTCGCTGTTTCCTTGACATAGACAGGCTCATTCCTTTTTATTTTTCCACGATATGGGACCGGTGTCAGAAAAGGAGAATCGGTTTCGACCAAAAGTTTATTGAGAGTGATTTTACGGGCAGCCTCTCTTATGGAGTGGGCTCTGGGAAAAGTCAATATTCCGGAAAATGAGATGTAAAAGCCGAGCTTAAGTACTTGCCGGGCGAATTCCCAGTCTTCAGTAAAGCAGTGGAGGACTCCCCCGCAGGTAAAATTTTCTTCTTTAATTGCCGAAATGACTTCATTACTTGCGGACCGGTTGTGGATGACTACGGGAAGGTTTAGTTTCTGGGCGATATTAAGCTGTTTTCTAAAGGCTTTGATCTGCTGTTTTGGAGAAGAGTGATTGTAATAAAAATCCAGCCCGATTTCTCCTATGGCGTGAATCTGTTTTGTTTCTGCCAGTGTTTTGATATGGGCAGCATTTTCCGGAGTGAACTTTTCGGCATGATGGGGATGCGCACCTGCGGCAGCAATGATATTACTGTATTTTTTGGTAAGCACAAACGCAGTGTTAAGGTTTTTCTTGTCTGTGAGCTCGGCCGGGCAGAGGATTGCCTTGACTCCGGCTTTGAAAGCTTTTTCAATGACTTCATCCCGGTCATTATCAAAGTCTTCCATACTTAGATGAGCGTGGGAATCTACTAAATAGTCTGTTTGCTCGCAGCTCAAAGAACGGACCCTTTAAATACAGTATTCCGTTTATCAAAGAATAAAATTATTCTTCTATCTTCTGTTTCAAGTAGCGGAGGGGAAGCATGCCATAGCTGAGGACTTTAGCCAGAAATTCTTTCTGGCTGTAGGAGTCGCCGGCCTTCTGTTTATAGGTTTTTTCCATGTCCAGTAGTTCTTGATAACCGACATAAGCATAGGTTGCATCAAGTGGTTTGAGGATAATACGGTTCCAGTTTTTTTCTGCTTCCGCTGTTGTTTGGAAAGCTGTGATTGTCATCAATCTGACAGCTTGTTCTTTTGTAAGCCCGCCTTGGTGAATATTTAAGTCCAAGCTGAAATCAATAACTGCTTTTAACTTCAGCTTGAGCTGGTTTAACCTTAGCTTAAGGTCATAATTTCCATATCCGGCTTTAATAAGCATCTCTTCAATAAAAATCGGCCACCCTTTAATAAGAGGCAGATTGGGACGGAATTTTTTCAATAGGGAAGAGTCCTTATTGAGATAAAAGTAAGGAACAAACTGGCCCGGGTAAATTTTTCTGATTGTATAGAACGGGAGAAAATAATTATTATATTCTTCTAAAAGGGATTTTACTTTTTCCTCGCTTAGCTCATCTGCTAAGGGAGATATCTGAAGAGTGTAATCATTACCGGTTTCATAGATAGGCGGGCATAACAGGCGGGTCCAGGTAATACCCTGAGCTTCAAGGGGCATTTCCGTAATGTTAAGGTTGTTTTCGGGAATATCGATTAGTTGGCTTTCCTGAATAAATTTTTTAAGGTCTGTTTTTATCTCTTTTATTTTTTCAATAAACTGATCGCTGGATACATGGCCGCCTTTGATCTTGTCAAATACACCCTTGATGGCAATGTTCCATACTTGTTCTTCTCCGCGCTGCTTTCCCAGCTGATCCAGGTTTATCTCAGGGTACATTATCCGGTAGTAAGGAATGCAAACCAAGAACATTTCGCGGCGGATATTGTATATATCTGCTTTTGTTCTGGCGATGAGTTCCTGAACCGGAAGCTCGTTCTGGAAATTTGCCCGCAATAATCTGGTATGAGCGGTAGAAAGCCGAAAATTTCCTGTGGATTTAGGCAGAAGTTCATTGGAAAGATAAGTATTATAATCTTCCAGAGCAGGGATGACTTTTGCCAGTTTTTCCTGAAGTTTAGGTTTTTGGGCAGCCGGGGCTTCTTCGATCAGCTGGGGTAGTTCGTTTTTGTAAAAATTAAGAACAGCAGGAAACTGCTTAATAGCGGTTTCGGTGTAGAGTTGGGGAGGAGTTTCAAGATTCTCTTTTGCTTGCTTTATGAGTTTGGGAAGGTCATCGAGTCTGTCTACTGCATTTTTTGTTCTTTCTTCTGCTGATCCGAAAGTGCCGGTCATCAAGCTGCGAACACTGTTAAGAAAAATATCATTGTAGAAAAGGGGATTGTAGGCCCAGGGTAAGGTCATTTCGTGCTTGGTAAGCTCCAGAGAGAGGCCGTTAATTATCATCTCATGTTCGATCTGGACTTCCTGGCAAAGAGCTGACTTGTCGATATCAGCTACAAATGCCTGGTTTAATTCATCCAGTTCTTCGTGGCGTTTTTCGATATCTTTTTTGTCCAGATCCTCCAGTTTTTTATCATACTTATGAAAGCCAGCCATGGTTGCGGCAGTGGGGTAAAACTTCCACAGGGCATCAAAGTATTTATCCAGGGTTTTCTGGAATTTTTGATCTTCTTTGTTTTGCTGAGCGGAAAGCAGTCCCATGCTTCCAAGAGTAAAGACTAGGATGCATAGCAGAGAGAGTATTTTCTTCATGACATCTCCTCGATATAAAAATTTTTAAACTGAAATGTTACCATATATATATTGTAAATAGCAATAATCCTCATGTCATTACCAACGGATAACAGCAGATCCCCAGGTGAAACCTGAACCAAAAGCTGTGAGAACGATAATATCACCTTTTTTTATGCGGCCTTCCAGCAAGGCTTCATCCAAAGCTATTGGAATAGAGGCAGCGGTAGTATTGCCGAAACGGCTAATGTTTCTTATTACTTTTGGAACCGGGATTCCCAGTTTTTTTGCGACCATGAGACTGATCCTGTCGTTTGCTTGGTGAGGAATAAGGTGATCGACATCATCGATAGTGAGGTTGTTATGTTTGAGAGCTGCCCATACGGCTTCCGGCATTTTTTCCACAGCATTGATAAAAACATACCGGCCATTCATTTTGGGATAACATCTTTTACTGTCTATCATATCGTATGAGAAGGTCGGTTTTTCTTTTGAGCTGGGTGTTTCCATCCATAATTTTTTGACATTGTTACCGTCACTAAATAGATGAGTTGAAAGGATGCTCCGGTCAGAGTCTATTCCCGGCTCAAGTATGACTGCACCACCTCCGTCTCCGAACAGCACAGCCATATCTCTTCCTTTGTCGGAGTAGTCGAGGTTGGATGACTGGACTTCTGCCGCAACCAGGAGAATTTTTTTATAGGTCCCGGTTTTAATGTACTGGTCTGCAACTGAAAGTGCATAAATAAATCCGCTGCACTGGTTCCTGATATCGAGAGCACCGATGTTGGACAATCCTAGTTTAGCCTGGACCTGAACTCCGATGCCGGGGAAATAATGGTCGGGAGAAAGAGTGGCGGCAATAATAAACTCGATTTCTGTTTTGTCGATTTCTGCGGATTTTATTGCTTTAAGGGAAGCTTGGTATGCAAGATCAGAAGTGCCTGTCCCGGGTTCAGCGTAGTGCCTTTCTTTTATCCCTGTCCGCTGCTGAATCCATTTGTCTGATGTATTAAAAAGTTTTTCCAGGTCAAAGTTGGTAACAATCTTTGGGGGGATAAAATGTCCGGTTCCTGAAATAACAGTTTTAATGCTCATCAAGTTTATCGATTAATAATAAATGATTATTAAAAAAAAATAAAGAGATTTTTTTGTTTTGCACTTTTTGCTCATATGCTTTAGTATTTTAGTCTGGATGGAGATATGAAGAAACTATTTTTTTTGACAATTGCGGTTTTCGCACTTATCCAGGTACCTTCAGCCATAGAATATGAGCTCCTGCAGATAAAGGCTTCCCTAAGTCCAAGAAGGCTTTCTCGAGGTCAGGAGGGAGAGATTGTTCTTAAGTTTACTGTTGCGGAAGGTGTAGTTATTAATTCCCTGCCGAATTTTATTATAGAATTAGACCATTCAGAAGAACTTGTTTTTCCGAAAGATTTTTTTTCAGCCTCGGATCTTGAAATTAAGGTTATTGAAGAAAATGGAAAGGAGTTCCTTGACCTGACTAAACCAGTGAATATCCCTTTTACAGTTAAATTGAGTGCTAAGCGCGGGAATCATACAGTCACAGGGAAAGTCAAGTACTTTGCCTGCTCAAAGAAAGAAGGTTGGTGTTTGAAGGATAAAACTACATTTTCCGCTTCATTTTACACCAGCAATAGAATTGTCCAAAAAAAGCGCTGAGGCATAGTTGTGTAGGTTAAAGCCATTCCTGCTCTATATACCAGTCAAGTGTTTCCTGTAAGGCAGCCTCGAGAGAATAATCAGGCTGAAAATCAAGTTTTTCTGTGGCTTTAGCAGTATCTGTAACCCAGGCTTCCTGCTTCATTTCTTTTAATTTGTGCCGATTAATAATTGTGGGCTTATTTATTAGTTTCCCTGTTAACTCTGATAGGAGGGCGGTAAGATATATCATAGGCAGGGGGATTTTGATTCTGATCAATTTTTTACCTAAGAGCTGTGCAGCTGTGCGGCCTAACTCGTCCCAACTGTAAGGCCTGGGGTCTGCAATGTGGAATATTTCTCCGCTTTTTAGGTCTTTATCGAGACAAAGTTTAAGAGATTTGACCAGGTCTTTTACATAACAGACACTCATCCTACTTTTTATGGAGCCGAAGGAGGGAAGAATGCCTTTGTTTATCAGTTTGAAATATGAAATAAAATCCCGGTCACGCGGTCCGAATACAGGCCCTACTCTTATTATGGTTATAGGGAATTTATCCTTATATTTTAATGCTTCGACCTCTCCCTGCAGTTTGCTTTCACCATAGGGGGTAACAGGACAGGGAATACTGGCTTCATCGACCTGATTTCCCTGCCGGCTGGGGCCAACTGCAGCCAAGCTGCTCAGATAAATGACTCTTTTGGGGGAGAGCTTTTGGGATAGGAGAGCTTGAAAAAGGCTTGCTGTCCCTTCCTGATTTGCTGTATAATAATCAGCTGTTTTGCTGGCTTTGGTAAATCCGGCATTATGAAAAACATAATCTATATCAGCTGGAAGAGAAGGAATAGTTTGAAGATCTCCTTTCAAAGGATGGATGGGGAGTCCTTTTAGCCATTTTAAGTTATTAAGGTCACGAATCAGAGCATATATTTTGATATTATGTTTTAAGAAGGAATCAATAAGATGACTTCCGATAAAGCCTGTTCCGCCGGTTACGAATATTTTCATAGATCAAATTGTAAACAAATTGTTATATCGGGTCAATTATTTAAACCAGGGATTATTCGAAAAAAATATCAATATTGATGATAACTCTTGAAAAAAAAGTAAAATAACGTAGAATATTGCCTTACCCGGATTATTCATGAGGCGACATTTTTTATGAATAGTTCAGGCCTAATAAGGAGGATACTGTGACGATTTTTGATAAATGCTATAAGTTTACAAGAGCTGAGGAAGTACAGGAACAGGGAATGTATCCCTATTTTACTCCGATTCAAGAAGTTAATGGCAATAAAGTTTTAGTCAACGGCAAAGAGATGATTATGGTTGGCTCTAACAATTACCTTGGATTGCTGGATCATCCCAAAGTCATGCAAGCTGCAAAGGATGCTGTTGATAGGTATGGAGTGGCAACCTGTGGGTCAAGGTTTCTCAATGGGACTCTGGATATTCATGTTGAGCTGGAAGAAAAATTGGCTAAATTTATGAAAACTGAAGCGGCTTTAACATTCAGCACCGGTTTCCAAACCAACCAGGGGATCATATCCACAATTGTTAGCAGGGGGGATGCTGTAATAACCGATCGTATGGACCATGCCAGTATTATTGATGCCTGCCGTCTTTCCTATGGAGAGATTTATAAATATAAACATAATAACATGGAAGATCTGGAAAGAATTCTGTCTTCTTTAGACGATAATGTTAGTAAAATGATTGTAGTTGATGGTGTGTTCAGTATGGAAGGTGACCTCACTGACTTGCCGGGAGTAGTAAAGCTGGCAAAAAAATACAAAGCTCAGCTTATGGTCGATGATGCCCATGGGGTTGGCGTAATGGGAGAGAATGGTAGAGGGACAGCCGAGCATTTTGGAGTTGAAAAGGATGTTGATCTAGTCATGGGGACTTTCAGTAAAGCCTTTGCATCCCTGGGAGGTTTTGTTGTCGGCGATAAGAAAGTAATCTCATATATAAAACATAACGCCCGGGCTCTGATCTTTAGTGCCAGTAGCACTCCGGCTTCTGTTGCCACTGTTCTGGCTACACTTGATATCCTTGAGAAAGAACCTGAGCGGAGAAAAAGACTTTGGGAGATCACCGCTAAAATGCGAAAAGGTTTCCAGGCTATGGGGTATGATACCGGGCCGACTGAGACTCCGGTTATTCCTATTATCATTGGAGATGACGAGAGGGCATTTATGATGTGGAAGATGTTAATGGAGTTTGGGATTTTTACAAATCCCGTGGTATATCCGGCAGTTCCTCATGGGCAGGCGCTTATTAGAACAAGCTATTCAGCTTCTCATTCTAATGAAGACCTTGATACTGTACTTGCCAGTTTTGAAAAATGCGGGAAAATCTTTGGGGTATTAAAGTAAATGGAACAATTCCCAGGAATTTCAGTTATATAAAGTACTATGGCGTGGAGAATCAGAATGATATTTCAAATGAGAAAGACATTAGTGGCCTTTTTTTTAGTGATCAGCTGTTTCAGCCTATTGTCGGCAGCACAGAGTATTCTTCCTGTCGAACAAGTCAAAGCCGGAATGACTGGCAAGGGAAAGACTGTTTTTAAAGGCACAAAAATCGAAGAATTTGATGTAGAAATATTGGGTGTATTACGAAATGATCCCGGTCACGGGGCAAAAAAAAGCATGATTCTGGCAAAGCTGTCAGGCGGCGACCTGGAAAAAACCGGTGTTTCTGAGGGAATGAGCGGCAGCCCGGTTTATATTAAGGGAAAATTGATCGGAGCTGTAGCTTATAGTTTCCCCAATTCAAAAGAAGCCATAGCCGGAATAACACCTATAGGGGAAATGCTGGCGATAGAAAAATCGAAAGCTCCCCAGTCTTTTTCCTCCAGCTCCTTTCCTGTACAGAAATACATGAGCAGGGAGGAGTTGTTAAATATTCATAAGGACGTCTTTTTCTCTTTTGGGGTGGATTATTATGAGGGAAGAGCTTTTGTTCCTCTAAAGATCCCGCTTGTCTTTAATGGATTTTCATCTCTTGCTTTTGAAAAGTCAAAGCCTTGCTTTTCCAGGCTGGGTTTTAGCCCTGTATTGGGTGTATCTCGAGAGCAGTCGCAAGAACTGATCGATTTACCCGACCTTTCCTTGAAGGCAGGAGATCCAGTGGGTGTACAGTTTATCACCGGAGATATTAATCTTTCTGCTACCGGAACTGTTACATATGTGGATGGTAATAAAGTATTTGCTTTCGGCCACCCCATGTATAATTTAGGTTCTGTTGAATACGCAATGGCTAAGGCCAGGGTTATTACGGTTATTCCAAGGGTGACTACTTCCTTTAAAATTACGGCTACTGATTCTCTGGTCGGCCGTTTTGTGCAGGACCGCTCAACCGGAGTGGTGGGAGAGCTGGGGAAATTGCCACGCCTGATTCCGGTCAATATCAGTCTTCAAAATGATGGTGAAGAAAAACGGAATTTTAAGGTCAAGATCATCGATGACAAGATATTGACTCCCTTTTTATTAAACACTACTGTTGCAAGCATTATGCTGTCTGAGGAACGGTCACTCGGGGATCTTTCCCTTGCTTTGAAAGGAAATATTTTTCTTCAGGATGGAACTAGTATCCAGCTTGAAGATCTTTTTTCCGGAAATTTTGATACTTCGGTCGCTAATATGGCAAACCTGGTCACTGCTGTGACCTTCTTTTTGTCCAACAATGAGTTTAAAGATCTCGGGATCTTCCGGATTGATTTAGATTTTCAGGTGAGCGAGGATATTAGGATATCTCACCTTGAGAAAGTCTGGCTGGATAAATATGATGTATCTCCGGGAGAGATCATTCGTGTTAAGGTCTTTACCCGGAGCTTTAGAGGAGAAAGAGTTGTGCAGGATGGCGCCATTCCAGCTCCGAATCTCCCGTCCGGTTCAGAGTTCTATCTGGTTGTCGCAGATACTCAATCTCTCCAGCAGATTGAAAGGCTTCAATACCGGAGCCAGGCTTTTGTTCCGCGCAGTTTAGATCAATTGATAAGGATTTTGAGTAACCAAAGAAAAAATAACCGGATCTATTTTAAAGTGCTGGCAGAGAAACCGGGTTTGTTTTTAAAAGGGGAAGAAATGCCAAATCTGCCCCCTTCAATGAAATCTATGTTTTCTTCTCCTCGGGTAGCAACTTCAGCTCCTACCGAGCTTACTCAGTCAACACTTGTAAATTATCAACTGCCAGTGCCTTTTGTGTTCCAAGGAATGGCTGTTATCCCGGTCAGGATAAAATAGAAAAAATGGGGACAGGGTGCTTTTTAGAATCCATCTAAAAAGCACCCTGTCCCCATTTTTAATAAGGAGAGAAAGTAATGAAAAAAGTTGTATCCCTGCTTATTGCTGTTGTGTTCTTAATAATAAATACAGCTCATGGTGTTTCTGTCCAAAAATGGGAGCTGCGCAGACTGGAACAATTCCTTAAAGGGGATTTTAAAAGCATATCTGTTTCATTTGAGGGAGTACTTTCTTTGGCTCCCAAGGAAAAAAAATTAGAAAGCCCTTCAGAGGAATTCTTCCTTTCTTTGCTTTTAGCACCGGATGAAACAGCGTTTCTGGGAACAGGCCATGCCGGAAAGATATTCAAGGTCTCAAAGAGCGGAGATATAGAGCTTTATTTTCAAGTTCCGGAAATGGATATATATTGCCTTATCCGCGATGCTCACGGCAATATATTTGCCGGAACTTCCCCGAACGGAAAGATATATAAAATTACCGAAAAAGGAAAAGGGGAGGTCTTTTTTAATCCCAAGGAAAAGTATATCTGGGATTTAATGTTTACGGGAGAGGGTTCTCTTTTGGCTGCTGTTGGGGAGACAGGAGGAATTTATGAGATCACAAGTCAGGGGCAGGGAGTAAAATTTCTTGAAGTAAAGGAGAACCATATTCTGTGTATGAAGAGAGCAGCAAATGGTGACCTGATAGCTGGGAGCGGAGGAAAGGGCCGGCTGTACCGCTTATCTGCTAACAAGAAAGTGTCGATTCAGTATGAATCTTCCTATGAGGAAATAAGAAATATAGCCCTGGATGGAAAAGGTAATGTATATGTTGCTGCCGGAGGGACTGTTATAAAACCTAAACTGACGGAATCTTCCGAAAGTACTGTAAAAAGTACTGCTGATGTGACTGTTACAGCAAATTTAAGCGGAACAGTAGTTTCAAGCTCGGCAGCTTCAGGGAAAAAGCAGCCAGGTGCCTTATTAAGGGTAAATTCAGAGGGAATTGCTAAAAAACTATGGAGTTCGAAAGAAGACTTTGTCTATTCACTTGTCTGGAATAAAGATAATAAAAATGTTATTTTTGGAACAGGAAACAGGGGGAGGGTATTTTCTATCGATGAAAATGATAAGCTATCACTTCTTGTCCAAAAAGATTCCGAACAGATATATTACCTTTTTCTGCGTGGCTCAAAGATTTATATGTTGACCAATAACTCTGCCGGTCTCTTCATTTTATATGAGGAACAGTCTTATAGTGGAGAATATATAAGCCGGGTTTTTGATGCAAAAATCCTTTCATCCTGGGGAAGAATTGCTTGGGAACCGGAAGTTCCAACCGGGACGATCCTGCGTGTGCAGACGCGGAGTGGAAATTCTGACGAGCCCAGTCAGACTTGGAGTGACTGGTCGCCGCTGTATAAGAAAGCTTCCGGAGAACAGATTTTAAACCCAGCCGCCCGCTATCTTCAATTTAAAATCCTCTTTAAAACCGACTCCGGGAAGGTCTCTCCTAAGTTAAAAAAGATAATGTTTTTTTATCAGCAGACCAATATTGCTCCTGAAATAAGTTTATTTAAAGTTCTCCCGCCAAATATCGTCTTTCTGGAACCGGCGGGGCAGAATGATAAAATCTGGGGATTTGAACCTGGTGCCAAACAAAAAGCAGTATCTCAGGATAATTTAAAATCGATGGTAGTTGCTAAAAAAAAGGAACGAAAAGGGTACCGGACTGTAGTCTGGAGCGGGGAAGACGAAAACGGCGACATCCTTATTTATTCTCTCTACATCCGTAATCAAAGAGAAAGCAAATGGCGGCTGTTAAAGGATAAATGGGCGGATAAGATCTTTGTATTTGAGACATTATCATTTCCAGATGGAGAATATTTCCTTAAAATCGAGGCAAATGACTCTCCCTCAAACCCTCTAGGCAGAGAAGCGAAATCAGAGAAAATCAGCCGGGCCTTTGTTATTGACAATTCGCTGCCGCTTATTCGGAATTTTCAAGCGAAGAGAAGTGGGAGTGTCTTAAAGCTGAGTTTTTCAGCGGATGATGGATTCTCCCAAATAAAAGAGGTTAAATTTCTCATCCGGCCGGATGAATGGCATTCAATTGTTCCAGAAGATGGGATTTGTGATTCAAATCAGGAAAAGTTTGATCTAACGATCACTCTTCCCGAAAAATTTGACAACATGATAACTGTCAAAGTTATCGATGAGCAGGGAAACATCGGTGTTCACCGGGCAGCCTTTTAACCTGAGTCGTTTATAAAATCCTCAGAATATCATGCTGAGTATGTAATTAACCTGGATTATTCACGAGTTTTTATGAATAGGTCAGGTTAGCTGTAATATCAAGAGCCTAAAATGAAAAAATTGATAATTCGCTTAACCATAGTCTTTCTGTCTATTATGGTTACTTTTTTTATGCTGGAACTTGGGGTCAGATTAACATACAAATTTAAGTTCCGGCCAAAGGGAATAGCCCATATACCAGCTCCAAAGACCTATAGAATGTCCCAAAATAAAGAACTGATTTTTGAATTGGTCCCGGGATCCAAGGCTTGTATAAAGGGAATAACATATAAAATAAACGCATTCGGGTTCAGGGATAAACAGTACAGAGAGAGAAAAGCCCGGAAAAAAAGAATTATATTTGTGGGAGATTCCCTGACCTACGGCTGGCTCTTACCATTGAATGATACCTACCATAAGCAGCTGGAGAAATTGATGACCTTAAAAGGATACAGCATAGATGTTTTGGGACTGGGTGTTGTTGGATATAATACTATTCAGGAATACCACTTGATTAAAGAAAATGCAGCCAGATTTAATCCCGATATGGTCATTATTCAGATGTGCCCGAATGATTTTGAAAGAAAGTTGGGTGTTAGAAAAAAACCAGATGATAAAAATTTTATTCTTACTCCTTACCATGATTTTTCTATCCCATACGTCTTTAAAAAAGGCGGGATCACTAAGTTTCTGATGAAAAACTCGCATCTCTTCAGGTTTATGAACTTGAAAATATTCTGGCTGAAAAAAAAACGAAATGAGGATTATACCCCAGAAGATGTTTATCTGCTGGGCGAAGAAAGATCTTTTCAGTATTTGGAAAAGATTAAAAATTATCTAGATAATAAGGAAATTCCTCTTTCGATTGTAATATTTGCGTTTAGAAAAATTGAAGATGATTATATTTATGCTTCCCTGCATAAAAGAATTCATGAGAAACTTGCTGAAATGAAGGTCCCCTACCTTGATTTGTATGAGGAATTTAATCTGAAAAACAAAGGTAATAATATCTGGCTTGACAGGCTTCATCCGAACGCAAGTGGATACCAGATTGCAGCCCAAAAATTGTCTGAATTTTTAATCCCCCTGCTTTACGATAGTCCCAACTGATACAGTCTCCTGAAGAGCGAGTGGGGAAACCCGTTGGACCTGAGTTATTCACGAGCCGAGGTTGCCACAGATACGAGGCACAGGGTGTGAAGCTGTAGATTCTACTGCGAATACCCTGTAACGAAGTAGATGGGGTAAGATCGGCTCGCCTGAAAGGTAAGAAATGTCGATTATAATAGAAATTACACTGTGAACGAAATGGTGAATGGGATTTACGTCTCAATCAATGTAGAATATAGACCTAAAAGGACATATCAGAAATATCGGCATTTCTTATGAATAATCCAGCTTAGAACAGGGTGTAAATAAAAGGAGCGATTGCGGAACCCTGGGTTAGAATCAGCAGCAGCCCAAATAAAACAAGAACCATTATCATAGGTATCATCCACCACAACTTTCTCTTCCAGAGAAACAAAAGGAGCTCTCCGAAAATTCCCAGTTTCGATCTTAACCTTTTTAACGCACCCATTTCTACCTCTTTCTTTACCTGACCTATTCATAAAAAAATGGTGATGTTATTATTATTTTCTGATCATAAAATTTTCCATCACCAGGACATCTATACCGCTGTTACTAAAAGTGTTGTAAGCATTGGCGGGAGTATTCACAATCGGTTCTCCTCGTAGATTAAATGAGGTGTTGAGAAGGACCGGTATGCCCGTAGCCTCTTTAAAACTCTTAATAATTTTATAATATCTCGGATTCCATTCCTCCCGGATCGTCTGAAGTCTGCCGGTTCCCATATGGTTTACCGCACTTATGGTCTCGGCCTTATTCTCTTTAAAAGGCAGGACAAAAAGCATATATCGGGCGGGAAACTGACGGGCTACTTTTCCCCCTTCAAAATATTCATCCGCTTCCTCTTCCAATATTACGGGCGCAAAGGGCCTAAAAGGTTCCCGGAATTTTATTTTAATATTAACTGTGTCTTTCATTTTTTCGGATCTTGGATCTGCCAGTATACTCCGGTTTCCCAATGCCCTTGGGCCCCATTCAAACCTTCCCTGAAACAATCCGACTACCCTTCCGTTCACCAGGTCGTCAGTGATCCTGGTCAGGAGATCCTTTTCTTCCTTATAGTATTTATAGGGGATATTATTGTCATCCAGAAATATCTTTATCTCTTTTTCAGAATATGCCTTCCCCCAAAACGCATGTTCCAAAACAAAATTCCTTGGCTTACCCATGAGGCCGTGATAGACATGCAGAGCAGCACCCAGGGCGCCTCCTCCGTCTCCTGCTGCAGGCTGAATGAATATTTTTTCAAAGGGAGTCTCCCGCATAATCCTTCCGTTGGCTACCGAATTCAAGGCGACTCCGCCTGCAAGGCAAAGTTTTTTCAATCCGGTCTCTTTATGCAAAGAGTTGATGAGTTTCAGAAGGATTTCCTCTGTAACCTTTTGAATGCTTGCTGCGATGTCCGCGTAATGTTCGTTCTCGCGGCAGAGTTCCTGGAAATTTGCAGGTTTAGCGCCAAAATAAGAAGGATATCTTGTTCCCGATGTAAAAAAAGAGGATTCCCGTTCTCTGGGTTTTCCAAACAGGTCAACAAACCTGGAATTGAATGTCTTTTCATCAGAATAATGGTAAGAAAAATAATCCATATTGATTTGAAAAGAGCCATCCTCGGCAAGCTTTACAAGATTATTATAGATCTTATCAATATATTTTGGTTTTCCATAGGGAGCCATTCCCATGACTTTATATTCACCGTTATTTACCCTGAAGCCTAGGAAAGCTGTAAAGGCGCTGTAAAGAAGCCCCAGAGAGTGGGGGAATTTTATTTCCTTTTGTATTTTGATCTCAGTATTTCTACCGATTCCCATGGTTGTTGTTGCCCACTCACCGACTCCATCTACAGTAAGAAATGCTGCTTCTTCAAAGGGAGAGGGATAAAAAGCACTGGCTGCATGAGATAGATGGTGTTCTCCAAAAAGAATCCTGTCGGCTTCGATCCCGACTTTATCTTTGATAATACTTTTTACCCAGAGCTTTTCCCCCAACCAGGCCATCATCGCTTCCCGAAAAACCTTCCAGGATCTCGGGAACATCTGCATAGAACTCATCAGGATGCGCTCAAACTTATGAAATGGTTTTTCATAAAAAACAGCGTAATCGAGGTCTTTCTCAGAAATTCCGGCATGTTCAAGGCAGAAACGGATAGCTTTACTGGGAAAATTAAAATCGTGTTTTATCCTGGAAAATCTTTCTTCCTCTGCTGCTGCAATTAGTTTTCCATCTTTGATAAGGGCAGCGGCTGAGTCGTGGTAAAAACAGGAGATTCCCAGAATATACATTAGAATTGTCTCTTGAATTCTTCGATGTCAACCTTTGTTTCCTGCTTGGAAACCCAGAGAGAGCCGATTTTTTTCTCTTTCAGTTTTAAGGGATCAGTAAAGATTTTTGTTATAAGAGAAAACGGGGCGGTAATTATGAAAAAAAACAGGGAAAGCACTATCCTGCTCTGAAAACTCCCCATCCTCATACTAAAGTCTTTCCAGATAGACCAGATATTCTTTTTTTGGGGAGATTCTTCACCCTGTTCTCTGCGGATGGGAAGTTTCCCGGATATTTTTGCAGGCAGTACTGCTAATATGCCGAAAATGTATCCCGCAACCATCCAGCCTAAGATTAAAAGCCATTTATTCAGGTCAATAGCAAAGCGGGAGTATAGAGCTGTTCCCCAGATGAGGAGGATCAAACCTAAGTCGAGCAGGCGTGGTTTTGGTTCGTAAGCCTTGCCGGCAATGCCGGTTGCTCCGCCCGAATATCCGACAAGGGATAAAAGAATAAGGGCGATATATGATATAATTTCCATTTTAGGGGATTAAGTATACAATAATTCACAACATATACTCAACCTGAATTATTCCAGGAGTTCCCCCAATTTTTTTAACTTGCAGGAGATGTATGGCCTGGATACTGGTAAGTCCCTTTGAAAGACAGGGATTTCCCCCAGCGGGGAAATCCCTTCCTGTCCTCACAACGCTCTCCTCGAGATTCTCTCGAGGAACCATGCCCGCGTTGTTCCGGATGGCTTTCTCCGGGATTTACCAGTATCCAGGTCAGTATGGCAGCTGAGGAACAATCAGAATATATATGATACTCCACCCTAGTTCAGGGACAAGGGTGACCTCTATTCTTTCTATGCATTATCTGGGCTCTTTCTATGTGATTCTCTCTTTACTTCGCATTTCCGTTTGACTGGAAGTGTTTTTTATGTGTATGATGGATGATGCAGTTGCTTAGAGGGTGGAAATTGGATGGAATTGAGTGAATATCATCATCAACAGAAAAACGAAATTCTTATAAACAGATATTCCTGTTTCCATCTGTGCAGCATATTCTCATGGATCCCCAAATCCCGGGCAACTTCTCTGACTGTTCGACCGCCATCTACAATGAGCCTGATAGCGTCTTCCTTAAATTCCCGATCGTATCTCCTGCGACCTCTCGTTTCTCCCAGAATAAACCTCCAAGTTTGATATTATGTCAAACTTTTCGGTATGTCCACGAAACTGGGGGAAGGCCACTCCTTGGAATCCAATGCCATGTATTCAAAATCTAAATAATTGTGGTCTGGCTTGACAAAGATATTAAGTAGAATTATTCTTTCTCAAGCAGAAAGGGAGGTGAAACATTAAAAAGAGTATAATTAATCTTGAAGATCATGTTGAAGATGCCATAAAGAAATTGTTGTTTGATTCACTACCTGAACGAAAAAGAGAACTCAATGATATTTGGGAGAGGTATGCACCGAAATTTTCTCTTTCTGATGACACTCAGGGCTTTTCCATAAATGCAGGTCCTTATGGCTTAATTTTATTTACAAATAGAACAATGAAAGCAATTTGGATACTTGGATTCACAGCATGGGAGGCATTTAGCTTTTATTCAGTTAGTATATTTTATTTGCAGGCAACCGGAAAAAACTTAAGCGCGAAAATACTAAGTGAACTCCCTGATCAATCTAAGGAAGACATGGTTTTTGCCAATTACATTAACAGCATTATACAACTAATGGATACAGAACAACTCAATGATTATCAATGGCCAAACAGTATCCCGAGGCCTTACGATGGAAAGCCGAAAAACGATGAAGGAAGTGTGATTTTTGATATAAACTGTATGGGAGCAACATATATATTTCTTCATGAAGTACAGCATATGAAATTTTGTGTTGATGGGAAAAATAATATTGATCCGATTGATGAAGAGATACAGTGTGATGAGTTTGCTCGAAGTATGCTTTTGGATAAATTGGATGACTATTCAAAAGACAGTGGCAATCCTCTAGGTTTATTGAAATCAAAAAGAGCTATGAGTATTGCTTTTGCATCTTTTCTACTCTTGGTTATAACTCCGAAAACCAGATGGGGAGGGACGCGATCTCATCCATCGATTTCCAATAGAATAAGAGGATTAACCCAGAATATTCATCTTCCTGAAAATGATCCTTTTTGGATCTATTTATCATGTTTATTTCTAGCTGATTTAAGACACGAAAAATGTATGTTAGGGGAAATTGCATTTTCAAGCCAAAAAGATTTATGCTTAAAGTTAATAGATTCTCTGGAGCAATACTAAATGACATTTTTGGTAAAAGATCCAACTGTGGTTGCTTTCTGCTGGATTAGCCCTAATTGAATTAGATCAAAGTGTTCAGGATAAATTAATTTGTCTACCATTAAATTCATGTAACGTGAATTTGGGAGCTTTAATATGAGTATTCTAAGATACCCTTTACTTTCTTTCCCCATTCATCATTATTCTTATAAAGAATATTACGAGAGACATGTTCTATATGTTGAAAAGGAGAAGAAATGGGTTGAAAAAGGGTCACCCGGGTCTTTCGATGAGTTTAGTGAGGGTGCAAAATTTATGTGGGAAGAAACATGGTGGTGGCCCCCATGGAAGTTCAATGATATCGTTGGCTATTTAGAAGTCGGAATGGATATTGGTAGATCTTTTACAGGTGACATTTATCTAAAAAGAAAATACTTCCCAAGGGATCAAAGAGAAAGAAGGTTTAAATCAACTAAAAGGAATAATGAAATTATATATTACAGTGAAATAAACAGAAAGCCAGTTAGGCAAAATACTAATGAAGCGTATGTAGAAGCTTTGGAGAATGTTCTAGTTGAAGCAAGAAAAAAACTTAAGAAAAGAAATCGAAAGTTCAGGCTTTGGCTTCCTCCATTTGATTTGAAACTGATTAATTTTGTTGAAGCTCACTTGCAAGCAATGGAAAGGGATGTCGATGATTAGTAGGTCTTATTTATGTAGAACAGTAGCCAATTGTAATGTTTTTATGGAGATTATTGAATGGTAGATATTAAAAATTTTTACAAAACCTTAGAATGCCCTGATTATGGTAGTTTTAAAATCTTGATGACCATTCCAATAACAATTTTATCTGAGTTATTTAATTCAAATTTTAATATTAAGAAATCTGACGAATTATATAAAAAGTTAATAACTACAATGTCAAAAGAGAAATCAATTGATATAACCGCGTTTACGGAGAAGGATCATGAATATATTGCAAGATATTTGGTTGGTACATATGAGGTAGATTCAATATATTTAGATTCCATAGGATCCGGCAAATCAATTGAAGAGGCATTATTCTGTGCAATCAAAAAGAGCCATAAAGCAAAGAAAACTATAGAAAATTTAAGGAAAATATCAAAACAATTAGCAGATCCCATGATGGATTTGGTTAAGAAGTCTTCGATGAGTTTAAACATGGTAATGGAACCAATTCGGATTAACCAAGAAATACTGAGAAGTATAGGGGGGGTTCATTCTCTTATGCATGAGTTTACACATGCATTTGGAGCTATTTCAGCACTTGAACAATCCATGAAAAACCTATCAATTGGAAATATTATTGGCAAGGGATTTGCTGATCGCATGAAAGAAATTAACCAATCTTATAAAATTACTATCCCTGCCATGAGCAGGGTCTATTGGTAGCGTCACCCGGAACACACGGTGCTTTCCCGTGTTCTCTTCCATTATTTTGAGCAATTCCTTCTGGAATATGAGAACCGGTTTGAGAGACACTATGGTTACCAGCGGCCTATTGTTCAGGAAGTCGTAGAAAAATATTTAGACTGGGGTAATCCAAAATGTGGATTTGCGCGGATAAGATGTCCTGATTGTGGGAGAGAAAAATTACTGATGTTTTCCTGCAAGACCCGTGGCTTTTGTCCCTCCTGTCATGCCACGCGTCGTGAACAATGGGATGAGTGGATGCGGGAGAAGGATAAAAATCTATCTTGACAAATGACCCTAAAATGGGTACAATTGTTCCCTAAATGGGTGCAACAGAAAACGAGAAGCTTTCCTCTGCTTTATTCGGCAAAGTCCGCCGTGCGGTTTTAGGGCTGTTTTTTTTCCGCAAGAAGGAATCATTTTATCTCCGGCAGATAACCAGAATCATAGATATGGGGCAGGGAGCTGTCCAACGCGAACTAAAGGGGCTGACTGCAGCCGGAATTATCACAAGATTAGGTCTAGGGCATAAGGTTCGTTATCAAGTGAACCAGGACTGTCCTATCTTCAAAGAGTTGGAGAGTCTTATGGCAAAAACTACAGGGCTTGCTGACGTATTACGTGAAGCAATAGAACCGCTAGCAAATCAGATTAAAATAGCCTTTATCTATGGCAGTCAGGCCAGCAGTACAGCAAGAGCTTCCAGTGATGTGGATCTTCTCATTGTTGGAGATGTAGATGAACTCGAAATTCATAGAGCCATTATACAGGGAGAAAAGCATCTAGCGCGCACAGTTAACTATACTTTTCTCAATCAGAGTGAATTCAAGCTGCGGTGTAAAGAAAAAGATGGTTTTCTTGAACGGATTATGAAGGGAGAGAAGATTTTTATTATAGGAGGACCTGAAGATGTATGAGGACTTATTGAGAGCCGGACATATTCGCAAGCTGAAGGTATCGCAGAATGAAATCCTAGAGGCAATAAAACGAGCTGAACGCGATTTAAAAACTGCAAAGGTAATTATGGCGGAGGATTGGGATTGGGGCTTTGCTGTAGCTTATAATGCTGTGTTGCAGGCATCTCGGGCATATATATTCTCACAAGGATATCGCCCGGGGAGCACTCAGGGACATAAGAACACCTTTGCTTTTATGGCTGAAGCAATGGGCAAAGAATATGATGATTTGATCACTTATTTTGATCGAATGAGGAATAAACGTAACCAAGCCATCTATAACGTTGCTGGGCTAATAACTGAGACAGAAGCCCGCAATCTTTTTAAACAAGCAACAGAGTTTGTAGCCCTGATCAAACGTAGATTAAGAGGGGAAAAATAATATCCATTTTTATCATTTTCTATTCTCTGCTTTTTTTTAATCTGAACTATTAGCTAAAAGCTGGCATGGACTCTGGTAAATCCCGCAGAAAGCCATCCGAAACAACGCGGGCATGGTTCCTCGAGAGAATCTGCCCTACATATTCCAGCGGAAAGTGGCTTTCAGAAGGAAGATGTTATCTCCCGGGGCAGCAAATAAATCGCCCAAGTCCCGGGAAAAATTAAAATCACCGGGATTGGCATAGTCGCTTCTATTCTGAGTCCAAACAAAGTAGAGAATT
>JAUVXM010000065.1 GCA_030603565.1 Candidatus Aminicenantota bacterium
AATCGCCATTTTTTTACTCTCCGAGCGAGCCGATCTCACAGCACCTGCTTCGTTACAGGGCATTCGCGGTGAAGGACCACAGTTTCATGCCCTGTGCCTTGCATCTGCAGCAACCTCGACTCGTGAATAATCCAGGTTAGATAACTGAGAGGTTAATTGTATTCCCGAAGGAATCATTGTAAAATATAAATAATCAAGAAATATTTTTTCTAAAAATGAATAAGAAGATAATAATTATAATTTTCCTGCTGATAAGCCTGACTATTATAGTAGCAGAAGCTGAGATCTATTATCCTTGGAAAGATGTCTATATCGGTTCACTTGAAGGGAAATCCTGGGCTGGACTGGTTTTAGCAGCTAATAGAGAGAATGTATTTGCTTTTCGTATCAGAGTGAAAAAAAAAGATGAAATTGCTGAGGGAAAAGATTTTTATTTTCTTGTTTCGGAAGTTGGACCACATTCTCCTGATGGGAGGTATGCCAGAGTAAAATTTGATCTCAGTCTTCCGTTTAAAAAAGAAGACGAGACTCCTATACTGAAAAAGCCAGTATCTAAATCCGATACAATGGTCTTTGAATGGTCACGGCAGGATGAGAGTTCTGTGATCGGAAGGATAAGGGCTCCAAAGAATATTGAAATTCAGATTATCCAATATTTTCCCTGGAATTTCAAAGGCACATTTCTCCAGCTTTCTAATGGGCAGATAAAAGGAGAAAGCTTATCATTAAAAAAATATCACTATATATTTTGGACAAACCGGGAGGGGAGACTTAACGGAAATCGTCAAGGCAGCGAACTTAATATATCCTATTTGACAAAAAAAGACCGTGATATATATTTTGTGGCAGGAATTGGGGAAGATGCCAAAATTTTAAGAAATCATATATACAGATACAAAAATTCCAAAACAATTGATAATTTTTTAAAAGAAGAAGAGAGAAGATACGGCAAAAATAGGGTTAAGATCAATGGATTCTATAAAGGTATTGAAAAGGCCATTACTAATAGTATATTCTGGACGACTCTTTATCAGCCTGGTAATCACCGGCTGTATACCCCGGCCGGAAGAAGATGGATTTTTCCAAGGCCGGATGGAGGACAGGACTACTGGACCATATTTGAGGGGAATTCTTTTTTTAATGCGCTTGAAGTATCGGTAGAGAGCTCCAAACACGCTAAAGATATTATTGAATCAGTTTTGCAGACTCAATATCCAAACGGCAATATCCCGAACTGGAGAGGAGGATTTGGGGGTACTCGCGACCGCTCTCAACCTCCGGTCGGAGCGTTTGTTGTATTAAAACTTTTTCAAAAGATCGGAGATGTGGATATTTTAAAATCTGCATATCCTTACCTAACAAAATGGCATTCTTTTTGGAAAGAAAGAAAACCTAACACTAGATACCGCAGAGATGGGAATGGAGACGGTCTTTTAGAGTGGGGCTCGGATAGGGAATTAGTAACAGTAAATTCCCCTTCCTGGGAAGAAGGAGCTTCGGGAAAACAGCGAGCTATGTGGGAATCCGGCCAGGACGACCTTCCGAATTGGGATGAAGCAGGGTTTGATGAAAATACAGGAACAATGACCATGAACTGCCTTGATCTGAACTGTCTTTATGCTTTTGATGCCTGGTGTATATCTCAGATCGCAAATGTGTTGAATAAAAAAGAAGACTTCAGATTATTCAAAAAAGAATACGAGGATATTAAGAAATTAATAAATGATGAATTATGGGATGAAAGGGAAGGATTTTATTTTGACCGGCACTGGGACGGGCGTTTTTCAAATAAAAAAGCCTCTTCTAACTTTTATCCCTTATTAGCGCGTATTCCTGACAAGGATAGAGCTATCCGAATTGTAAAACATCTTCTAAACGAAAATGAGTTCTGGGGCGACTATGTCGTTCCCACCATCTCTCGTGATGATCCTGCATTTTCCGATCAGCAGTGTTGGAGAGGATCTATTTGGCCTCCTACAAATTATCTGGTTTATCAGGGGCTTAAGGCATATGGTTTTGATGCGATAGCAACGGATTTTGCCCGTAAAAGTGCAGAACTTTTTATGCGGAGCTGGGAAAACTTTCAGCTTTGCCCGGAAAATTTTGATTCTAGAACCGGCGAGGCTGGGGGGCAGAGATACCAGAGTTGGGGCCCCTTATTTGCGTTGATTGCTCTGGAGGAATATATAGATTTTACTCCTTGGGAAGGATTTCGTTTTGGCATGCTTTCTCCCGAACATAAAACCGAGCTTTCACGACTTTCAATCCAGGGAAGACATTATGATATCAATATCTCTTCAGGGCAAATTAAACTCAGAGAAGAAGATGAGGTAATTTTTAAAACGAATGGAGGCGCAGTTTTTCGGCATTTTCTCTATTCAAATAATGTAGTTTCATTTGAAATGAAATCACTTGAAAAAAGAAAGCTGAGAATCAATTTTTTAATTAAAGGGAAATATCAAATTTTGATTGATAATATAGCAACAAAGGTATTTAAGGGAAAATCCGTTAAGTTTAATGTACCTGAGGGAGAGCATACTATACTTATATTATTGTTACAAAATTTAACCTGAACTATTCATAAAAAATGTCGATGTTCATGATAAACCTATTTACATCAAAATATTTGATTTCTTTCTAGGAAATTGATAATGACCATTTCGTTCACAGAATAATATCTATTAGTAATCGACATTTTTTACTCAACGAGCGAGCCGATTTTACCGCATCTGCTTTGTTACAGGGTATTCGCGGTGAAGTCCACAGCTTCATACCCTGTGCCTCACATCTGTGGCAACCTCGACTCGTGAATAATCCAGGTTAGATTGATTTTATTGCCAACTGACTTCTTTTCAACGGTCCCAGTTAATATCAGCAAGATATGCCTGTTTTAAGCTATCTCCTCGCAATCCTTGGCGGAGCGCTTCCAGAGCAAGGATTTCAGCCGGGGGGATATTTCCTAGGCTTACATTGGTGCCACAGCGTTTTATTAAGGCCTGTTGTTGGTTTTTAAGGGGAGCTTCCCACATAAGCTGAGTTAAATCATCAACACCGGAAATGATATCTTCCATATCATCCTGTTTGATTTTTCCGTTTTTGTCAAAAATCCCTACACCTTTTCCAGCCTCTCTTGCTTCGATAATGACTTTTTCAGCTCCGCTTTTTATGTCTTCACAGATTATTTTATGGAGTTCGGATATCGGCAAAGCTTCTTTAGGGTCTTTTTTCCCGACTTCAGTAAAGACCTTGAATCCTGCTTCCCGTGCTTTTTTTATTGTATCTTTCCGGGTTGAAAGGTTCATCTGAATAGTCCCGTCTGAGATTTCAATAGCTGTAAAACCTAATTTTTTAGATTCAATAAGATATTTATCTAAAACACCTTGCCAAACAGCTATCTCAAGGAATGTCCCGCCAGGCATGATGTCTATATCGGCGGCTTTTAAAATAGAGTTTTTCTCTTTTAGAAGATCTTCCATGTAAAATGCTGAAGTCCCAAAAGTCAACTTGACTATATCAATATAATCACTTGCAGTGGAGATGAGGTCTTTTAATCTTAACAAACCCATATTCTTGTCGATCAACATAGTTAGGCCGCTTTTTCTAGGTTTCATTGAACGTCCTTTAACCGGCATTGCGATTACATTTTCCCATGATTTGTTCATTTTTCTTCTCCTTGTAATAGATCTTCCCAGCAGTTTTTAGGATTCGAAAGCCGGATGGAGATCTGTGATAAATTTGGTATTTTTATGAGATGCTGAAGGTTTTTTAGCCTTATATAGGCGGTTTTCTCTTCTTCAAACCCCATTACTGGAATGCTGTCATAAAGAATAAATGTTTCAGATAATTTTTGAGAAATATTGTCAAACAGCAGTTTAATCGCTTTATTTTCATTTTCTACAGTATTAGTGATCAATCTTTTTCGGCCTTCTTCAAGGCGGGGAAATATCAGATATATTTCATTAGGGTCAGTGACCTTAGAAAAGCTGGTTTTATATGAAGATAAATCAAGAGCAATCTTTTCTTGCCACACTTTATCTCGAGAGGGAGGTTTGACTTTAGGAAAAAACTGGGGGAAATCGTATATAAGCGTGCCATACCTTATGTTGTCGACTAGAGAACCTATAAACCAGGTTGAAATATTATTTTTTATCTGAAAATGAACTGTCTCTGTTGAAAAAAGTTTTAGTCCTTTTTCCAGACCGGACAATAGGTAAACTGTTTTTCCGCTTCCGGCCCCACCAATAATCACATACAAGTAATCATTATCTGGGTTATAAAGCGCACAAGCGTGGAGGTTATATATCTGGTGTTTTTTTTCAAGAAGATAAAGTGTAAATCTGTAAAGCAGACCCTGGTTACCCCAAAGAGAGTATCTAAGGTCAGATGATCTTTGGTGCAGCGTTGATAAAGGACCTTTTATTTTAAAAGTGCAATTTTTTTGCATGTATTTTGGGGGAGTTTCCGAGTCTTCAACTTCAATATATCCGTCAAGATTTTCGGAAAATGGGATTTTTTCGACCGCATGGAAGTCAGTAAGTAGAGATTTGACTTCGATTTTTTGTGGTAGTTGAAGGAGGAGTCCGGGATTGTTAGATGAGATGCCAATAGTCGCAGATGAGATCTTTAAGGCTTGTTTGTATTTCATTGTCGTATAATTAAATAGTAAATGGAAAATGGATAATAGTAAAGAGCAGAGAAATCATTTTTTATATGAAGAGTTTTACAAGGTAGTACGAAGTGACTAAAACTCCGAGGACCGATAAAAAAATAAAAGGGTAGTTAATACCAAACATATCTGAAATAAAACCGGAGATCAAGATTACAACTGCTCCTGTCAACATCTGGATATTAGCAACTAAGCTGAATGCAATAATTTGATTTTGAGCCGGCACCTGCTTTGCTACGCAAGATTGAAAGGCTGGAAAAAGCAAAAATAGGAATGTTCCGAAAACAAGCAGAAATATAACCGCTGGAGTAATAGATGGGGCTATCCCAAGCAGGAAAACCAGCAGGGTTGATCCTCCCAGGCTGATAAGGGCGATATTTGCACGACCGATTTTAAGGCACAAATATCCAAAAGCATACGGCATAATAGTTCCCAAAAGAATCCATGCCGCCAAATAAATACCTGTTCTTCCCAGAGTGATGTGATACTTGTGGTTAAAAAGAGAAGGGGCATAATAAACAGTTGTGCCCCAGCATGCTCCCCCGAAAATAAAACCCGGGATGAGATTTTTTATTCCTTTTAAAGTTTTTAGCCAAAGTGAAATGTCAGGTTTGCCGGTTCCTTTATAGGAATCAGGAGTTTTTATGAGTAAGCTAAAGCTGATGAATCCAAATATAACCGCAGCCAAGGCCCAGACATATAGAGGCATTTTCCAGCCTGAGGCTTGAGAAATGTATCCTACTGAAATAAAAGCAAGGAAAACTCCGAGGTTGCCTGAGCCGCTCTGGATGCCCATAGCAAAATCAAGACCCTTATTAGGATGATTCCGCGATACAGAAGCGATTCCCATGGGATGATAAATACTCAGAGATATGCGTAGGAATATATAAAATATAAGCAATGAAGCAAAAGATGATGAAAATGTTACGATCCAAAGTAATAATGAGATTCCTGTTATGCTGAGTAAAAGCATATATTTATATTTAAATCTATAAGCATAGTGGGCAAGAATGAGCTGAAAAGTAAATGTTGAAAATAGTCCCAAATTAGCCAAAATCCCGATATGCGAATATTTAGTTATAAGAAATTGATGATTGTAAAGAAGGGGGAAGAGCATTGGGACAGTAACACTGGCACCATCGTTGATAGCATGAAAAAGAGAGGCGGAGATAAGGATTCTTTTTTTTAACATAAAGGGAAAAACGAATTTATACTAAAGAAAATACAGCTTGTCAATTTGTGCATAATGCTAAAAAGGATAATTGCTAAAAGCAGATTCTGGCCTGAACGTTTAGATTCTAAGGGGTTGCCACGTTTTGATCTCAATTTTTATGCAGTTAATAAGAAAGGCGAATATGCAGGAGCAGCGATCTGGAAAGGGAGATATTATTCAGTTCATGATGGAAAAGAAAATAAACTTAAACCATCAGCTTATCTTTTTGAACGTCCATGAAGAATCCTGGGGATTATTGCGATGAGCCAATCCGGGATAGGTGAAGTTGGAATATTTACCTGCGTCGCCAATGGCCTTTAATATATACCCAGTGGTTTCCTTTTCGGGCCCAGTGTCCAGTTACCCAGGTGTGACTCCTTCGATTTTTTGTCCAGCGGCCTGAGACCCAGTAATATTTTGAACCAGACCATTTCCAGTGGCCAGAGGTCCAGATGAAATTTGGTCCGGGTTTAACAGCGCGTACTTCCTTTTTTAGCGGCGGGGGAGCAAATGATGGCCTGGCAACAACACAACCGGCAAGTAAGACGAAAATAAAGCCTAAAAGTACTGCCCAAGTTGTTTTTTTCATTTTTTATCTCCTCTTAACTTTTTTTTCCTTACACTACTGCCATTCCAGAATAAATACATTATAACCTACTTTTTGGAGCTTGAGAGCTATATTATTTGCTTTTTGTTTGCTTTCTGCTTTTATCCTAACTCTATAATATGTTTGATGAGGAGTTTTAAATCGAGCAATATAAATATCAGAGAAGGTTTTGCTAAGGTGTGTTTTTAGCACCTCAGCATTTCTTTTAATTGTAAAAGCCCCTACTTGTACTGAAATATTTTGGGAGTTAAGGCTTGGTGAGATCTCCTGAATCACTTCAATCCTCACAGGAATAACTCCAGGACCGACCATGTCGAGGGCAGATGCGGCGGCATAGGAAAGATCAATTATCCTTCCCTTAACGAATGGGCCTCGGTCATTGATTTTAACAGTAATAATTTTTTCATTATTTAAATTTGTGACAATTACATAAGTTCCGAAAGGAAGGGTTCTGTGAGCAGCGGTCATGTCATGCATATTGTATATTTCTCGGGAGGATGTTTTTTTTCCATGAAATCCGGGTCCATACCAGGAAGCTTTTCCGGTCTGGATATATCCTGGTTTTATGTATTTGATTCTGGTGCATGAGGAAAAAAGGAGACCTATCAAAAAGAGGAATATTAGGAAAACCAGGTTAAGTCTTTGTGATTTATAAAAATCCATATTCCTTGTTATTCTAATAAAAAGGGATAAAAACTGCAAATTCCCAGGCTCTTTCATCTTAGTTTGAGCTATGATTCAGCGGGCATGGGTCTTATTTTTGATTTTTTAAAGAAAAAATATTAAAAGAATTAGGTCAATTGATTAAGAAAACCGTGAGCAAGGATGAGCGGGTCTGGTTCTTCTCCTTTAAGGAGAAGAGAGCGAAGACTGTATCCGGGCGAATTTTCCATGCTGGGGAAAATTCGTGTGTTTTCGGATCAACTAACCTAATTCTTGCTTAGACGGTTTTTTAGTAATTTAAATGCGTCATCTATATCAGAGCTAAAGTTAAAAAGCTGAAGGTCCTCAGGTAAGATAACCCCATGTTTGACCAAGGCTTCAAAATCTACTATTTCCCGCCAATATTCTTCTCCGTAGAGAAGAATAAATGTTTTTTCCTTACTGATTTTTCTGGTTTGAAGCAGGGTCAAAGTTTCAAAGATCTCATCAAGAGTTCCAAAACCGCCTGGAAAAGCTACAATCGACTTGGCCATATTAATAAGCCAAAATTTACGCATGAAAAAATAGTGAAACTCAAATGCAAGCTCAGGTGAGATATAAGGATTAATGTGTTGCTCGTATGGCAGGGAAATGTTCATTCCAATAGATTTTCCTCCTGCACGAGAAGCTCCTCGATTGGCAGCTTCCATAATTCCACCGCCTCCACCAGTACAGATAACAAAATGTTTTTCCTTAGGTTTAAGCTTAGCCGCCCACTTAGTCAGTCGGTATGCTAGTTCTTCAGCTTCCTGGTAATATTTAGACAGGGGAGTTTCATTGCTTGGACTCATTCTGGCTGAACCAAAAAACAAAATGGTATTAATGACTTTAAGCTTTTTAAATCTACTTAAAGGTTCAAGGTATTCGCTTAATATCCTGATACTCCGAGCATCTGTTGAGTTTAAAAAATCTAAATCTTTGTAGGCTTTCTCTGGTGATATAATATTATCCATAACAAAAACATTTTACCTTATAATCCCATAACTTATAAGTACTAATTTTCTTATCAAGGGATTATATTTTGACTATAATATTTTCGTATGCTATTTATAAACTTGGATTATTCACGAGTCGAGGTTGCTGCAGATGCAAGGCACAGGGTATGAAGCTGTGGTACTTCACCGCAAGTGCCCTGTAACGAAGCAGATGCAGTAAGATCGGCTCGCCTGAATGGTAAAAAAATGGCGATTTAATTAAAAACAAAAACGAGAAGGTATAATCAATAATTATTATCGAAAGAATCTTGCATATAATTGAAAAGAAATAAATAATAATAACAGCGCCATTTTTTTATGAATTGGCCAAGTTAAACTGTAAACAGTAAATGGAGAATTGTAAATAGAAAATGGTTAATGGATTAAAAAAACTTAGCTCTATGGAATACCCAGGCAGGCTAATAATTTTAGGAAAGGATTTATTCGGCAGCTATGTTGTTGTCGTTTATGCGGTGACCGGTAGATCTCCCTCCAGCCAGGCAAGAAAAATAATTGCAAAAAAAAACGGAGCCTGGGTAGAGCCGTATGATGAGATGACTTTAAAAAGAGGTAATGTTGATCTGCTGGTTTATCCTGCAATTCAGATATCAAAGGGTATAGCCGTAAGTAACGGTAAGCATACATCTGCTATTCGGGACTGTTTAGCTCAACAGAAAAATCCTGTAGAAGTTCTGTCAAATGCTCTTGAAAAATGGGATTATGAACCTGACGCTCCAAACTATACTCCAAGAATAAGCGGATGTGTAATTAAACCTGAGAAAGCTGCCTTAGGTATTATTAAAAGAGCGCCTGATGGATCAGCATATAAAAAATGTTATGAAATCTCTCTTATTAACGGAAAAGGAAAAATGATAGCTACTTACACGGGAGATAATTCTAATCCGCTGCCTTCTTTTGAAGGAGAGCCTCTTGATGTAGATCTATATGAAAAATCACCGGCAGAAACGGCTGAAGCAGTATACAAGGCTCTGGGTCCAAAGAATCATGAAAAAGATTTTAGAGTTTCTGTAGCTGTATTGTTTGCTGATAGTAGGGAATTTGAAAAACATGCCATAGCTATAATAAACCGGCATGAAAGGAAGGAGTAATTTTATGGAAAAGATCGGGAAAAAAACCCGGGCTCAGTACCGTTCAAAGGTTGAAGAAGACTTTTCGGAGACATTTAAATTTGGAACTTTAGAGTTTAATAAAAAGCTTTCAATGAGATATGGAGAAAATCCAGGCTATCCGGCCGCTTTTTATGCAGAAAAAGGAGCTTCCGGACCTAATATGGCTACTATGGAAGTCCTTAAGCAGGGTTCCAAAGGGCTGGGATATATTAATGTCGGTGATATGGACCTTGGCCAGCGGCTGGCGAGAAAACTAACCGGAATCTATCCGGATAAAAAGATATGTGTATTAATAAAACATGAAATGCCCAGTGGTGTAGCAATGGGAGACGACCCGGATGATGTATTTCTTAAAGCATGGCAGAGCGATCCGCTTTCTAATTTCGGGAGTGTCGATGTTTTTAATTATAGCTTGAATAAGCAGGTGGCTCAATCTATCATTGAAAAAGGCAGGAATATTGAAGTTGTTTATGCTCCTGATTTTTCCCCGGAAGCTCTGGAGGTTCTGAATACAAGAAAACCATTACGGATTGTGAAAATGGGAAATTTTCTGGATAAGCCTTGCCAGGATCAAAACATAGAGTTTAAAAGGGTGGCCGGAGGGCTTTTGGTACAAAAGAGATTTGATTCAAAGATAATATCGGCTGAGTCAGTGGAAGTTGTATCGCAACGCCAAGCTAGTGAGGATGAATTGGATGCAGCTGTATTCGTCTGGAATATTGCTTGTTTTACCCGCTCAAATGCTATTGTGATTGGAAAAAAGGATAAAGTACACGGCATCGGCTCTGGGCAGCGGAGTAGAATAGATGCAGCCGAAGATGCTATAAAATTTTCACGACGCGGCTATGGACCTGAGGGATGCGTTTTGGCTTCCGATGCTTTTATGCCTTTTCATGATGTAGCGGAACTGGCCGGAAAAAATGGAATAACTGCAATAATTTATCCGCTGGGTTCCATAAGAGATAAGGATGTTATTGCAAAAGCGGAAGAATTCAACATAGCTATGATCGCCACTAAAAAGCCAGATGAGCTTGATAGTGAAAGATGCTTTTTACACAGATAAACTTGACATATGATTAAATCAGATTATAATAGTCAGTTCTTAAATATCAATATCATAATAGAGGGTGGTTCATATAGAGAAATAATATTATATCCTACCGCCCAAAGGAGCAAAAAATGAGCAAAGAAGTAACTGTGGAAGAGTTGCTGGCCAAAGCTGAACAGCCTTCCAAGGACGCAATGCGTCTACATCCATTTTACAAAGGGAAGATTGAAGTTTTACCCAAGTGCCGCATCAGGGATTTTCATGATTTCGCTATCTGGTATACTCCCGGTGTAGCTAAACCCTGCAAAGCGATCCATGAGGATATTGAAAAAGCATATGAGATGACAAACAAAGGAAATTTTGTAGCAGTCATATCAGATGGAACCAGGGTATTAGGATTGGGTGATATCGGACCCGAAGCTGGTCTGCCGGTTATGGAAGGAAAAGCACTGCTATACAAGTATTTAGGTGGAGTCGATGCTTTTCCTATAATGCTGGATACTAAAGATCCGGAAGAGATTATAAAAACAGCAAAGTTACTACAGCCTACTTTTGGAGGAATCAACCTTGAGGACATCTCCCACCCAAAATGTTTTCATATCCTCGATACATTAAGAGAAGAATGCCATATTCCTGTCTGGCATGATGACCAGCAGGGAACTGCCATGGTTACTGTTGCAGGACTTATAAATGCAGTAAAGATCGTTAAGAAAAATATGGCTGATATTAAAGTCGCTTTGATCGGTGCTGGAGCTGCAAATATCGCAATCTCACGTCTCATCGTTACAGCCGGAGTTGCTCCTGGAAATATTATTCAGTGTGACTCAAAAGGAATTTTACATAAGGACAGGAGTGACAGAGAAGTACTCCAAGAAAAATTTAAAGAAAAGTGGCATATATGTGAAACTACTAATGCTAAGGGCTTAACTGGAGATGTTTCAGACGCTATGCGAGATGCTGATGTGCTTATTTCTGCTTCTAAATCAGGGCCTGGTGTGATTAAAAAAGAATGGGTTGCAAGCATGGCGGATGATGCGATTGTTTTTGCAGAAGCCAATCCGGTTCCTGAAATCTGGCCTTGGGAAGCCAAAGAAGCTGGGGCAAGAATCGTTGCTACAGGACGATCCGATTTTCCAAACCAGGTAAACAATTCGCTGGGATTCCCGGGAATTTTCAGAGGAACTCTGGATGTACGTGCTTCCAAGATCACAGACGAAATGTGTATAGTTGCTGCTGAAGAAGTCGCTAAAGTCGCTGAGGATAGAGGACTTAATGAAGACTATATTATTCCCAACATGGATGAGTGGGAGATTTTTCCGAGAGAAGCTGTTGCAGTTGGTCTTAAAGCTATTGAGCAGGGTGTTGCCCGCCTTGATATTCCCAAAGAAGAGCTATATAAAATGGCAGAAAAAACAATCAAAAAAGCTCGTGAAGAAGTACAATTGCTTATGCGGGAAAAATTTATCGCCGATCCAGACGCTTAATAAAGATATCTTCAGACTGAAAGCTATACTTAAGTAAAGCTGGTTGTAAGGAGACAGTTTCTTTTAAAAAGAGAAACTGTCTCTTTTTTTTTACAAAATCAAAACTTGATAATATAATCAATATAAATACTTGACAATGATGTACTCAAGTATTATTATGTAAATGAATTATTTATAATATTATGGAGGAATTAGATGGCAAAAATAATAGGAATTGACTTAGGTACCACAAATTCAGTCGTTGCTGTAATTGAAGGTGATAAACCGATTATCATTTCAAATGAAGAAGGTGGACGTACAACTCCATCTGTAGTGGCTTTTACAGAAAAAGGAGAGAGGTTAGTCGGACAGGTCGCTAAGCGGCAGAGAGTGACGAATCCTGAAAATACTATATATTCGATCAAGAGATTTATGGGGCGGCGTTTTAAGGAAGTCCCGGAAGAGATAAAACAGGTTCCATTTAAAGTTGTGGAAGAAGCAAACGGAGATGTCAGGATAAAGGCTTTAAACAAATTCTATGCGCCTCCTGAAATATCAGCGGTCATTCTTCAAAAGCTAAAAAAGGCAGCCGAAGATTATTTGGGAGAAAATGTCAAAGAAGCTGTTATTACAGTTCCTGCCTATTTTAATGACAGCCAGCGAAAGGCCACTAAAGACGCTGGAAAAATAGCAGGATTAGAAGTTAAAAGGATTATAAACGAACCTACTGCCGCTGCCCTTGCTTATGGATTGGATAAAAAGAATGAACATACTATTGCAGTATATGATTTTGGCGGCGGGACATTTGACATTTCTATTCTAGAAGTTGGAGAAGGTATTGTTGAAGTCAAGTCAACTAATGGAAATACTCATTTAGGTGGAGACGACATCGATCAGAAAGTACAGGATTGGTTAGTTAGTGAATTTAAGAAAGAATCCGGAATTGATCTGTCTAAAGATAAAATGGCTTTGCAGAGATTGAAAGAAGCGGCTGAGAAAGCTAAAATGGAGCTTTCCTCTACAATGGAAACTGAAGTAAACCTGCCTTTTATAACTGCAGATTCATCAGGTCCCAAACACCTCCTTATTAAATTGACCAGATCAAAATTGGAACAGCACATGGATCCTTTAATTGCTAAAACTAGTGAACCCTGCAAAAAAGCTATAAAGGATGCAGGATTGAAGCCATCAGATATTGATGAGGTTATTTTAGTGGGCGGTTCTACCCGTATACCTAAAGTTCAGGAGCTGGTTAAAAAATTATTTGGAAAAGAGCCTCACAAAGGTGTAAATCCCGATGAAGTCGTAGCATCTGGAGCTGCTATTCAGGGTGCTGTTCTTTCCGGAGATATGAAGGATGTTCTGCTCTTGGATGTTACTCCTTTAACCCTGGGTATTGAAACCTTAGGTGGAGTTTTCACTAGGATGATCAATCGAAATACAACCATACCTACAAAAAAAACAGAAAAGTTTTCTACAGCTTCAGATAACCAACCTAGTGTTGAAATACATGTTCTCCAGGGAGAAAGAGAAATGGCAGCTGATAATAGATCCCTTGGCCGTTTTCATTTGGATGGGATTCCGCCTGCTCCCAGAGGAATACCACAGATAGAGGTTACTTTTGATATTAATGCAGATGGTATACTACATGTATCTGCTAAAGACCTGGGAACAGGAAAACAACAAGCTATAACAATAACCGGGCACAGCGGGCTGGATGATGGTGAAATCGACAAGATGGTAAATGATGCAGAGGTACATTCAGAAGAAGATAAAAAGCGAAGAGGGCTGATCGATGTTAAAAATCAGGCTGACAACCTTGTCTATTCCCTTGAGAAGACCTTAAGAGAGAATAAGGATAAGATAGAATCTGAGGAAGCATCGAAAATCCAGATGGAGATCGACAATACCAAGAGTGCAATATCCAGTGATAATGCAGAGCAGATTAAAAAGGCTTTGGAGACGTTAACCAAGGCGTCACATAAATTAACTGAAATGATGTATAAAAAAGCAGGTGAACAGCAGCAGGCGCAGCAGGGAGATGCTCCAGACCAGGGTGAGACGACTGAGGAAAAAGAAAAGGAAAAGAAAACGAGTGAGGCTGATGATGTGATCGATGCTGAAGTAGTTGATGAAGACAAGAATAAATCGTAAGATATAAGCGATAAGGCTTAGTATGACGAAAGATTTATATAAAATATTAGGTGTAGGAAGAAAAGCATCTGATATAGAGATAAAAAAAGCCTATAGGAAACTAGCCCGTAAATACCATCCTGATCTCAATCCAGGGGATAAAAATGCTGAAAAGAAATTTAAAGAGATCCAGGAAGCTCATGAAGTATTAAGTAACTCCAAGAAAAAAAGGCAGTATGACCAATTTGGATTTGTGGGAAATTCGCCGCCGGGCGGAACTCAGCAGCAGTATTCTTACGGAGGATTTGAAGGATTTAATTTCTCTAATTCCGGTTCAGCATCATTCCAAGATATTTTCAAAAATATGTTCAGCGGTTCTTTCCAGCAGCAGCAGAAGCAAGGCCCAGAAAAGGGAGAAGACCTTTATTACACTATGAAGGTCGGTTTTATGGATGCAATAAATGGGATTCAAACCCGGATAAAACTTTCTCGAAAAGTGGCATGTTCTGTTTGCAGAGGAAAAGGATATATTCAATCCGGAGGGAAGCGAGTCTGCCCAGTCTGTGGAGGATCCGGGCAGACGAATGTCCAGGCCGGGGCAATGCGATTTTCTACAACCTGTAGGGCCTGTAAAGGAAGCGGAAATGAAACTGGAGAGGAATGTTCTTATTGTCACGGAATGGGGCTTCTACAGAATACAGAGCTAATAAAGGTGCGCATACCCGCAGGAATTAACAATGGCTCTAAAGTTAGGATTGCCGGCAAAGGAAATGCCGGAAGAAATGGTGGTCCAACTGGGGATTTATTTATAACAATTGAAGTTGATTCAAACAATTTTTTCAGAAGAGAAGGATCTAATATTTACATCAAACTTCCGATAACAGTTCCGGAAGCTACTCTTGGAGCTAAAATTGAAGTCCCAACAGTATACGGGGTATCAACCATTAAAATCCCGCCCGGTACAAAATCCGGACAAAAATTCAGATTGAGAGAAAAAGGAGCTCCTAAAGTGGGGAGGAAAAAGAAAGGCGACCAGTATGTAGAAGTAAATATTGTACCTCCTCCTTTTAATGATGAACGTATTCGTGAGCTCATGCGGGAGATTGAAAGGATTTCCGGGGAAAATCCAAGAGAAAAAATCAGAATACAGGGAAATGGATAAGAAAAAGCAAAATAAATATTATCATATCAGCAGTGTTGCCAGGCTTTATGATATTCATCCCCAAACCTTGCGTTTATATGAACGGGAAGGACTTTTAATGCCTTCCCGTAGTGAAGGCAATACTCGCCTTTATACGGATGAAGACTTAAAACAACTTGAATTTATCCTCAATCTAACTCGGGAGTTGGGAGTAAATTTAGCTGGAATAGAAGTGATATTGAATATGCGTAAAAAAATCGAATCGATCGAGGAAGAAGTAAACAATTTTCTTGAATACATCCGCCTAGAATTCTTTGATGATAGGAAAGGGGAATCTGAGATTAACAGGAAAGCTATTGTCAGGATTAAAACTAATGAATTAATGAAAATATTAAAAATAAACGAAACAGTAAAATGAATGGAAATTTTAGAGATTCTTACCAGTCAAAGAATCTTAAACTATACCTTAAACAAATTTCCAAATTTCAGCCTCTATCTCAGGAAGAGGAAGCAAGGTTAGGCAGGCTTATAAAAAAGGGAGACAGGAAAGCTCAGGGCAAATTGATAGAGGCTAATCTCAAATTTGTAGTCTCTTATGTTAAAAAATTCCGGGGAATGGGATTAAGCATGCTGGATTTGATCAACGAGGGAAATTTGGGATTAATTGAAGCAGCCAGAAGGTTTGACTACAAAAAAAACGTTAAATTTATTTCTTATGCTGTTTGGTGGATACGGCAGGCTGTATATCATTCTCTTACGCAGAATTCCCGCATATATCACATCCCTCAGAAACTTTCAGACCAAATCACAAAAATGAAAAAGATAAAAGCAAACCTTAAAAAAAGTCTGGGAAGAAATCCGGGTAGAGATGAAATTGCCCAGGATATGAAAATCTCTATAAGTGAGGTTGAAGAACTGGAGGTATTAGAAAATAAAGAGCTTTCTTTAAGCGACCATTTTTATGATGACGATGTTGAGTTAAGTGAAAAGATAGAAGACAGCCTTTCACCTTCTATTGAATACACAATTATCAAGAATTCCGTGGAAGAGCAGGTAAGGGAGATGATAAAAGAATTAGGTGAAAAAGAGGCCTTTGTGTTAAAATCAAGGTTCGGTATAGATAATGAGGGACCTTTGACTCTTCAAAAAATAGGCGACAAGCTTGATCTCACCCGGGAAAGAGTCAGGCAGATAGAAAAGAAAGCCATGAAAAAATTGTCTCAGTCGCATAAATTACAGCAGTTAAGGGGGTATTTAAACTAATGGTAGATAAAACCTGCCCAAAGTGCCAGGGAACAGGCTGGGTTTTGGAGGAAAAAGGAAGCCGGTCTGTTGCTAAACGATGTGAATGTTTTATTAAAAACCGGAAAAATGTTATTTTGGAACAAGCCAATCTACCAAAAAGATATAAAAATTGCTCTTTTAACAATTTTGAGATTCATAATGATTCCCTGCGCAGTGCTCTTAAAATCTCTAAAAAATTTGTGAAGAATTATCCAGTACAAGATATCGGCCTGCTTTTTCAGGGGCCTTGCGGAGTAGGAAAAACCCATCTGGCAGTTGCTATCCTCAATGAATTGATCGAAAAGAAAAGCATTTCCTGCTATTTCTGTGACTTCAGAGAGCTGATACGTAATATTCAGAATTCTTACTCTTCAGATTCCGCTATGAGCGAAACAGATGTTATTGCCCCTATATTCAAAAAAAATGTCCTGGTTTTAGATGAACTCGGTGCAAAAAGGACTTCTCCTTGGGTGGAAGAGACCGTTTTCTATATTATTAATCACCGGTACAACAATAAAAAGCTTACTATATTCACTTCAAACTATATTGACAGTGGGGAAGAAGAAGAAGATAAGCGGAGTTCTTACTTTAAAAAGAAAGATTTCAACCAGTTAGCAGATGACAGCCTGGTTGACCGGATAGGGATACGCTTGCGATCACGCGTCTATGAGATGTGCAAGATAGTTAATATGGGGGGCGATGATTACCGCAAAAAAGTAAAGCAAGCCGGTTACCGCTTCTAAA
>JAUVXM010000123.1 GCA_030603565.1 Candidatus Aminicenantota bacterium
TGTAACGAAGCAGATGGGGTGAGATCGGCTCGCCTGAAAGGTAAAAAGTGCCAATGATAAAATTTGTTATTGTTTTTTTGAGTAAAGCATTGGCAATTTTTATGAATAACCAGGATCCGCAGGCGCCGAGAAAAACGAAGAGGAATGGCGTTAAAAATCTGAAGCGAGCACAAGCCACACCTGAATTTCATCCATATCGCCATTTTTTTATGAATAGGTCAGGCTAGATAAAGCAACAAAATTCGCATCATTTGCCTGGCAGGGGCTGCTTAAAGACCTTTTGGGAGATAGAAAAGAAGCTCTTAAATATTACCAAGAGGCACTTGTTCATGATACCGGGGAATCGATGGGACACAGCTCGCTGGGAATAAATATGAACAGGCAATGGATCGAGGAAAGGCTAAAGACACCATTTTCCAGGAAGAAAAAATAGTATCTTTTTATTGGCTACCTTAATATTTCAACTTCATCTATAGTCTTAGGGACAGGTTTTCCCAAAAGTTTATATCCCCCGGAAGTAATAAGAAAGTCTTCTTCGTTCCGCAGCCCTCCAAAATCTTTATAGGTTTCAACTTTGTCGTAATTAATAAACTGGGTTAATTTTTTTTCAGCTTTCCACATATCGATAAGTTCGGGAATGAAGTAGATCCCCGGCTCTATGGTAAGCACATACCCGGGTTTAAGTTCGCGGGCAAGCCGAAGTGATTTTAATCCGAACTGGGTGCTTTTGTTTTCACCGTCATATCCTACATATGCTTCCCCCAGGTTTTCCATATCATGCACATCAAGGCCCATCATATGCCCTGTGCCGCATTGAAAAAACAAAGCATGGGCTCCGGCCGCAACTGCCTCGTCTACATCCCCGCGCATAAATCCCATATCTTTCATTCCGGAGGCGATGGTCTTACAGGCCAGAAGGTGAATATCTTTAAATTTTACACCCGGTTTTAGCGCAGCCACGGCCGCTTCATGAGCAGCCAAAGCTATATTATAAACCTCTTTTTGCCGGCTGGAGAACTTTTTCCCGACCGGAAATGTGCTGGAAAGGTCACCTGCATACCCCATAGCAGTCTCTGCTCCTGCATCAAGCAGGAACATATCACCCTCTTTTAAAGTATTACCATGATAATGATTATGCAGGGTTTCTCCATGTATAGTGGCAATGACAGGGAAGGATATCTGTCCGCCGGAAGCAAGCGCGATCTGCTCTACTACTGCAGCAACTTCTGCTTCAGTCATCCCCGCTTTGGCTAGCTTCATGGCTGCTATATGCATATCAGCCGAAGTGTTGACCGCCTTTTCGATCTCCGCAACTTCTTCTTCTGATTTTATATTCCTCTGGGCGACTACAGCTTTAATAAATTCAACGGAAGCCGATCCAGCTGTTTCCTCAGGATATATGCCTAACAGGTTAAAATATTTTACAGAATGCTCCGCCCTGTAAGGAGGGAGAAAATGGATTTTTCCTTGTTTCTTTTTTACTTTCTCTATATATTCTTTCAGCTCAGCCGCTGGGGCTGTCTCTTTAATCCCAACCATCCGGCTTTTTTCCTGGAGTGACGGCTGGGTTCCCATCCAGACAATATCATCAATGGTAAGTTCATTCCCAAAAATTACTTCTCTATCTTCATCTAGATCCATAATCGCATTCAATCCGGCAGAGTTTAAGCCGAAATAATAGAGGAAGGTGCTGTCCTGCCTAAAGTGGTAAGGATTGTCCGTATAATTCATGGGGCTATCCTCATTGCCCAGAAAAAGCAATATTCCTGAACCTACCTGTTTTTTTAGACGATCCCTTCTTTTTACATAGGTTGTAGTATTGAACATGAAATATCTCCTTTATTATCCTAAACTATTCATAAAAAACGTCTATATGAATATTACTTAGAAAATAGTAAATAGTAAATGGTAAATTGCAAAAAACAATATTTTACACTGAGGACGCGGAGGACACTGATAAGACTAAAACGTTGATTTGTTTTCCCGATGAATCGCCAAAACAAATCAACCCTTCATCACTTCGCTCCGCGAAGTCATTTGAAACACGGTTTTCATTTTGTGCTCTAGCACAAATTGGAAAGTGCTTTTTATTTTTGGCTGTAAGCCAAAAAAGAAAAAGCATATTAGTCTTATCTGCGAAAATCCGCGTCTAATGCTTTATCGCTTTAATCCGTGTCCACAGCGTCCTCAGCGTAATATTTTATCGTAGAGTTAATAGCTTCATACTCCATGCCTCGCCTCGTGAATAATCCAGGTAGTCATCTGTTTACGAATAATAAGAAATCCAGGATGGAATAAATTACAAAGACAATCGTCTTTTTATATAAAGAAACATTATAATAAAAAACATGCCGACGCATTGGAATGATAAAAAGAAAAAAACTATTGAGGACTTGATGACCTATAAAGAAAAAGTTTTTTTCATCTGCCTAGGATATACAAAAAATCCCTGCGATGCAGATGATTTAACTCAGGATATATATCTGAAAGCATTGAAGAAATTGGGCAGTTTAAAGGACGTAAATCTTGCCAAAGTCTGGATATTGCGGATATGTAGAAATACATGCCTTGATCATTTAAAAAAACTGCGCTTAAGACGGTTATTTTCATTAAAAACAAAGGAAGACATAATCATAGAGCAAACTCCGGAATCACAAATTATTACCCATCAACAGATTCAAAAAGTCAAAGCATCTATCCAACAGCTACCTAAAAAATTGAAAGAAACGCTTATTTTAAGAGAATATGGAGATCTTTCTTACCAGGAGATCTCACAAACGTTGGGAATTAAAACAGGAACAGTTATGTCACGTCTGAACCGAGCGCGACAGGCCCTATCAGATATGGTCAAGGGGAACCATCATGACTGAAAATAAAAGAAAAGACTTTAGCGATATTAAAAATCTTATAAAAAAAGAGAAACAGAAGGCTCTGGTTTTTTTTAAGCGGACGGATTTTGCCACCCGGCTTGAGAAACGGAGCCAACTAGATGAAAAATCCAAAACTTCTAGCTTGGGTTTTTTTCTACGGCCTCTTCCGGCTGCCGCCTTTTTGGTGATAATCATCCTATCAACTCTAATCTACAAGCAGCTGACATCTACATCCACTTATGAAAAAGGAATCGAGTCTTTGGCCCAGATCATGAACCAAACAACAAATATGGAAAGCCTTTTACCCACCAGAAAACCCCAGGTATATGAACTCTCTGATGGTGAGAAAGGCTTTGCCCATCTGGAATGGTCTATCCAGCGGGTTCTCTACTGTTTACATAGAGAGTCAATAACTGATGAACAAATTCCTATCATCATTTTTAAGGTATTACAAAAAAATGAAAAAAAAGATCTGGATAAACTGAATTTTTATGGATTAGAGGAGCCTGCATATTTAAATTACGAAAAAGAGATTCAAAAACTGCGTAACAATAATAATTACAATTTGTTATTTTCAAAAATTATAAAAAAATTACAGGAGGTCTGATATGCTTAAAAAACTTATCGTTTTGGGATGTATAACTGTTTTATGTATGAATATGGTTTATGCAGAAAAGGATACAAAATCCTATCCTCCCTCAGATGAAGCCGGATATGCACTTTTGGAATCTTTAGTTGTTGCATTTGGCGATATGGCACGCACTGGAACAGGCGGATTTGATACGGTAAATCCCGTACTGCAAAGACAGATGGCAATGCTAAAAAAAGCTCGCTCCCAGAATCAGGTGGATGCCCTGTTTTATAAGCGATACCACAGGATTCTTGAAGTCCTTAAGCTGACTATAAGAAAAAAGGAAACAGATCCAGAAGGGATTTTAGATGACTTTACTCACCAAGAGATAAAAAAATTCATTATGGATGTCACTGGGGCTGATGCCACCATCTCCCCCCCAGAGAACAGAGGCATAGGAGCAATAGCAGGAACCATTGCTGAGGAAATTATTAACCTTCATCTTTACCTTGACAGCCGCTTGGAAAGAGAAAAAGTGATGAAGAAATATATGGAGTGGACAAAACCACCTAAAAAATGATGTGCCCGATAATATCCGAAATGATATAATTATCCTCGAAATGACTCCAAGTTAACTCGAGGATAATAAACCTGGATTATTCACGAATCGTTAAAATAATTCTTCTCGAAAAAATCTTGAATATCGCTGAAAAGAAATTTATAATAAAAAACATCACCATTTTTTTATAAATAATTCAGGTTAAATGCAAGTACTCACAGTTCTCTTCTTTGCTGCCTTAGTAGGCATAATCGTCCTTTTCGCTCATATACTCTCTCTGGAACGCCGCAAAAAGTTAGCCGCCTATGCCAAATCTAAAGGCTTGCATTTTTCTCCAGACAAAGACAAAAAAATAGACCCCCTCTATTCGTCCTTCAAGTGTCTTCACCGCGGTCACAGCAGATACGCCTACAACATCATGAACGGTAAACGGGATGGAAGGGATTTAACCGCTTTTGACTATCACTATGTGACCGGCCATGGCAAGTCCAGAAAGGTACATAACTTTTCCGCTCTTATAATCCGCAGCCCGCTTCCGCTGAAACCGCTCTTACTCCGGCCGGAAAACATATTCGATAAAGTAACAGATTTTTTCGGATTTGATGACATTGATTTTGAATCAGCAGAGTTCAGCCGCAAATTTTACGTCAAATCGCCTGAAAAACGCTGGGCATACCATGTGATCCATCAGCGGATGATGGCATATCTAATGGAATCGCCAAGATTCCACATTCAATTCAATCCTGAGTTTATCATGGCCTGGCGGGGAAAACGTTTTAGCGAACAAGACTATGACAACTCTTTTACCCTTATTCAAGGTATTCTTAAGCGTTTACCGGAATATGTCAAAAAACAACAGCTGAATAACAGCCCAAAAACTTAGAAGCTAAATTATTGGAGGCAATATGACAGGAATATACCTATTTTTAGGACTGGGACTGCTCACCTTGATCTGGATTATTTGTATCTACAATTCACTTGTCAGGCTGCGCCAGCATGTGCGGGATTCCTGGGCTGGAATTGAAACGGAGCTGAGAAGGCGGTATGACTTGATCCCTAATCTGGTCGAAACAATCAAGGGCTATGCCTTACATGAACGAGAGGTCCTTAATAAAGTGACTGAGGCCCGAAGCCTGGCCCTAAGCTCGACCGGCTCCCCTTCCAGCCAGGCTGCCGACGAGAATATTCTGGTTAAAGGATTACGCCGCCTCTTTGCCGTCTCAGAAGCATATCCGGAATTAAAGGCAAGTCAAAATTTTTTAGAACTCCAAAAGGAACTGGCCAATACAGAGAACCGCATCCAAACATCCCGCCGCTTCTACAACGGCAACGTGCGTGACCTTAATACCCGGACCGAGATCTTCCCTTCCAACATTATTGCAGCCCTCTTCCAATTTCGACGTTCAGAGTATTTTGAGATCGAAGAGATCAAGGTATATGAAAATCCCTCAATAGATATTAACCTGGACAATTCATAAAAAAATGGCCTCGTGAATAATCCAGGTTTATTAACTTGGGAGTGAACTTATTGCAATTTAAATCGTATATAGTAATTGAACATCAAAACTATTGTAATTTTGATTTTTGTAATTTATAATTATGTTACAATAATTAAAGGAGGGTCAACATGACTGCATTAAGAAAGATTTTAGCTTTACTTATCATTATCTTCATAGGCCTGCCTATCCTTTTTGGGATCATCTGGGTCACAGGGGTGACAAAAGCCACTGTCTCCCCTGAGTTTATATCCGATCTGCCTCAGGAGATAATAGCAGAAATTCCGGATATTGCAGAGGAGATCTTCCAGGAAGCTCAAGACAATAATGTGATCTCTGATGAAAACACCAGAGCCTGGTTCCAGGCCGCGGCCGAAGCTGGTATCACTCCCAAGCAATTAATGGCTGAGATCGGCCTTTTGGATTGGCTGGAGAACGAATTATCCGAATCCCTGGCAAAGATTGGTGAAGTCCTACGAGGCGAGAGAAGAGCAAGCACAATCATGATTAATCTTCGCCCCCTAAAGGATATCCTCCTCAGTGAAGAGATCGATCTACAGCTTATGAAGATACTGGAAAACCTGCCTCCTTGTGATGAGGAGGGATACCGAGATTGGCGGCAAATAGCTGAAGAAGGGCTTGGCCACTACGAATTGCCTCTTTGTCGGCCCGATCTTGAAGTAGCTAAAGAAGCCTTGACCATGTGGCGAATTGAGGCAGTCCGTGATATAGACGATGAAATCGAAGTCTTCAAAGATGTTCATTTCCTTCCCTTTGGTCTTTCCCGGGGTATAATCACGCTGTCATTTTTATTATTTGTAATCCCGGCATTATTTATCTTTATAGGAGCATTGATCGCAGCTAGTTCACCGGCAAGTTTTTGTAGATGGAGCGGCATATCTATCTTCCTGGGCAGCCTGCCGGCCTTGCTCTTGTCGCTTATAGCTAAGCATTTCTCAATATGGGCTTTGAGTTTTGTTCCATATTCATATTCCGTATCATCGTCATCTGAACTGCAAGATTTAATCCTGGAAAAAAGCAGCTGGATCCCGATCATAATCATTGATCAGCTTTTTTCGCCCGTAATTGTTGTTGCCGCCATCGTGTGTGTAATAGGAATTGTTATTTTTGCCCTATCTTTTACAGTTCGAGACCGCATTCAGAAAATAGCAAAAGCATCAGATTAAGCTGAAGATATAGCTCTACTTTAAGCTTTATCCAGGATGCGGATTGCCCAACTTGCAGAGCTCAAAGCAGAAAATCATTTTCTCTCGGACAGTAAAACTTTTAGCCTGAACTATTTATACCAAGGATAAGAAATATTTTGTGGCATAAGAAATAAGAATGCCATATCCAAAACTCATTAAGGTTCCTATGAGAATATATTCAGCTTCCATCCTATGTTTAGATTCCTTAATTTCGCCAAATCGAAAAATCGATTTTGCCGCAATCAAAAATCCTATTGCCTCTGGATGCCCAACTAAAACAAATATTAATATTAATCCCCGTTCAAGCCTTCCAATAGTACTCCCCCCATTTTTAAGCCCTCTATTAAGCTTATCTTCCTGCTGTTTTTTCTTGCTGCTGGATTTCTCAATCTCATTAAGAAAAGGTTCTACCGCTATACCAATAAGAACACTTCCTGTCTTTATAACTGCAATGGTGCCAGTAATAATAATAAGCAATTTTATTATTGTATCCCCAAATAAATCATTCCAGAATAAAAAAATCGAATCGCCTGCCGAAATTAGCATTACTAGCACAATTATTACAACAAGGTGTGCACTTTGATCAATGAGAAACATACACACTGTCTTTCTTTTAAAAATAGTTTTAACATAGTCAATCACTGTATGAGTAATGAATATAATTACTGGAATCTGCCAAATCGTCCATGCCCCACAAATAATATAACTAACCTGACCTATTCATAAAAAAATGGCGATGTTTTTATTATTATTTTCTTTTCAATGATCTGCAAGATTTTTTCAAGAATGATTATTGAAACTTTTTTCTTGTTTTTATTTTTAATTTTAATCGCCTTTTTTTTACTCTCCGA
>JAUVXM010000012.1 GCA_030603565.1 Candidatus Aminicenantota bacterium
GCAGATGCAAGGCGCAGGGTATGAAGCTGTGGTCCTTCACTGCGAATACCCTGTAACGAAGCAGATGCGGTGAGATCGGCTTGCCTGAAAGGTAAAAAATGTCGATTACAAATAGAGATTATATTGTGAACAAAATGTTAAATTGAGTTACCATAGGAATCAATGTAACATACTGATTAAAAAAGATGTATAATACATATCGACATTTTTTATGAATAGTCCAGGCAAAAAAGGATTTACTGAAGTGTTTGATATGAGAGATAACAAGGCAATTCAAGCTTTTGCCATTCTGGCCTTTATATTAGGCTTCCCTTACTGCAGTCAGGATAAAATTAGTTCTCCGCAATACTCCACCAAAGCTACAAGGATAATCTGCGCCTCCCCCTCTATTACCGAAATTGTTTTCTCTCTCGGCCTGGGGGAAAAGGTGGTCGGAGTAAGTGACTTTAGTGTTTATCCCCCTGAAGTTCAAAAAAAAGATAAAATCGGAGGGCTTTTTAATCCCAACCGGGAGAAGATAATCGCACTTCAACCTGACCTCCTTATCGCCCAGGGAAGCCACAGGCCTCTAGCTAAGCTTTGCCATGAATACGGAATTCGATTTCTATCCGTTAAGATAGATACTCTAGCTGACATCTTTAAGGCGATCTCATTTATCGGACAGGAACTTCAAGCCGAAGAAAATGCTGATATTCTGGTAAAAGGAATACAAAAAGAACTAGAGAAAATCAGAGAAAAAACTAAAAAACTACCACCCCGAAAAGTATTTTTGTCGCTGGGACACACACCGGGAGACTTGACGGGACTGATGACAACAAGCTCCGGGACCTTTATACACGAACTGGTCGGAATCGCCGGGGGGGAAAATATTTTTAAAGACGCATCCGGCCTTTACCCCCAGATCTCCAAAGAAGCACTGCTGATACGGCAACCTGAAATAATTATCGAAGTGTTTCCTGAGGGAATATCCGCTGGCAACCGGGAGCTTTTACGCAATGACTGGGAGCGCTTGACTATTCTCCCCGCTGTTAAAGGCGGCCATATCCATTTTCTTACCGAAGACTATCTGCTGATTCCTGGAGTCCGTATTGTCCGGATCGTAAAAAAATTTGCAGAAATAATCCACCCTGAGATAAACTATTAAAAAATGCTTGAACTCAGAAATATTATCCATCGTTTTCCGGAATCATCCTGGGAGCTTAATATCGACAGATTTTCCGTCTCCCCCGGGGAGGTTCAGGGAATAATCGGCCCCAATGGCTCCGGCAAAAGCACCTTGTTGCGTATCTCAGCTGGCATTCTCTACCCTCTTGCAGGAAATGTTACTCTAAGCGGAAATGAACTAAAAAAACTAAAACGGCACACAATCGCCCGGCAGGTCGGATACCTGCCGCAAGAACTTTCCAGTGAATATGACTTCACCGTAGAAGAATTGGTTCGTATGGGCCGTTACCCGCACACAAAAGGACTTGGTATTTTAAACTCAACCGATATTACTGTCGTTCAGCAAAGCCTCGAGTTTACAGGGCTGGAAGATCTGAAAAAACGCCGTCTATCCCAATTGTCTGGCGGTGAAAAAAAAAGAGCATTTCTCGCTTCCGTACTCAGCCAGAAACCGGGAATCCTGCTTCTGGATGAACCAGCCAGCGCTCTTGACCTTCACCGCCAGGTCCATTTTTTCCGCCTCTTGAGAAAACTGGCAAAAGGAAAGATCGGAGTGGCTGTAGTCACACATGATATTAATTTCGCCTCTCTTTTTTGTGATAAGCTTCTTTTATTAGAAGAAGGACTCTGTCTTGCCCAAGGCCCTCCGGAAAAGGTCCTCTCACGTGGAGTAATTCAAAAAATTTATGGAAAGGATGTATTCTTAGGCAAGCACCCGGAGACGGGCCGGCCAACATTACTGCCGGCTTTAACAGATAAAAAAACATGAAAACTAAAACCATCATTCTCTTTGGGTTGTTTTTTTTAGCAGTAGCAGCTATTACTCCCTGGATAGGCTCTGAAACTATAAGAGTAGAAGAAGTCTGGAACTTTTTCCTGGGAACACACAATCCCCAAAGCGACATATTCTGGTTTCAGCGCATACCGCGTGTCCTTCTCGCCCTCCTCGCCGGGGGAACCCTTGCTTTAGTGGGGGCATGTTTTCAAGTACTTTTCCGCAACCCTCTGGTTGAACCATATACACTCGGTGTTTCGGGCGGTTCAGCTCTTGGGGCATTTTTGGCTATCTCCATCCCTTCTCTTTGGCACGTCTGGGGGCCTTTCAGTTCTGTCCAGCTCCTTGCTGTTGCCGGGGCATCTGCCAGTCTGGGACTGATCTACAGCCTATCCCGCAGTCAACAAGGCATATCAATATACACATTACTGCTGGCAGGTATCACCGTCAGCATAATCTGCGGTGGCGGCATTTTGCTGCTTACTTATATTTCCAGTCCCAATGCGCTGGTGGTTTTTCAACGCTGGATGATGGGAGGAGTAGACATTGTGGGATATAAAGAGCTGGTGGCTCTCCTTCCTCTGCTTTTTCCCGGATTTTTCCTGCTATTTATTCATGCCAATGACCTCAACCATATTGCTCTTGGTGAAGAGATGGCCTTGGGGCACGGAGTCCCGGTGAAAAAAGTACAGAGAAATATATTTATCGGTGGCGGCCTGGCCACAGCAGCAGTTGTTTCCCTTGTCGGCCCTATCGGCTTTATCGGGCTTATCATCCCTCACAGTGTGCGGCGGCTCGTTGGTTTTGACCAGAGGACTGTTCTTCCCTGTTCCTTCCTGCTTGGTGGCGCAGTACTTACTGTGTGTGACTGCGTGGCCAGAACCGTACTAGCGCCGACTGAACTTCCAGTAGGTATTATCACCGCAATTATTGGCGGCCCTCTATTTATTTACCTTCTTGTCTCCCGACAGTGGAAAATTAGATAAGAACAGAATAAAGCTGAGGGTATTGATTAAAACGATAAAGCACTTAGACGCGGATAAGACTATCAGGAGGAAGGAATGATTAAAAGAATTCCCAGCGTGCTGCTTTTAGCAGCCGTTATCGCTTGCCCGGTTTACGCAGACAAAGACTCTGACGACCGGCAGGAAAAAGCAGCTCAAAAGCTCCAGCATGAAATCACGGTTACAGCCAACCGCATTGAAACTTCAGTAAAAGAAACAGCCAGTTCTGTTTCAATTATTACCAGAGAAGAACTGGAAAAACTGCAAAAAAGAACAGTTTATGAAGCTCTTAAAGAAGTTGTGGGGCTAAATACCATTCAGAACGGACCCACTGGCTCCTCAGCTTCCGCTTCAATCAGGGGAGCCAATTCAGAACACACCAAAGTGTTGATGGATGGGGTAGAGATGAATGATCCAATCTCTCCCAGCCGCTCATTCAATCTGGGGCATCTGCTTATTGAAAATATTGAACGTATAGAAATAATCCGGGGACCGCAGAGTACGCTCTATGGCTCAGATGCTATGGGCGGAGTTATAAACATTATCACCCGGCAGGGGCAAGGAAAACCCCGGTTCAACCTGTCAACTCAGGGAGGCTCATTTAATACTCTTACAGAAAATGCCAGTATTTCCGGGGGAATAGAGAGTTTCTCTTACTCTATGGGCATTTCCCATTACCGCACAGACGGATTTTCTGCAGCCGGTGACCAATATGAGGGAAATCATGAAAAGGACGGTTACAAGAATCTTTCCATCTACGGCAAAGCAGGCTTGTCTCTGCAGAAAAACATCAGCCTGAATTTTTCCTTTCGCACCTGTAAGACCAATTCGGACATAGATAGTTTTGGCGGACCTTATGGAGATGACCCAAACCATATCGAAAACAACAGATCCCTGATCCTCAACTCCAATTTCCGGGCCCTATTTTTACAAAACCGTTGGGAAACAAAAGTGTCTCTTGCTTATATCGATTATTCCCGCACCTATGACAACCCCTCTGATGAGCTGCATCCTTTCAGCTCGGATAACTCCCTCTACAAAAGCTCTCTTGTTAAACTTGACTGGCAAAACAATTTCTATACACATGACACCAACACCATTACTGCCGGTTTGGAATTCACCCACGAGCAGGGCGAATCAGAATATCATTCCCTGGGTATATGGGGCCCTTTCGACAACATCTTTCCGTTACAAACAGCCCGTCGTATCGGCGCATATATTCAGGACAGAATTAATGTCAGCGGCCGTTTTTTCTCAACCTTTGGCGCTCGCCTCGATAATCACAGCAAAGCCGGAATAGCTTTTACATTCCGGCTTGCACCCGCTTTCTTTTTCGCTAAAACCGGCACAAAGCTTAAGGCCACTCTCGGCACCGGTTTTAAAGCCCCATCTCTTTATCAGCTCTATGCTCCCGGAACTATCTGGGGGCCGATAGGCAATCAAAAACTTAACGCGGAAAAATCCTACGCATGGGACGCAGGCATTGAACAAAACTTATTCAGTAACCACTTGACTCTTGGATTGACTGTTTTCTCCAACAGGTTTAAAAACCTCATCGACTTCGATTATCTCCATGGTTATCTAAATATCGGGAAAGCCTCCACCCAGGGCTTAGAGTTTATTTGCAAAGCCACTCCAGGAGAGAATCTACTACTCTCAGCTGCCTATACCCGCATGGAAGCCAGGGACATCGGAACAGACGCAAATCTCCTTAGGCGCCCCAAAAATAAATTTTCTGCCCAAGTCAGCTTCAATTTCCAGGAAAAATCCGACATGACGATCACTGTGCTTTATGTGGGAAAAAGAGAAGATAATTTCTTCTCAGGGTTCACATCATCCCGGGTAAGCATGGACAGCTATACTTTACTCAATGCCACCGCCGCCTGTGATGTTCTCCGTCACACTCGGGTATTTATCCGTTTTGACAACATCCTGAACAAAAGATATGAAGTCATCAAAGGCTATGGAGCTCCAGGATTTTCGATATACGGTGGATTTAAGCTTGATTTTTAAGCTTGAATATGCCGAGCTAAACCTGGAACTTTCCCAAGACTTTCAAAAAAAAGCCGAACTTAAAAATGTTAGGCCCGGTTTCATCCCGCACAGGCTTTTATGATCATCATGAACATCCCCACAACCCTTATCGGCGGAATTTTGGCCCTGTTGATCGCAGGGCAGACGCTTAATGTCTCCTCCACGATCGGGCTGATAGCTCTTTTCGGAATTTGTGTTCAGAATGATGTGATCCTTGTAGCTAAGATCAATGATTTTATAAAACAGGGAATGGCTCTGCATGAAGCAGTAGTTAAGGGAGCCATGACTAAATTACGCCCCATTCTTATGACAGATATGGTAATGATCGTGGCATTACTGCCCATGGCTCTTTCTAAATCGACCGGCGCAGAACTTCACAAACCTCTGGCAGTTGTATATATCGGAGGATTTTTCTTTGCTATAATACTCCGCCTTATTATTGTCCCGGTCCTATATGAGACAATGGCTAAATTAGCCATGAAAAAAAGTAAAAATTATCCTGGCACCAACCCAATATTCAGCCACTGCTCCTTTGAAAAACGCTGCCAGAAAATTCAATCTCCGGGCCGCTACAATGCCGGGATTTTCTCCCGCCATGATCCCCACCCTGAAAATTGATTATTCAGAAGTCAACCGGCGCGTGCTTAAGATCAAAGAAAAACTTGGCTTCCACATTGCATTCGGCCGCAGCGAACATTTCGGCGGCATAATCGGCCCGGACGATTTTTCTTCACCGGAAGAAGTGATCCATCTTGACCGCATTTACATCTCAGCAACTCAGCCCCGCATCACAGTGCAGTCGATTATTCTTAAGTACCCGGATGGTCAAGACGACTTGACCCCTCCAGAGCCAGGGCAGTCATAAGATAGGCAGCCTCAGGCAGAGCTTTTTCATCAATATCAAACCCAGGATGGTGATGGGGATATTGGGTCCCGTCACCCATGCCAAAGAATAAAAAAGCCCCGGGAACTTTCTTGAGATAATAAGCGAAATCTTCTCCTCCCATAACCGGGTCAATATGTTTGATTCGCTCTTTGCCCAAAGTTTTTGCGGTTATTTTCTTAACAAAATCGACCATGCCGGCGTCATTTACAAGCGGAGCATAACCAATATCATATTCAAACTCTGCTGTAGCGCCATAAGTTTCACAGATTTTCTGGGTAATTTTCCGCAAACGATGCTCAGTCAATTTTTGAACATCAACATCAAAGCTTCTTACCGTGCCAGTCAATGTCACTTTTTCCGGAATTATATTGTAAATAGTTCCGCCTTTAATAGTACCGAAAGAAACAACCGCAGGCTTTAGTGGGTCAATACTTCGGCTAACGATACTCTGAACATTTACAACCAGCTGGGAAGCTACCAGAATGGGGTCTACGGTCTGCTGGGGCATAGAACCGTGACCGCCTTTTCCTTTAATACTAATAGAGAAAGCATCAGGTTGGGCCATCATCGGCCCTTTTACAACCCCGACAATACCTGTAGCTAAATTCTGCCAAAGATGGAGTCCAAAAATAGCATCCACTCCTTCCAGTGCTCCCTCTTCGATCATCAATTTAGCTCCGCCCGGAATCCTTTCTTCTGACGGCTGAAAAAGAAATACTACTTTTCCGCTGAAACGGTCTTTCATCTGAGACAATATTTTAGCCGCTCCCATAATAATAGCCATGTGCCCATCATGGGCACAGGCATGGGTTGTCCCGGGATTCTGAGAGATATATTCCTTATCTCCCTCCTCCTGTAATGGGAGTGCGTCCATATCAGCACGTAAGGCCACAGTCCGTCCTCCAGGCTTGCCCTGCAATACGGCCCGCAGTCCGGTCTTGGCGCACGTTTCCACCTGCAGTCCCAGGCTTTCTAAAAATTTCCTGATAACAGCTGATGTCCGTTTTTCTTCAAATGCAAGCTCAGGGTGACGGTGAAAATCCCGCCGCCAGCCAACTATCTCTTCTGACATCTCTATAACTTTATTTTTGATTTCATTAAGCATTTTTCTTTTCTCCGATTATTTTTGATCCGGTTAATGAGCTTATTATCACAGCAACGGCTGCATTTACTACCAACCCTACAAACCCGGCATTAATACCTAGGAAGGGATCATTACCGCTGAGGATAAGCAGAGCCACTATCCCGACACCTGAGATTATCCCCCAAAACACTCCGTTGCGGCTGGCTTTTTTCCAGAAAAGACCTAGGATGACACCCGGAAAAAACTGGCAAACACCATCATATCCAAGGATTAAAAGATTGACCAGTTCATTGGGGAAAAAGATTGCAAACACCAGGCCAAGGGCCATCATAACCAGGACCATAAACCTTGACAGCCGCATAACACTTTCCTCTCCAGCCTCCGGCTTAAACCCGGTCTTATAGATATTTTTGGCCACAAGAGTAGCAGCAAAAAGCACCAAGATCGCCGCAGGCACCATGGCTGTCACAGCTCCTGCTGCCCCTACAAACCCCATAAACCAGGCAGGGTAAGTCTGATTGACTAGAGCCAGGAAAGATAGATCCCCATTTTCCAGGCCCGGAATAACCAAAAGCGCTGTAAAACCAACAAAAAATATCAGCACTATGGGGATCTGATAAAACGGCATGATAATAGCATTTCTCTTAATGATCTTGTCACTTTTTGCCGAAAAAGCCGAGCCAAATACATGCGGCCACATATAAAAACCCATAGCAGTTAATAAAACAGTGGACATGACCCAGAGAACATCCATATTTGCTGTTGCTCCGGGAAAAATCAGGTGTTCCGGCATTTTATCTATCAGCACTGAAAACATCTTGCCAAAGCTGCCAAAATAAATCAGGGGAACTCCGATCCCCACAATAAATACAGCTGCCAGCATTAAAACATCTTTAATAACCGCAACCCAAGCCGCCCCCTTAAGGCCGCTAGTGTAGACAAAAGCGCAGGTCAGAACAAAGGACATAAGAATAGCTGCCTGGGAACTAATGGCCCCGTTACTAGCGACTTTGACAATAAAACCCAAGCCGGTCAGCTGAAGCTGCAGATAAGGGATTATGGACAAAACTCCGATAACCGCCACCAGGACTCCCAGGCTGCGGCTGTTATATATTTGAATGAAAAAATCAGGTTGAGTATGCAGATTGAAACGCTTCCCAAGCTTCCAGATCAAAGGGAGAATAAAAAAGGACAACGTATATGCCAGAGCCCCGTAGATCAAGATATAAAATGCCGGTGCTCCTTTTGAATAAGCCCAGCCGCTAGCACCCAAGAAAGTAAAAGTGGTATAAATCTCTCCTGCCATAAGCAGCCAAATTATGATTATTCCAAAACGCCGTCCTCCTACTGTCCAGTTTTCGAGGTTCATCTCTACATTTCTCCCGGCATAAACTCCGACTAACGAGGAAATAAGAATGACTGCAAAAATAATGATCAGCGCCAAGCTCAATTGTCTTCTCCTTTATCCGGAGGGTTGAATTTTTTTTCCAGCACATAGGCAAGAAAAAGAATAAAGGGAGTCAGTATTACCCAGGTAAGGATCCAGAACAGCAGAAACGGCAGTCCCAGCACAACCGGATGGATGCGATTTACAAGAGGCAACGCAAAAACCAGGGTCACAAACGGAATTGCTCCGAGTATTAAGGCATATTTTGTCCCTTTCTTCATACAGGCCTCCTTTCAAAGCTTAGACCTGATCTTACAGGAATTCCCCCATTTTATCTAAACTTTTCTGCATAAAGCAAGGAAACCAGGGCCGTAAGGGCTAATCGTCATTCCGGCGAGTTTAAGCATCGTCATTCCGGCGAGTTTAAGCATCGTCATTCCGTCCCGGATCGGAGTCCGGGATGACGGCCAAGCCGGAAACCAGAATAAAAGCTGTAAATAGTAAATGGTAAATGGTAAATAAAACCAGGAAAGACAGAGCCGTAAGGGCTAATCGTCATTCCGGCGAGTTTAAGCATCGTCATTCCGGCGAGTTTAAGCATCGTCATTCCGGCGGAAGCCGGAAACCAGAATAAAAGCTGTAAATAGTAAATGGTAAATGGTAAATAAAACCAGGAAAGACAGGGCCGTAAGGGCTAATCGTCATTCCGGCGAGTTTAAGCATCGTCATTCCGGCGGAAGCCGGAAACCAGGATAAAAGCTGTAAATGGAAAATGGAAAATGGAAAAACCGTGAAATGTAAATTGTAAAATGTAAAATGTTATGGTAAAAGATTTGTATCTTATGAAATTCTGATGTGGCTGAAGCGAGCCCAAGCCACACCCGAATTTCATATATATCGACATTTTTTATGAATTGTTCAGGTAATATGTAATCTCGTTATGATCTCAGGCAAGGACAAAATCGCTCTTCGCGGTGTCAAGGTACATAATCTGAAAAATATCGACCTTGATATTCCGCTTAACAAACAGATAATCATAACCGGTGTCTCAGGATCAGGAAAATCCTCTCTTGCCTTTGACACTCTTTATGCGGAAGGGCAGCGCCGTTTCCTCGAATCATTGTCAGCCTACGCCCGGCAGTTCTTGGAGCGTATGGAAAAACCGGATGCAGATACAATCGAAGGAATAACCCCGGCCATTGCCATCCAGCAGAAAGCTGTCACCAAAAATCCCCGCTCTACAGTGGCAACCGTTACAGAGATCTATGACTATCTGCGCGTACTTTTTGCCCGAATCGGCTCTATCTACTGCCCGGAATGCGGCCGCCCCGTACGTAGAGATACTATCGATTCTATGGTCGAACAGCTTTTTAAATCCTCTCCTGCCGCAAAAGCCACTATTTCCTTCTCCTGGCCGAGAGAAAAAGGCCTGGATGTGCTGAAAAAAGAAGGTTTTTTCCGCATAATAAGAGATGGTAAGATTGTTGAACTTGAAAAAGCCGACCTTTCCGGCCTTAATAACCTAGAAGTCTTTATGGACAGGCTGGAACTCGACCATAAAGAAAGGGAACGCCTGGTCGATTCCCTGGAAACAGCTCTTAAGAAAGGTGAAGGCCGAGTAAAAGTACACACTGACAAAGGAGGGGAATTTCTATTTTCAGACAGACTTGAATGTAGATACTGCAGGATCACCTATCAAGACCCGACTCCCAATCTCTTCTCCTTTAACAGCCCCCAGGGGGCTTGCCCCTCATGTCACGGATTCGGTGACCTGGCTGTTTTCGATGAAGATAAGATCATCCCGAACAAAAACCTCTCCCTCAAAGAAGGAGCGATCGAGCCATGGACCAAACCGGCATCACGGCGGCGAATGCAGAATCTATTGGACCGGGCAAAAAAGCAGGGCATCCCTACTGATGCCCCCTATAATAAGCTTAAAAAATCTGAAAAAGACTTTATCCTGCACGGAAAGGGAGCATATAAAGGAGTAATTGGCTCATTCGAACGCTTGAAAAAGAAAAAATACAAAATCCAGGTCCGGGTCTATCTGGCCAGGTATAGAAAATACATCCCCTGTCCGGCATGCAAACAGATGCGCCTTAATCCCTTCGCCCTAAATGTTAAACTCAAGGGAAAGTCTATCAGTGAAGTCACCAAATTGACCGTACGCCAGGCAAAGGACTATTTTAATTCTTTAACTCTTTCGCCTTATCAAAAACAGATCGCAGAGAAACTTTCGCTTGAAATCAGCAGCCGGCTAAAATTTCTGCTCGAAGTCGGCCTGGATTATTTAACCCTGAACCGGATGACCTTCACCCTTTCCGGAGGAGAAGCCCAGCGGATAAATCTGGCTGCTGCTTTAAGCACCTCATTAGTAGGAACTCTGTTTGTCCTGGATGAACCCAGTATCGGACTTCATGCCCGTGATAACCACAGGCTCATCAACATCCTGAAATCACTAAAAGATGTGGGGAACACAGTCATGGTTGTGGAGCATGATCCGGAGATCATCAAGTCAGCTGAATACCTGATCGACCTTGGCCCAGGAGCCGGAGAGCATGGAGGTGAGGTTATTTTCTCCGGCGACATGGAAAGCTTTCTGAAATATCCTGACTCCCTTACAGCCAAATATATCCGGGGCGACAAAAAAATAAAAACACCTCTATCCCGGCGCAAATCCAAAGACAACATCACTATAAAAGACGCCCATGTGCATAATCTGAAACATATTGATGTGAAGATCCCTCTAAATATCTTTACCTGTATTACCGGTGTATCCGGCTCAGGGAAAAGCACTTTGCTTTTTGATGTGCTGCACAAAGGCTGGAAAGGGGAGATTTCTCATGGTTTTAAGGAGATTGAAGGAAAAGAAAAGCTGAATGCCGTTATCGTAGTCGACCAGTCACCTCTCAGTAAATCCCCCCGCTCCATCCCAGCCACCTATACTAAGGCCCTGGATGAGATCCGTACTTTGTTCAGCCGCACCCGGGAAGCAAAAGCACAGGGATATAAACCCGGATTTTTCTCTTTTAATACTGCCGGAGGCCGCTGCGAAGAATGCAAGGGCGCCGGACAGCAGATCGTAGAGATGCAGTTTCTATCCGACATAGTGCTTACCTGTGAAGCCTGCAAAGGCAAACGTTTTAAAAAAGAAATACTTGACATCAAATATAAAGAGAAAAATATTGATGATATCCTCCGGATGAGTGTTATCGAGGCATGTGCTTTTTATGCTGATAATACAAAGATCATAGACAAATTATCCCCCTTAATAGAAGTGGGGCTGGGCTATCTTACCTTGGGCCAACCCACAACAACTCTTTCAGGCGGAGAACTGCAGCGGATCAAATTAGCTCACAACCTGGTGCATCAAAAGAAAACTAATGTCCTATATTTATTTGACGAGCCGACAATCGGCCTGCACCCATCTGATATCTCTGTGCTCCTGCAAAGCTTCCAAAATCTTGTGAATAAAGGCCACACAGTTGTGGTAATTGAACACAATCTGGATATGATAAAATGTGCTGACCATATAATCGATCTGGGGCCGGAAGGCGGAGAAAAAGGTGGCGAGATAGTGGCTCAGGGAACTCCGGAAGAATGCCTCCTCTGCAAAAAATCTTATACCGCCCGCTATCTTCGAAATTACCTTTGAAATTTGCCAACATTAAATAAAATGCTATAATAGCTTCATAATACAAGCTATAAGAAGATGAAAGAAAAGACTAAAGAGCAGCTCCTCCAGGAGATCGAGAGCTTACAAAATCAAATCGCCAGGCTTAAAAAGGAAGATACCACTGAGACAAAACAAGCACAAGTAGCATTAGAAGATTCAGAAAATAGATTTAGAACCCTCTTTGAGTATGCCCCTGACCCATACTACTTAAGCGATTTAAAAGGAACCTTTATCGACGGAAATATTGCCGCAGAGAAGATAATCGGCTACAAAAAAGAAGAGTTGATCGGGAAAAACTTTCTAAAACTTAAATTACTTCCCCCAAACCAACTCGCTAAAGCAGTTGCTGAAATCGCCAAAAATGTCCTGGGTAAAGCCACCTCGCCTAAAGAATTTCAACTAATTCGCAAAGACGGCAAAAAGGTCCAGGTTGAAATCGCCACTTTTCCTATCAAAATCAAAGGCAAATTTCAGGCTTTGGGTATTGCCCGGGACATTACAGCTCGAAAAGCCGCCGAAAAAAAAGAAAAGTCACTGACTGCGGATTTAAGATTCCTTTCTGAATCAGCCATGAAATTTGTCGAGCTTCCCCCCGAAGAAGATATTTTTAAAGTTATTGGGCAGCAGCTTAGCTATCTGGCAAATAACAGCTATATTATTGTAAGTTCATTTCACCCCGAAGACAACACAATAGAAATAAAAATTATAACAAGAATAAAAAAAAGGATAAAAGAAATTCTCAAAATATTAGGCAGAGATCCGGTAGGGATGAGACTGAAGCTTGATACCCAGACAGCAAAAGAAAGAGTGATGCAAGGAAGACTTGTTGAAGTTAAAGGGGGCCTCTATGAATTAGCCTTTAACAAGATATCAAAAAAAATCTGCACAGCCCTGGAAAAAGCCTTTGGAGTCAAGGCCATATACTCCATGGGATTTGTAAAAGAAAACAAACTTTTCGGAACCGCAGTGATTATCCCAAAAAAAAGCTTTAATCTTCCCAGCAAAACAGCTATCGAAGCTTTCATCTATCAGGCATCCGTTGCTCTGCATAAATGGCATGCAGAAAAAAAGGTTGCTACCTCACTTAAAGAAAAAGACGTTCTTTTGCGTGAAATACATCACCGGGTTAAAAACAATCTTCAGATAATTTCCAGCCTGCTCCGTTTACAATCAAGGAATATCAAGGATAATTCTTTACAGGAAATTTTCCAAGTCAGCCAGCAGCGGATCCGTTCCATAGCCTTGATCCATGAAAGCCTTTACCGCTCCGATGACTTGAGCCAGATCAATATTTCCAAATATCTTCACAATCTCACTTCCCACCTGTCCTCTATCCATGCGGCAGATGCTAAAGGAATACGCTTTAAAATATCTGCAGATAACATTTTCCTGGATATCAACCGCGCAATTCCCTGCGGGCTGCTGCTTAATGAACTTATTACCAATGCCTTAAAATATGCTTTTCCTAAAGAAACAGAAGGGGAGATAAAAATAGACCTTAAAAGATATAAGCAGAATAAACTGAGATTGAGCATAGCAGATAACGGCATCGGATTTCCCCAAGGATTAGATTTCCGCAAAACGGAATCACTGGGCCTGCAATTGGTCAACAGCCTGATTTCTCAGCTCAACGGCACAATCAAGATGCAACAGACAAAAGGCACCAAGTATACTTTGGTCTTTTAACCTTTTCTTTTCCTATCCTCTGCTAATAAGATTGTAATCCACATCAGCCCGGCAGAGCTCAGGCAAGCTGCCGCACATCCCCACAGAATCTCCGATTACAGCCATCATACCTTCAATTCCATCAATCATTGATGTATTGAGAGATTCTTCAATCTGCTTTGATTTATTGTTTTTAACCGCATTTCCCAGGGCTGTAGCCACAACATCTGCCAAAATTACATCTGAAGAAACTACCACAGCAGCATCGGCCCTGCCTAAACTCAAGGAATATCCCACTGTTGCAGAAGAAGTACATATGCCGATTATTTCATCCCTTGGTTCAAACCTGAATCCCAGGCCTTTAATCCCGGATTTCCCGGCATATATCCCCACAATTACAGGAGAGCTGAGAAACATAGCAATATCCCCTCCATTGTCAAAGATAACATGAGAAGCTCCTTTACCGATCATTGCCCTAACAGCATATTCAGCTATAGAGCCGGCTACAGCAGCCATAGGGCCGATTCCGGCTTTGGCAGAAGCAGAGGCCATTTTTTGGACAATTTCAGGGGCATCAGCAGAAACCTCACAGGGTTTAAGAGAGGTACTAAATGCAGGATTTTTCACTATATAATCTTCCAGTTCCTTCCTCCTACACATCACCTCTTCCCGCGCTGCCGGGATATACTTATCCTCTGCTATGACTGTAGCAATAGTTTCTTTAATATGAAGTTTATGCCTTTTCATTTCATTCTAACATTTAGACCAGTGACGGAGATTTTTCTCTCATCGGCCGGGCTGTTCCCTTTCCAGACAGGTGTTCCACTGGTTCAGATAAATAAAAGGCGCCATTCTCGATCCATTGTTTTAATATGTAAGCTATAGCTTTTGCCCGGGAAAAGCTGGACAAACAGTTCGTTTTAACCTCTCTGCCATTAATCTTTATGCTCCCTGATTTAAGTTCAGCATAGCTTACTTTTCTTATTTCAGGCCTATCCCGGGAAGGAACACTGTAATCCAATACAGATGTTTCTATCTCTCTGTCACTTATCCCGGTGCTCTCAGCAATCTCAGCATTCAAGATAGGAATTGGGACACCGATTCCTATACATAAGGTCGGCCCATACTTATGAAATGTGGTTGCCTTTAAAAACCGGCTGTTCATCCTTTTTAAGTCTCCCTGGAGCATAAGAGTAGCAAACTCGTTTTCCGGGCTGTTTTGAGTCCCACTGCCGGTAATATATCCAGTGGCTCCACCCAAAAATATCCTTGTTCCGATACCGATAGTCTGGAAAAAACGGTCATTCATAACCGGAGACAATTCCCCAGCCCCAGAATAAGCGGCATTTCCGAATTCCGGCAGAAGCTGCCCCAGATAGGTATGGAGCGTCTTGGAGCTCGAATTTGTCGCTACCGCATATTTTTGACAAGCATTGCGGGGATTACTCATAGTTGCTTGATTTAAGTCATAAATAGTCAATTCTGTCTCTACTGCTTTGCCGGGATAACAATCAGTCCCTGGCGACTCTGCTCTTAGTACAATAGGCTTTCGGTTTACAAAGTCTTCGATCACATGAGCTCCTCCATATTTCTCGCCCAATATATCCGAGTATTGAGCAGCCCCAATATAAGCATCCACGGCCGCCACTCCACTGTATGCCTGAACATCATTCAGCCAACATTTGGAAATCTTTATAGGAGGTTCGGAATGCCCAAAATTCATCCATACTCCGGATGAACACATAGCTCCGAAAGTTCCGGTTGTGACTACATCCACTTTTCCGGCTGCACTTTCAGGCCCGACCTCTTTTACAATACGAGTCATCTCGTCAGCAGTGACGACTCTGGCTTTTTTATTTTTAATTTTCTGATTTATATCCCTTATAGTTTTTGACATTCTTAGACCTCCATCTAATTTAGATTTAATATAGAGTAATAGAAAACCTGAGTAAAACTGGGGAGATCCCGGAAACGGGGAAATTAAAGAGAAATGCCCGTATCCGGGCTAGACATTATCATACATATATCTGTAAGATGGCGTTTTTCTTTGTCTTTTCTCATCTGATTGCAAATTATTATAGCTTCACAAAAAATAAAGTCAAGTTAAATTAAACTGGAGCTCCCTGTGTCCTGTAAATATTCCCTTGACTTCTAAAGAGGGAAGATTTATTTTTCTGAAAGAAAAAGGATATTTCATGACAAAAAAGGCTTTCCTAAAAAACACTGGTACCGCAAAAAAACTTGTTCTGATTCCGCGTCATATTATCTGGCCTTTCATCCTCTTATCCAGTCTTTTTGCCTGGTGGGGACTGGCCAACAACATGACCGACACCCTGCTGGCTGCTTTTAAACGAATAATGAGTTTCTCGGATGCAAAAACCGCTCTGATTCAAGTGGTCTGTTATGGGGCCGGATATGGATTGTTCGCGATCCCAGCCGCCATCTATATCAAAAAATATAATTACAAGTCGGGCGTACTTCTGGGACTTGGATTGTATGCCTTAGGCGCCATTCTGTTTTTCCCGGCAAAAATGACAGCAAATTACTACTTTTTTCTCATCGCGATATGGATCCTGTTCGGAGGGCTCTCAATCCTGGAAACAGCAGCAAATCCTTATATCATTGCAATGGGCCCAAAAGAATCGGGTACTCGCCGGCTCAATTTCGCCCAGTCTTTTAATCCTCTGGGTTCGATTTTAGGCGTCATCATCAGCCAGAACTTTATCCTTTCAAAATTAAACACAGCAAGCTCTACAGAGCGTGCGGCTATGAATCCGGAAAAACTGCAGGCCATCCAGAACGGAGAATTGAACGCGGTAACCATAACCTATGTCACGGTGGGGCTTATTTTAGCTTTGACTTGGATTCTAATCGCCATAAATAAAAAAATGCCCAAATTGGGCGAAACCGGAGGACCCCTCAACCTCGGCCCGACCTTTAAACGGCTACTTCGCAATCGGCACTATAGGTGGGGGGTTGTTGCTCAGTTTTTCTATGTGGGTGCCCAGATCGGCGTTTGGTCGTTTACGATCCGCTATGTCATGCAGGAGTTAAGGCTCGAGGAACAAATCGTGGCAGGGGGCAAGACCGCTGAACAGATGGCAGCCACCTATTATACGGCTGCGCTTATCTTTTTTGCGCTTTCCCGCTTCATCTGCACCTGGATCATGAAATATATCACACCCGCTAACCTGCTCACCATCTTCTCCGGAATCGCTGTGGTGCTGAGCCTCGCCGTCATCTATGTAGGCGGGCATATCGGTGTTTATGCCCTGGTCGGAATCTCAGGCTGCATGTCACTCATGTTCCCAACAATTTTTGGTTTGGCGGTACGCGGTCTGAGCGAGGATGACACAAAAATTGCCGGATCCGGATTAATCATGGCCATAGCCGGAGCGGCTTTCGTCACCCAGATACAAGGCTCGGTATCAACAATAACCGGCAGCATCAATCTCGCTTACTGGGTACCGCTGGCTTGCTTTATCTTCATTGCTTATTATGGCGCCGTCGCCTGTCGCAAAGATCTGACAACATCAGCATAGGGATGGCCGGTTTCATGCAGCCAATCAATAATCTCTCTGCGTCTTTGTTTTTCAATTACTGCATATTTTGCTTTTCCCGCGTGTCAAAGTGATTATGAGGCAGGGGACACTGATTAAGGGTATAAAACCTTGCATAATCTTGTGCGTGATATTATTATTGGAAGCATTGAACAGATAAAGTCATTTTTCTGAGTCCTGATGATTAATAAAACGATCAAGCATTATAAAATCGAAAAGCTTCTGGGAAAGGGAGGCATGGGAGTCGTATACCGCGCCCGCGACACCCGGCTCGACCGGCCGGTAGCTTTGAAGGTTCTTAAGGCCGACCTCACAAGAGATCCCAACAGGCTACCGCGCTTTCTGAGGGAAGCACAATCTGCAGCCGCAATTACTCACCCTGCCATAGCTCAGGTATATGACATTGATGAGGCGGATGGCACAACTTTTATCGCCATGGAATATGTAGAGGGACAGACGGTGAGCCAATTGATCGCCAACCGCGAGCTGGACTTGGCAGGTTCTGTAGAAATTGCTCTCCAGGTAGCGGAAGGGCTGAACAAAGCACACAAAACAAATATCATCCATAGAGATATCAAATCGGATAACATCATGGTTACCCGGGACGGGCATGCAAAACTCTATATCCGGATCAACAGCTTGATCGACAGCCTAAATAATAAACTGTATATTGGAAAACATGTAGAAGTTGAAGTTCGTGACGACCTTGCTCCCGAAGAATTTCAAAGCATCCTGAGAGAATCAGGAATTGTTTATGTTCGAGATGATATATAACCTGAATTATTCATAAAACAATGAAGCGCCTCTCAACTTTTATATATTTTCTTTTGCTGTCCTCAGGAATTGCCTTCCTTATCTGTTTATTTACAAAAGCTTCATCTTTTTCTATTCTTGAGCACAAATTTCGCCCTTCATTTCTCTTTATGACATCAACTGTTGGCATAATCTTATTACTACTTTTACTTTTGTGGTATCTTGCCGCAAAAACGGAAAGCAAGATTTTCCAAGCAGAATACAAATCCCTTCTCAGGGAAGATTTACTTATATTCCTCCCTTTTAGTATTTTTCTTATTTCCCCCCTTCTGCTTAATTACTATCTGACCTCCGCTGATTTCCGGCACCGCCTTAAGCTGCTGTTCCTATTTGCTCTCATCGCTTTTGTCTATCTTAAACTTGCTCAGATCAACCGGCACATGCAATTGCAATCCCGACTTAAAAAAACAATTTCCCGCTTTAAATCTCTTTCCAGCCGCAAACGGCTGGCCATTCTCTTTATAATCGCTTTCGTTATTTACAATATTTGCACCTTTGTCATAGTTTCAAGTAGATTTGCCTATTCCGGAGACGAACCTTATTATCTTCTTACTACCCACAGCCTTTATCAAGACCAAGACATCAATGTGGCCGACGAATATGAAGATTCAAGCTATTTTAATTTTTATCCCAAAGAGCTCTACCCCAACCTCAGGCTTAGAGCTTATGCCAGATTCGGCCGCAAAGGCACTGACTATGCTTACCCCATAAGCCAACCCGGTATTTCCGTCCTGATGCTGCCCTTTTACTGGCTCAGCCAGTTTTTTAAAGGAAAAACCCTGATCTTTATTTTAAAAGGAAGTCTGGCCATATGGTCAGTTCTACTTGGGCTGCAACTCTATCTTTTTGCCCGGGAACATTGGAAACGGGAAAACTCCGCTCTCCTGCTCTGGTTTATCTATTCTTTTTCAGCCCCGGTTCTTTTTTATTCCATCCATCTCTACCCCGAAATTCCCATCGCCCTGTTTTCTTTCTTCATTTACCGAAAAATTCGTTCTCCCGCTCCAATATCCACCCTCCAGTACTTTTTTCTCGGATTTCTATTATCTCTCTTTTTCTGGTTCGGATTAAAATACAATATGATATTCTGGCCGCTCCTTATTGTATCCCTTTATTTCCTGCTGAAAGAACACAAAGCGGGGTGGAAGATCATCTACTTTCTCTTTTTTCCTATCCTTTCGCTCGGTTTGAACTACCTATACATCTATGAGCTATACGGAACTTATAATCCCATTGCCATTTATGAAGGGGTCGTAAGCGCCAATACTCTAAAAAACTTCAAGGACATCATTATAAATACCCCGGTGATGCTGCGAATAGATTCTTTTCTGGATTACTTCCTCGACCAGAGAGACGGGCTCCTGCTCTATTCCCCTCTATATTTCTTTGCCTTCCTGGGAATTATTGAAGCTTTCAGAAAATCAAAAAAAGATCTATTTGCCCTCTTGTTCATCTCCGCCCCTTTTATCCTTAATTATGCTTTTTTCGCTCATAGGCAAGGAAGCTGTCCCCAAGGACGGATACTCTCCCCCTTATCCTGGGTCGGTATCATTCTGGTCGGATACTTTCTCGTCCATAACCGGAAAAAAATATATACTGCGCTTTTTAAAGCAGCCTGCCTGGTAAGTCTGGTAATCCCCATTCTTATCCTCCGCCATCCCTCTTTTCTTTATCAACCAACAACCCATGAGTATACTTTCAGAGGGAGTGAGCTCTTTATCTCGCTTAGCAATCTTTACTTTTATCTCCCAGGTCTCCTGCCTTCCTTTCTTAAACACAATAACTTCGGATATATCCCTAATTATATCTGGATGATTCTTGTCCTGTTTTTTGGGCTGGGATATCTTGTGAAAAAAGATATCAAGCACTCCCCCCGGTTTTTTTCCAAAGTACTTATAGTCTATCTGATTTTATTGTTGTTCTTTACCTGGTTTTCTCTCTTCCCCCGTACTTCCTTGATCCTTCCTCTCAAAGCCAGGTATTCCCCAGGGAAAACCCTCGGTTTTTATGTGGAGCGAGAATATTTAAGAATGATAAATCCGGGAGAGTTTTATCTCACTAAAAATCAGCATGATTACAATTTTATTTTTGCCTCACGCAGGGAGATAGAAGAATTAAAAATTAAATTCGGGACCGCAGAGGGAAACTTTAGGGTGGAATTAATACTTTTTGATGAAATCCTTTTTAAAGGGGAAACAACCAAAAAGATCCGGACCATATCCTCCCCTTCTCCCCCCATGTATCGGTTTAAAAACTCGCATCTTTACCAGATGAAAATCAGGTTTGAACAGATATCCGGCGAGCCGGTAACAAAAAATCCTTTTTTCTTTTCAATCTATCCGAAAGATTAGAATATATAACCTGAATTATTCACGAGTCGAGGTTGCCGCAGATACGAGGCGCAGGGGATGAAGCTGTGGTATTTCACCGCGAATCCGCTGCAACAAAGTAGATGCGGTGAGATCGGCTCGCTCGTAGAGTAAAAAATGTCGATTAGAATTAAATATTTTTTCGAAAACGAAAAGGTTATTTATTAACTGTGAATATTCGTGCCTAATATTGTTTTTTTCTATTTGCTGTTTACTGTTTTCCATTTTCTAAGTATCATTCATATCGACATCTTTTATGAATAGTTCAGGATTAGTCATCCGAGCATAAATATCTTTATCCTTAATATCAAATATCTTTATATCCTCTCCCTGAAGCTTTGTTTTTAAGAAGTTATCCAGGATGCAATCCCTTACAACCAAGAGGAAAGGGGGAGAAGCCTGAAAAAGAACTTGCTCCAAAGCCGGCCATAATCCTCTGCCCTCTAACTCCAGGGGACCTACTTCATCCACAATACAAAATTCAGAATCCCGGCCCTGTAAAATTATCTTCTTTGCCAGAGCAAGGGTTTCAGGGATAAAAAAGAAAGGCCCGCTTTTCTCCCAGTTTTTCTCCTCCTCACGCCGGATAAAAGGAACGGATTGCCCGGCTTTAAGGTCAAAAAGATCATAGCCTGCAACTCTATTTTTCTCCCAGACAGATTCGCTTAGAAATCCGCCAAACTTGACCCCAGACTGCTTTATTTCGGAGTAGAGCTTCTTGAGCAAGCCGGTCTTCCCATAATGGACCGGGCCGGTAAGTAGGTAGATCATCCCCTAAAAAAACTTAGTTCAGGCGTCCGTCCTTTTTTTCCTCGCCCCAGCCCGGCAGTTTAAATTGTTCAGGTTTTAATTTCAGAACTTTTTTCAACCATTCGGATGGATATCCTTTACTGCGGGCACGTCCGTTTTCATCTTTTACATAGCCGTCATTATACTTACAGATCAAAAACTCACCCAGCTCGATCCAGCGCTTTACAACTGTCTCGCCCTGAGTAACAGAATAATTTGTAAGATACTCTTTCATAAGCTCAGGGTCGGTCTTAATCAAAGCAAGCGCGGTTTTATCAACCACGGGCTGCAGGGATATGGCCTGCCCTTCCAGGGCTGCCTGCACCTTCTGGATGTCTTCGACCATGTATGAATATTTCAGATTGGCAAAATTGGATACAAAGTTAAATACCCACCAGGCAGAATCCCAGGAAAATTCTCGCAAATCTCCCTTCGTAAAGGGCTTCGGTACATCCTGGATACAGCAGTAAAGCGGAACATAACAGGTAGCAAAAGTATCGTCTACTCCATACCAGTATACTCCTCCAACAGGATCAGGAAGCCATCCCCGCGACTGGGAGATAAAAGAAAAGGCAGTCTGTTGGGTCGAGATAGGCCGTTCCCAACTGTATTTCACTCCTTCAACTTCCCAGGTAAGTCCGCGGCAGCGGAGGGGGCTGCCAAAAGGACCCGCATCCACCCCTTTTCTCATGTCAAAAGGAGTCCCTTCGTAGTGGTCCCGCATGATGCCCATAACATCCGATAGAGAGAGTTTCTTGTCCGGTTTTATCCAGAGCGGGTAGGGTTTAGCGCCTTTTTCTCCCCGCTGAAAAGCCGGCGAAAGATTAAGAGATGGGGCACTGCGGCGGAACATACTCCAAACCCTGGCAGCACAGGTCCTGAGAGAGGAAGGTTTGGGAGGGTCAAAAGCATAGCGAAAACTAAAGGGTTTGCCGGATTTTTTATTATACAATCCTTTCCGCACTGCAAAACCAATAATATCCTCAGAATACAGGCAATTTTCCGGGTCTTTTAAAGGAAACTCCCCGATCCGGGACATATTGGCATGCCCTGAAATGTACCCGTCAGGGATCCTCAGGGCGACCCAGTTCGCACCTTTTTCCCCCGGCCCTTTACCTATCATCTCCATGATCCAGGCTTCATTTTCATCTGCAATCGAAAATGATTCCCCGCTGCTTCCGTATCCATAATCTTCAACCAAGCCGGTCATCACCTTAATAGCTTCCCTGGCAGTTTTTGCCCGCTGCAGGGCAAGCCTCATCATCGTAAAATAATGAAGCAATCCATCCGGATTACGCAACTCGCTGCGGCCGCCAAAGGTGGTCTCACCAATAGCTACTTGAAATTCATTCATAAGGCCTACTACAGCATATGTATAAGCAGGCTGTTTTATTTTCCCTTTCAGTTTTCCGTCCCGGCCGGTAATCTCAAAATAATCATCAGGACCGTATTCCTTTGCCGGAATATTCTGTAAAGTAGCTAAAAATTCCCCGTCACAGGTGTAAGTGATCATCACAGCGCCGTCTTTTGAGGCTCCTTTGGTCACTAAAAAGCTCGAACAATTGTCGGTCTCTGCCTGGGCCGCCAGATCGACTGCGAATAAACCCAAAAATAAGACAAGAAAAAATGAAATGATTTTAGGCTGCATAATATTTCCCTCCTTCTTAAAAATTCAGAGACATTATATTCGCCAGGAATACTGGATCTTTATAAAAAATTGATTCAATTGCGGCAATAATGTTCCCTGCGTATCCAGCCAATTCCTATTGTATACTAAAAATATATCTAAAATACTGCGGTAAGTCCAGCGCAACCTTGTATTCATTCCCAGGGATTTTGTGAGATTATCATACTGGAAAAAGCTTAAAATCTGAAAATCGGGAGAAAAAAACAGATTGAGGCGGGTCCGCGCCAACTGGATATCAACATCCCCTGCCGGTACCCTGCCAAAGTTCCATTCCCCTTCCAAGGCAAGATTGATCCGGTGAGAGGGGCGCCAGGCAAGCTGCCCCTGGCACTGGTTCATATGCCCGTTATAAAACGGTCCGAACCACCAGGTTAGTTTGGTCGTCACCCGGCGCTTACTGGCAGAACAATATTCCAGGCGGTAACGTACCCAATGATATTTTCCCGCCTCTACGGAAACTCCTGGAGAAAGTTCAAAAGAATAAGGCAGTCTTTCCATCTGGGGCACAAAATTAAATTCCACCCGGTCCCCGCTTTCAAGGTGCCAGTTAATGGGAGCAGTGAATATCCGCCACTGGAAAGGCTGGCCATCCAGATCGGTGACCATACTTGTAAACAGTTCATACCATATCTGCCGCAGCCAGGATAACTGCGGGCGGGGTTTATAGGCAATGTTAATATTATATTTATATATCCCCTTCCAGGGAACAAATCCCATTGCCGGCTCAAAATCCTCTCCGATCCGTTTTGCAGTCAGGGCAATATCCCAGAGGTCATTGGGGAAATCTATTTCAAATCCGCAGGCAGAACGGTCACTTCCAACATCCTCGCGATTGTTTACCAGGCCCCAAACACCTATGAGAAAATTCTTGTCACCCTTAAAGTGGGAGGTTTTATAGACAAAATCCAGGCCCGCCATCCAGCTCTTTTTTTCACCCAGGGGGTCGCCGGCAGTCACAAGGAAACCCAGCTTAGATTCGCCCCATAAATTTTGAAAGCCGCGGGCAGCAAAAAGATTTGTCCTGGGAGCTAGTCCCCCCACCGGGCGGGTCAAGGTATCAAGCACCCCGAAATTAAAGCGACCGATACTGCCTGTAGCTTTTACCGCCAGGTCAATTGGAACTGCCTGCTCTTCTACAAGCCCGATACGCCGGCTGAAAAAAGGCACTATGTCTCTACTATGGCGAGATCCCATGCCCAGGCCGAAATTGAATATATCCGAACCTTCCAGAAAAAAGGTCCTTTTTTCCGGAAAAAATAGCGGGAACCGGGTCAGGTTGGCCCTGCGGGTGTCGACCTCGGTTTCTGCAAAATCCGTATTAACGCTTAAAAGGCCCGTGACATTTCCCCCGAAATTTTTCATGACATCCAGGCCAGGTTCAAAATCCCTTATCGTAGATGACTCAGAGTCATCATGAGTCCGGCTGCCGAGCATATAAGGCCTTACTGTAAGTCCCATTCCCTGCTTAAAAGCAGGAAGAGCAGTTAGCCTTCCTCCCTGGCTGATATGGGTGACTCTATAATTAAGGTTAGGTGCAGCCCAGCGGTCAGTTTCAAGTAAACGCTGGATGCGGCGCTCGACATTAAAACCCCATTGGGTCAGACCCGTCCTGAAGCGGATGGTCTTTGCCGGGATATATATCTCAGCACTCCAGCCTTGCTCAAACCGCCTGGATGCGGCTTCCCATATGCCATCCCACTGTTGATTCTCGCCTTCTCCTTCTCTCGCTATTAAGGCGTCATAACGGGCTCCATTGGGATTTACTGCAAAAATATAGCCGGTCCTGCCATTTAAAAATGTATCCAACACAACCTTAACATGGTCTTCCCCTCTGAGCCGCGCATCGCGTTGCATAGTATAGCTTACGATTTCTTCAGGACTGCTGTCATAACAGATAATACCAAAATATATTGCATTACTGGAGGCTGCAACCCGGATCTCGGTTCTTTCGCTGGGAGAAACCCCTTCCTGAGGTTCGACCATAGTCAAAGGTCCGATAGGGACAGCCTTTTCCCAGAAAGGCTCCGTCACACGGCCATCAAGTTTAAAGGAGCTTTTATCAGGAATAAAAAAAACTTCAGCTGACAACAGCGAGGTGTCTTTTTTCTGGGCCTGGATAAATCCAGGCGAGAGCACTAAAACTACAAGTAAAAATATAAGCGCTTTTTTCATAACCCCACTTTGTAGCACAGTGTCATATCCGAGTCAAAACAATTAAGGGATCAAGTCTTCATATTCTACATTTCTTTATCTGAAACTAATAAGGGTATATAAAATGTGGAATATGAAGACTTGATCCCTTATTCTTCAGCAATAAGCATAGTCGCAGGGTCAAGTTTAAGAGGAAGCTCTCCCTGGGGTGGGAAATTATGGTTTTTGACCAGATTTAATCCTATATACTCCCCCTTAAAACTGAGAGTGAGTAAGACCGCTATCTCATCCAAGTAGTTTATCAGCACCTTCGGAATCCCGTCTTTATCAAATATCGGCTCATTCCCCCTGAGAGAAGCACTGAACCACACTTCAATGCCCATTTTTTCAGCAAATTCCCTGAATTTCCTCAAGTCATCAACTGAAGCTTTGGCAAAATCATAGCCATCTACGATAACAGCCTCAGCCGCAAACTTCCCCTGTGTTATCATAACTTCCAGGCTTTTAAGGACCTGTTCAGTCCGGGCCCCTTCCTGAGAAAAATTCATGATAATCCGGTTCTTTATAATTTCATCATGCACTTCAATAGCTGATTCAAGTTTCCGTTTTTTAGATATCTCTTTAAAGATATCTTCATACCAGTTGATAATATAATCAACCCGGCTTGCATATGAAACATGGATGACAGGCTTTTTTTGAAACAGCTTGTCAGTAGCAATATGGACAAGGCTGGCTGTTTTACCAACTCCCTTTCGGGAAGCTAGAACACCGATATTTCCCTTTCCCAATCCGCCCTGGATCGACTTTTCCAGGATCCGCAGCGGGCTCCTCTTAATCAATTCTTTTTTTACCATTCAAGCTCCTCTTATTATCACGATGTTTGAAGCCTTTGTTTTTCTTTATATTCCGCTATCAAGTCCTCAGCAATATTTTCCGGGACTCTGGCATGCTTTTTGAATTCCATGGTAAATTCCGCTTTGCCCTGACTCAAAGAACGGAGATTTGTAGCGTATCCGAACATCTCTATAAGGGGGACTTTCGCATCGATCCGGGAAAAATTCCCGTCTTCAACAGAACTTACAATAATACCCCGCCTCTGATTAATACTTGCAAACACACTTCCGGCAAATTCAGATGGGCTTTCAACCGAGACTTTCATAATGGGCTCTAAGATTCTGGGCTTTGCCTTCCTATAGGCCTGTTTAAAAGCTTCCCTAGCTGCAGTCTGAAATGCCAAGTCAGAAGAATCGACCGCATGAGACTGGCCGTCATTTAAAGTGACCCTGATACCCTCAACAGGAAAACCGATAATCTGGCCCTTTTTAAGCGCCGCCTGGAAGCCTTTATTACAGGAAGGAATGAATTCTGTAGGAATGCGCCCGCCTTTGATCTTATTAACAAATTCGTATTTTCCCTTATTAAGGGGCTCAATAGATCCCTTTACCCGCGCGAACTGACCGGAGCCACCTGTCTGTTTTTTATGAATGTAATCAAATTCCACCTGCTGGGTAATAGTTTCACGATATGCTACCTGAGGTTTGCCGGTTTCAACCTCGGCCCTGTATTCACGTTTCATCCGTTCCACATATACATCAAGATGAAGCTCACCCATCCCCTGGATGATAGTCTGGTTAGACTCTGAATCAACATAGGACCGGAATGTGGGGTCTTCCTTGGTAAACCGGTTCAAGGCCTTTTTCATATTATCCGATGCATTATTATCCACAGGTTTTACTGCCAGAGAAATAACGGGCTCAGGCACAAATATGGACGTCATGGTATAATCCAAACCCGGTTCTGTAAATGTATCTCCGGAAGCACACTCAATGCCAAATAAGGCAACAATCTCTCCGCTTCCGGCGCTATCAATATCTTCCGTGCGTTCTGCATGCATCCGGATAAGCCGGCCCACTCTGAATGTCTTCCGTAAACGGGTGTTAAAAAGTTCATCGCCTTTTTTTATACTTCCCTGGTATATCCGGATATATGTCAGCTGGCCGTAGGGGCCGTCCTCCAGTTTATAGGCAAGGGCAACACTCCCAGCCTCGCCATCAGATAGAAGCTTTATCTTTTTTTTCTCATCAGCCAGATCAACAGCATAATTTTCCACATCACTGGGATTAGGAAGATAACGGACAACTGCATCCAACAGAGGCTGAACTCCCTTGTTTCTGTAAGCTGAACCCATAAATACCGGTGTCATCTCCTGAGATATCGTTCCGTTTCTTACGGCCTGGAATATCTGCTCTTCTGTCGGGCATTCCTCCAGGACAGCTTCCATCAGTTCGTCTGAAAACATGGTAACTGCATCAAGCATCTCCTCGCGCTTCTCTTCAGCTTCAGATCTCAATTCAGGAGGAATATCTTCTGTTCTGACGACTTCCCCATCCGCTCCGTCAAAATAGATCGCTTTCATCCTGACAAGGTCAATAATCCCCTTATGACCATCTTCCAGGCCGATGGGAACCTGCATAAGCACAGCATTATGTCCTAATTTGCTTTTTAAATGCTCTATGACCTTATAGGGATCAGCGCCTACCCGATCGCATTTATTAATAAAAGCGATCCGGGGGACATGGTAGCGCTTAAGCTGCCTGTCAACCGTAATGGACTGTGACTGTACTCCCCCGACCGAACACAATACCAAAATCGCCCCATCTAAAACACGCAAGGAACGTTCCACTTCTATCGTGAAGTCAACATGTCCGGGCGTGTCAATAATATTTATGGGATGGTCCTTCCATTTGACATGGGTTGCGGCTGAGGTAATAGTAATGCCCCGTTCTTTTTCCAGCTGCATCGAGTCCATCGTAGCGCCTATACCATCTTTGCCGCGCACTTCATGGGTCTTATGGATCTTTTTGCAGTAAAAAAGGATCCTCTCTGTCAGGGTCGTCTTTCCGGAATCAATGTGCGCACTGATCCCTATATTTCGCATTTTTTCGATATCAGAATTTATTTCAATCATTCAACTTTATCTCTTTCCTTTTATATGGGATCGTACCTGCGGCAACCTCGACTCGTGAATAATCCAGGTTAAACAGGGGCTTCTAAATTTATCTTTGAAGTATTGGATTATACACCAATAGCCCTGCTCTTGGCAATAATTATTGCAGCTTTTGTGGTTTAAATATTCTCATATAATTCCAAATATTTATTAGCTGAACGTTGCCACGAATATTTTTGAACTTGAGCGGCTCCTTCTTCTATCAATGCCCGCCTCAATTTTTTATCCCCTAAAACATCCCTGATTTTTCCTGCCATGTCTTCAACTGAGTAAGGATCAAAATATAGGGCCGCCTCACCGAGAATTTCAGGCATGCAGGCCGCGTCAGATGATACTACCGGAGTTTGGCATTTCATCGCTTCCAAGGGAGACAGTCCAAATCCTTCATATAATGACGGGAAAACAAAGGCAGCTGCGCCACTGTATAAAGCGATAAATTCCTCCGAATTCAACCAGCCGGGATTGATAATGCTTTTTTGGAGGTCAAGCTCATTAATAAGTGCTTGTAAATGTTTATATTTTTCTAGGCGGTCACCTGCCAGGATCAGAAACGGACATTGTTCGCGCTTTAAGCGGAAAAAGGCCTGGATTAAACGGGCAATATTTTTATGCTCTTTAAAAGCACCGGTATAAAGTATGTATTTATCCGGGATATCGACTTTTTCAAAGACTGCACGCAGAATTGTATCATCAGTAATTTTATGAAACCGATCATCCACAGCGCCATAAATGACATTGATATCCGATTTCTGGAAATTGTACAGCTGGAGAATATCGTTTTTCGACCATTGGGAGATAGTAACGACCGAGTTCGAGCTTTTGAGGGCGTGCTTGATCATAAATTTAGCGTAAGTATAAGCCCCTGCCCGCTTTAAATTCGATTTAAAGCGCAAATGGATCAAATCAGAGATAACAGTCAGGGTTGGTTTTGTTTTTACGAGCGGCACTACATAGTGGGGCGAATGATAGAGGTCCACCTCTAATTTTCGTAATTTTGCCGGGATTGCCAGCTGTTCCCGAATTGAATATTTCCCGGCCGCCTCCCTGATGACTGAAATATTCTCCGGGAATTTCGGCAGGTTTTTTATATCATCCGGGGCCGCCAACAGAAAGAATTGATGAGGACTGCTAATTTTGGCAAACTGATCAATAATATTTCTCAGATATGTCCCTATGCCAAAATCAAAATATTTTCGAGCATCTATGCAAATTTTCATGAAAATGCCGTCCTATTGCTTTAAGAATCGTTTTATTTTAAGCAGTTTCAAATAAATCAGCAATCCTAAATTTGAAAAAAAACCATTATGCTTCCGATAATAATAGCGCTGACTTTGGCGATATTGTTTGGCAATTCTCTCTGGTCGCCTTCCATAAGTCAAGCCTCGTTGGTGAATAATTTCAGTTTCAGGAAAATAGACAACCCGCAAACCTTCCTCATGCACCCGCTTGCAGAGGTCGGCATCTTCAAAAAACATAAATAATTTATCATCAAATCCGTTTACTTGCTCAAACAGACTGCGGCGCAGCATCATGCAGGCACCTGTTACCCAATTTACTTCCTTGAAAGTTTCAAATTGAGAGGCAAGCTTCTCACGAAAAGTACGCTTCTTTACCTTTCGAGCCAAACGACTCATTTTAAACTCGGACAGTATCTTGGGAAATAATCCGGTCGATATTTGAAAATCTCCATTTTCATATATTAACCGAGGGCCAATGAGCCCGACAGCAGGGTGTGACTCTAAAAAGCGAAGCATTTTTTCAAACGACGCTTCGGTCAGAATCACATCCGGATTTAAAAATACAAGAAAGTCACCCTGCGCTTTTTCAGAGCCAAGATTATTCGCTTTGGCAAATCCGAGATTTTCAGGCGATTCAACCAAAATAATTTCGGAAAAATGCGTTTTAACCATTTCAACTGAATTGTCAGTTGAGGCGTTATCCACAACAATAATCTCAGAGTCGGGCATCCTGTTTTGGTAGAGAGAATTAAGGCACTCTTTTAAGGCAGAACTTGTATTATAATTAACAATAATTATTGATAATTTCATGATCTCAAAGATAACCTAGCTACCTGCTTATGGCTCCTATTATCTCTTCTGCTTCAGAGAACGAACCCGTTCCCAAGACAATAAAGATATACCGGTCAAAAGATTGGCTAAAAAGCAATCCTCCTGCTCTATCCATTACAGAAAATTTCCGGTCCCCTCGCTCCTTAAATCCCTGGTAAGCTGAATCATTAAGAAATTTTTCCTTAACGTCCCTGAATGCCTTTAATCCCTCACCTCTGCTCTCATATTTAAAGATAAACACACTGTGTCCAGCCGTATAATCCCCCTTGACTCCTTCTTGCAAGGGAAAATTTTCCTCTAAAAAAAACTTGAAACTATTCATCAAGGCCAAGGGACCTTTGAAATATTTAATCCCAGGTTTAATTAGCCCCGCTTCAGGCAGCATTTTTACTAACTTAGGCACAGATGCCTCAGATTTAATCTTTGCGTCGATCGATTCTGCTATCTGCTTCAAGCCCAACACAGTCTCCTCCTCCGCATCAAACCCGGTAAGGGTTATCAGGTATTTCCCTTTCCAAAAATTTAAATAATAATCCTCAAGTCCGGCCCCATCGCCGATACTTAATTCCTTGCCCAGAGCCGAAGATTTAAACGCATACATCCCAAAAGCACTTTCAGGCCCTGCCATTTCAAAAAGCTCAACCGATATCGACTTTCCCTGCTTATTGGAGTAGTCCTGAATAATAACCTGTTCAAATCCATATTCATGGTAGATTTCAGCCCCTCCGTTTATATAAAGATAAAGGTCATCCCCTGCATATTGCTGGGGAGAATCTTCAGCCTGCCAGTTTTTAAGCTCTTTTCCCGGGAGAAACTGCCTCAGGCCCTCTTCCTCTATTGTTGCTTGGGCGCAAGCCAACAAGAAAAAACCGAAAAAAACGGAAATAAAAACAATCAATTTTCCTTTGCTTTTGATAAACACTATTGCTCCTTTCTTCTCAGATGATACAATGTCAGCAGAAAAAATCAAGAGAACTTCGGGGTCAAGTCTTCATATTCCACATTGCCATATTTTTATTAGTTTCATATGATGGCAATGTGGAATATGAAGACTTGACCCCTCCCTGCCCCACGTGTTCAACTAATGAACACTTGACTGGTTTTCATTTAACTCATTTATTATCTATTCATTACATATTATTAATAATATAACTGTTCAGTAATTATACAAAACCCCCTCCAGGAAGACTTCCTAATATGTCTTCTATCTTCTTTATTTTCTGTATTTTATAGATATTTCCATGCCTGGCACTTTCCTTGCATATAAAAGTGCTGAAACACGGAAGCGAAGACCAATGAACATATTCAAAAAAGCCCTAAGTATTGCCGTTTTAATGACAATGATTTCTATGTTGATCTCTCCTTATCTCACAGCCCAAAACCGTGAAACGGAATTCGCTTTAGCCAAAGAATATAAAACAAAAAATGAATCAGTAATTGACTCCTTCACATTTACTCTTAAAAATAAAGCCCCCACAACAAAAAAAAACAGTTTCAACCTTTCGCTAGAAACACTCCAAATAAAACAAAATGTCCAGAAATATTACCAAAAACAGGTAAAGCTGGAAAATATTGAAAAATCATTTTTTACCGCATCTCTGGTATCACTCCTTGCATTAAATGTAGCTGATTATATATCAACACGAAAAGCTTTGAAATATGAAGGAGTCTCAGAAGTCAATTCGTTTCTTAAACCTTTTGTAAACAATGACCTGGCTTTTTTAGCCGTGAAAATGGGCCTGACAGCAGGTAATCATTATCTCATGCAAAAACTCCACAAATCCAACAAAACACTGGCCTGGATTGTAAGTATTGCTAGTAATTTTATTTTATCTTATGTCGTAGTCAATAACTTTAAAATAATTCAGAATATGAAGACTTGACCCCTTTCTATCAGAAGCAAAAAAAAAGCCCGGCCCAAGACCATGGGAAACGTACCTTCCAACACTATGGGAAATGTCCTTGCCATTTACATTTCTTCACACTTCCTTAAATCTCTATGCGCGTAGAGATGGGAAATATGAAGATGTATTCATATAAAAATATTGGGTTTGATGTCAAGCCTTATTTTGAATTTCTAATTCCAGCATGGTTTTGCGGGAGCCGAAAAACTTCTGGAACCAGGATTTGACATTACCGTCATATCTTTTGGTCAGGATAAGGGGAGCATCTATTCTCTGGGCTATATTAACCGGGATGTCGCCAAACAGAGCCCGCCTGACCAGGCCTTCTTCAGGCGCGCCCATAATTATAAGAGCATGGTTTTGAGCCTCTTCAAAAATAGCGTCTTCCATGCGATGTGTCTTTTTAATAATGAGCTGGTAGCGCTTTGGATCGATCTCTTTAGCATATTTCTGCAGCTCGTCTTTATATTTCTTTTTAACAGCTTCCAGATCATCATGATAGGTAGCATGAAAAAGGACAATCTGGGTGCTCTTATCTTTAACTAAAGCTGCAGCTGTTTTAAGAGAAAGCAAAGCATATTTGATATTGCTTACAGGTACGATCACCCGGGAAATCTCTATGTCCCTTGCCGGGGGCCTGCATAAAAGAGTGATATCACATACCGTATTTTGGACTATCGCATCCAGGGTGGTGCCGAAAACCCGGTTGTGGGCTTTTATTCTGCCTTCCCAGCCAAGAACCATAAGGTCGATCTTTTTTTCAGTACAGGTCTCGATTATAGCCTTTGGGATATTGTGGGTTACTTTTACCTGAGAAAAAACCGGCACACCTTCATCCTCTGCATAATTAATAGCTTTTGACAATAAAGTACGGGCACTGTCAAGATATTTACGCCCTTCACTGGGAGGTAATTGGGGTGGTACGTGGATAATATGCAGGAGAGTTATATCCGCATCATAGGCTTTGGCCATCCTGACAGCAAACCTTTGTAATTGATCTGCGGTCTTTTCATTGGCGAGCGGTACCAGGATATGGAAATCACGGGGCTCCTGCTGAATAAGCGGTTGTTCTGCATGGATTATAGGGTCTGCCTTGGCAGTGAATTCTTTTTTACGTGCATAGAAGTAGAAAATGAAAATACCCAGAAGGATATAGCCAATACAAACCCAGACGCCCAAGGGCCTGTAGAAAAAGAGAAATGCTGCCAGAGAAAGATTCAGCACAGCAGCTAAAATTGGGATAAAAGGAAAAAGCGGAACTTTAAATCCTCTATCCAGATCAGGCCGGTTTTTACGCAGGTTGATCACTGCCAGGTTCACAAAAACAAAAAGCAGAAGGAACATGGCATCAGTGGCACTGGCGATATCTTCAATGGGAAGGGAGACTGCCATAAAAACAATCAAAATTCCGGATATAAATACAGCCATGTGAGGGGTTCTTTTTTTTGCATGTATCTTTGCAAATATACCCGGCAGGTTATGGTCCCGCCCCATGGCAAAACTTACCCGGGAAGAGGAATATATGGTTGCGTTCAAGGCAGACATAGTGGAAAAAAGACCACCGATGAGGAAAATGATTCGGCCTACCTTGCCCATCATGAAGTGTTCGGCCGCTTCCATCATGGCTAGTTCGCCTCTTGCTCCCAAATACTGCCAGGTAGACTGACCACCTTCAGGTGTGACAGCACCCAGGGCAACAAATGCTACCAATAAATAAATAGGTACTGCTATCAACAGGGAAAGAAAGATCGAACGAGGGATATTTTTTTTGGGATCTTTAACTTCTTCACCACATTGAGCGATTATCTCGTATCCTTCAAAGGCAATAAATGTAAGGCCCATCGCTATGATTATGCCGCTTGCCCCTTTTTGGAAAAAACCGCGGAAATGTCCCTGCCAAGGCTCGGCAAGGTTGCCGAAAAACATGGCATATAAGCCGAATCCTATAAAAAGAGCGATGACTATGATTTTGACCATAGTTATAAAACTTTCAGCCTGGCCTGTCTCTTTAGCACCGCGGAAATTTATATAGATAAAAAGCATGACGATTATCACAGCGATCAATTTTGCCGCCATTACATGAGGTTCGTAGCCTAAAGCTGAGGGGATGACTTTTGCCAGGTCCACGCCGCCAATATGGAAAAGGTCGACTGCGAAAGCCCCGAAGGCGACAGCATAGAGGCTACAGGCAACCGCATGGGCAAACCAGCTGATCCAGCCGGAGAGAAAGCCATTTGGTTGGGGGAGAGCTTCTTTAACCCACAGGTAGCCACCGCCGGCTTCCGGGAAACAGGAGCCAAGCTCGGCATAGGACATGGCCGTAAGGCTGGTGACAAATCCGTTTAAGGCAAAAACAAGTATAAGGGCAGGCCCTGCTATGCCGGCTGCCAGTCCGGTCAGAACAAATATGCCTGCCCCGATCATAGCACCGACCCCGATCATAGTAACATGCATTAAGCTCATGTCGCGGGCCAGTTCGAGATGCGGTTTTTTCGCTGCCATTTTTTCTTATATAGGATTTAATAAATCAAGACATTACCTTATTTATTAGAGGGGAAATTGTCAACCTGTAAATCATCTATGTGATAAATCTGAGGGTGTGGCCTGGATACCGGTAAGTCCCTACGAAAGACAGGGATTTCCCCCAGCGGGGAAATCCCTTCCTGTCCTCACAACGCTCTCCTTGAGATTCTCTCAAGGAACCGTGCCCGCGTTGTTCCGGATGGCTTTCTCCGGGATTTACCCGTATCTATGCATACTCTTATTTAATATCCATATAATTCCTTCTAATGATTTAATATTTATTACACATAGTATGATTTTTTGGGGGGGTATTTTTTTGCTTTTCCAGTAATTGACATCATGATCACGCCAGAATAATATATTGATGATATTAAGGAGAGAGAAATGAGGAAAAGTCTAGCAATCGCAACATATGCAGTTGCTGTCTTTTTGCTGCAGGCGGTGCTACTCGTGAATGTCATATATGCCCAAGCCGTGTACAAAAAGGCATCAAATATTCAGACTGTGGTCCCGGCTGAAACCGAAGCCATTTTGCGGGCTATTTACGAAAGGGACGAATACAGGGCCGAATCCCTGCGGGCGTCCTGGCTTCAGGACAGTTCGGGTTATACGGTTCTTGAGCCGGCTGGTGGATCGGATTGTCGGGAATTGGTTCGTTATGATGCCGCCTCAGGAGAACGTGCCGTGATGGTTTCTGCCTCGCAGCTCATTCCCGCTGTAGAATCCGAGCCGCTTATGATTGAAAACTATGAGTTTTCTCCGGACAGCAGCCGGCTGCTGCTGCAGACAAGAGGAGAGCAATCGGGGGAACGTGCCTGGATGCTGGAGCTAAAGTCGGGAAAGCTTAGCAAAGTGAGAACCGGCCGGTCGCACATCTTTTCTCCCGATGGACAGTGCCTTCTCTTTTCCGAGCAGGGAAACCTTTATGTATATCACCTTAGCAGTGGCCGGACTATTCCTCTTACAAAGAATGCGGTCAGCGACTCAATTTCAAACGGCCGCGCTGTATGGAGTCCGGATGGAAAAAGGATTGCTTTTGTAGAGCGGGACGAGTCCGATGTCCGGTTTAGAGCGATGTTGGTTCCGAGTGATCCATCCTATCCTGAGGTCAAAAAAAACCGCTTTGCCCGAGTCGGAGAGACCATCGCTTCCTTACGCATTGGTGTTGTTGACGCCCAGGGTAAAGAGATACGCTGGCTCTGTATTCCCCAGCCGGCAGAGGGTATCTATCTTGGGCAGGTCAGCTGGGCCGAGAATTCCCTCGAGCTGCTGGTAGAAAAGATGAGCCGCTTCCGGAATGAGCGAGAGTTTCTTTTAGCAGATGTCAGAACCGGGAAGATAACTCGCATCTTCCATGAATCAGATCCTGCCTGGGTGGTTGCTAGCTATAGGACCAATGCCGGACTTAAGTGGATCCGCAATGGCCGCGCATTCGTTGTGCTGAGCGAGAAAGACGGCTGGCGGCATGCCTATGTTTATTCGCGCACCGGCCAGGAACAGACTCTGCTAACACCCGCCAAATGTGATATCATCCAGCGTGGTGTAGTGGACCGAATCGGAGGTTGGTTTTACTATTATGCCTCCCCTGACAATGCCTATCAGCGGTATCTCTTCCGCGTACGGTTGGATGGAGCCGAAACGCCCGAGCGGATTACTCCCAAAGACCTTACCGGAACACACGACTATAACTTCTCGCCCGATGCCCGCTGGGCGCTCCATACTTACTCTACATTCGACACACCTCCGGTCTATGAACTTGTAAAGCTGCCGGAACACAGTGTCGTACGTGTACTCGAAGACAATAAAAAGCTGCACGGGAAAATGAAACCATGGAGCTCTCGACCTACGGAGTTTCTCAAGCTCGATATCGGGTCCGGTGTGGTGATGGACGCCTGGCTGATAAAACCCCGCATCTTCGATCCATCCCACAAGTATCCGGTTTTTGTTTATGTGTACAGTGAGCCGCACTCTCAGACGGTGTTGGACCGTTGGTCCGGAGGTAATGTCTATCACCGCGCTATCGCTGACCTCGGTTACTTAGTGGTGTCCATGGACAGCCGCGGTACACCTGCGCCCAAAGGAGCTGCGTGGCGACGAGCGATCTTCCCCAGCCTGGGGCCGCTCTCTACCGAAGAGCAGGCTGCCGGTCTCATAGAGCTGGGACGCACCCGATCGTATGTTGATATGTCCCGGGTGGGTATTTGGGGATGGAGCGGAGGCGGCTCGAACACCCTAAATGCTATGTTCCGGAAACCAAATATCTATCACGTAGGGATCGCGGTGGCGCCCAAACCACAGCCCCATCTTTACAATGCCTGGTTTCAGGAGATATATATGCAAACCCGCGTAGTGAATCCAGAGGGATACTATCGGTCCGCCCCCATAAACTTCGCCGCAGGCCTGAAGGGAAACCTCCTGATCATCCACGGCACCGGAGAGACCAATACCCACCTGGAGATAACCGAAGGGCTGGTGGATCGTCTTATCGAACTGGGCAAGCAGTTTGATTATATGACCTATCCCAACCGTGACCATGGCATCCGAGTGGGCCAAGGTACATCACTGCACCTGCGTCTGCTGATGACCAGATATCTGCTGACTTACTTACCAGCCGGGCCAAGGTGAAATAAAGGATTATATGAGCGGCACTATTCAGGAGGAGTAATGAAAGAGGATTTTTTAAAGATAAGGAGATTTGAATGAGAACAAAGACTTTGGTAGTTATGTGGGCTTTTTTCATTACGATCATGGGCGTTTCACCGGCTTTTTCTGAGAATATACCCGATCCGGAGACTTTTTTCGGCCATAAACCCGGTGCCGATTTTAAATTGATAAGATGGGAAAAGATCTATGAATATTTCCGTATCCTGGGGAAATCTTCCGAGCGCATAAGTGTGCAGGAGCTGGGAAAAACAACTATGGGGAATCCCTTTATTCTGGCTGTTATCTCCTCCCCGAATAATCTGGCCCAGCTTGAGATGTATAAGGAGATCGCTGCTAAACTTGCCAAGGGCAGGATATCTGAAGCAGATGCCGTTCGCCTGGCAGAAAAAGGTAAAACCATAGCCCTGGTGACATGCAGCATGCATGCCTCAGAATGTGGACCTACCCAGATGTCCCCTGAATTGGGATATGTTCTGGCTACCGACAACTCCATCCAAATACAAAAAATCTTGCATGAGGTGATATTTTTGCTGGTCCCCAGTTGGAATCCGGATGGCAACATACTTACAACCGACTGGTACCGGCGGAATGTAGGAACCGCTTATGATACAGCGCCGATGCCCTGGCTGTATCATTACTATGCCGGTCATGATAACAACCGCGATGCCTTCATGCACAATCTGATCGAAACCAGATATGTGAACCGAATCCTCTACCATGAATGGTTTCCCCAGATCTTTATGGATATGCATCACATGGGTAATTCCGCAGCCCGCTTATTCCTCTCCCCCCTGTATGATCCTCGTCATCATTCATTGGACCCTCTGCTAACCCGCGAGATCGAGCTTACCGGAGCTTATATGCGGACAGTCCTGGAAGAACAGGGGAAAATTGCGGTGATGCATTATGCCCTGTGGAATCACTGGCGTATGTCGGCGATCCATACCTGCGCCTTGTGGCATAATGTGGCAACCATTCTCTTTGAAGCTGCGGCCACTCCCATGGCTACTCCCATTTTTCAGAGAGCGCAGGATCTTGCACCACCCAACCGGGTCGGGCTGGGAACTCAGGGTAACACTCAAACCATTAATTACCCCAGCCCCTGGCCGGGAGGATGGTGGCGCCTCCGGGATATTGTGGAATATGCCTACTGGTCGGTTCTGGGCTTTCTGGAAACCGGAGCCAAACACAAGGATAAATACCTAATGAATATGTACCGCATGGCCAGAAACTCCATTGAAAAAGGTGAAAATGAAACGCCTTATGCCTATATCATCCCCCAAGCTCAAAAAGATCCCAACACCGCGGTTAAGATGATCAATATTCTTATTTCCGGGGGGATAGAGATCCATCGAGCCAAGAATTCCTTTAGCGTGCAAAATCGTGAATATCCGGCCGGGACTTATGTAGCTCTGGCGTCCCAGGCTTACCGGCCTTATCTCATCGATATCCTGGGTCCGCAGATCTATCCGGACCGAAGACAGTACGCCGGCGGTCCGCCCGAAAGAACTTTTGATCTGACCGGCTGGACCCTGCCTTACCAAATGGGAGTGGAGGCTGTCAAAGTGGATCTTCCATTCGATGCCCGGCTGGAACCGGTTCAAAAAGCTGTACCTCCTGAGGGGAAAGTCTATGGAAGTGCCAAAAGCTATATCCTTGATCATAATATTCTGGAAAGTTACCGGGCCGTTAACCGGCTGTTAAAAGAGGGTGCCCGGGTCGCCTGGGCCACAACATCCTTCCAGTCCGGTGGGAAAAGATACCCGGCCGGGGCTATCATCATCTCCGGCGCAGGAATTGAAAAAAAGGTCCTTTCCTTGGCCGCTGAGTTCGATCTTAGGATTCAGGCCGGCAGTTTCCCGGGCAAGCTGCTGCCGCTCAAGCCTCTCCGTATGGGACTCTACCAACCCTGGGTCGCTAATATGGACGAGGGCTGGACCCGCTTGATCTTTGATACCTGGGAGTTTCCCTATACCACCCTTCATGATGCCGAGATCCGCAATGGCCGGCTCAAACAAAAATATGATGTTATAGTTCTTACAAATGTTGCGTCTACGCGTATTATCAATGGGCATAGGGAAGGAACGGTTCCTCCCCAATATGCAGGAGGGATAGGCACGCCTGGTTTGTCGGCGTTGTATCAGTTTGTTAGGGATGGGGGGACTCTGATTACTCTCAATTCTTCCTGTCTGCTTCCCCTTGAGCATTTTAAGGTGCCCCTGCGGAATATCTCCCGCAGTTTTCCGTCCTCTGAATTTTTCTGCCCCAGCGCAATTCTCAAGGTTGATATAGACAACACTCATCCCATAGGCTATGGCATGGAGAAAACCACAGATATCCTTTCGTACAACAGCCCGGTTTTTGAGTTTATCGAAAAAGAGAAGACTGAATCAGGCAAACAACAGGATTGGCTGAACGATGTCAAGGTAGTGGCCCGTTATCCTAACAGCAATCCCTTTAGAAGCGGACGCCTTATCGGTGATCAAATATTACATAATAAGCCGGCTTTGCTCGAAGTCGGCTTAGGAAAGGGGCGCATTATTCTTTTTGGATTCAGGCCTCAGAACAGGGCCCAAACCTATGGAACATTTATGCTCTTTTTTAATTCTCTTTATTACGGTCCGGCTGTTCGGGCGACATGAATCTGTGCAATATGTACAACACTGTTTGGGAATATGCAAAAGCAACTGAAATGGATTTTAAGTCTGCGCAAACATCAATTCACTTAAAGATGAACTAGACGGCTTGATCTCTGAAGCAGCAGCGAATCTCTAGGTGGTTTTTATTGCTTTGAGATTACGGTTATAAGAGGGAAAAGAACCTCATTATTTAAGGCAGAAGATGAGAAGGAGAATCTGTTTCATAGCCACGAAAAGGCCGTCTATTTCCGATTCTTCCTCAAGGGTGTGATTGTACTTCCCATAGGTTCGGCCTATGCATATGGAGAGAATGCCTTTTTCTAAGCCCATGCTGGCATCAGTAGTCCCCTGGGCACTTAACTCTATTTTTTCCACTCCGAGGAATTCGAGAATGTCCATTGTCGTTTTGACAAGAAAAGAATCTCGTGCTCCAGGAATCTGAGCCGCTTTTGAATTTTCAAAAACTTCATATTTGAGTTGAACTCCAGTTTCAGCAGCCACTTCCTCAGAAGCTTTTTCAACCAGTTTTATAATCCTTTCGAGTTCGCCCGGATCAACCGCCCGGATATCAACGGTAAAAAAGGATTCTTGTGAGACAGCGTTGGTTACTTTTCCTCCCTGAATCATCCCGACGTTTATGATCGCCCACTTTTCAGGCGGCTCGGATGGGACTTGTATCTGGTAAACTTGCTCAACAGCTTTGGCCACAGCCAGGTTTGGATTGGGCGTATTTTTGCTGCTCATCGTGTGTGATCCCGGGCCTGAGAATATAATTTTCCTACCATGAATTCCAAGGGCGCCATAGAGTACTTCTCCGAGCCATGCGTCAATAGCGATTACGAGATCGAATTTTTCTTGGGTGGAATCCATAAAGGCTCTCATTCCAACCATGCCCAGCTCCTCTCCCACTGTCGCAATGAAATAATAATTATTATCAGGTTTAAATCCTGCGTTTTTTAATGCTCGGATAGTCCAGAGAAGATTGATCAATCCAGCCGTATCATCTCCGATTCCGGGTGCTTTAAGAATATTTCCCTTTCTTTCAACCTTGATGTCCCATAGATCTTGGAAGACTGTGTCCAAATGGGCGGCGATGATGATTTTCTGCCCTTGATCTGTACCTTTCCAGATGCCGATAACATTTCCCGACGAATCCGTGTGCACTTTATCCAGTCCCAAAGCTTCAAACTCTTTTTTTATGTATTGTGCTCTTTTTTCTTCATGACCGGAAGGAGCAGGGATTTCAGTCAGGTATATCCACTCATCAATAATCTTTTCCTTGTTTTTTTCGATAAATAAAAAGATTTCTTTGACAACAGGGGAACTTGCCATTTCTGGATTAAAGAGAGATTTTTCGCGTTGTGAACACAACAGGTCCCCTGTCAAGCAGAAGAAAAATAATACAAAACAAAATACTTTTTTCATCATTCCCCCTTAAGGATAGGCATTTCTTTTTTTATTCATGACAATCTCCGCTCAATTTCATCAAAATATCACCCTTTGAGCTGCATCTTTGAAGCTTGAGACCTTAAGGAATCGGCCTCCTTAAAGCCCTTCAAGTATAAAGCAATACATCCGGGAATAATAGCAATAAACCACTTATTATTTAATATAAATTTCTTAAAAACTTATGTTTATGGGTTATAATGGGGGTGATTTTTATTGGGCAGGAGAAATTAGATGCAAGATTACAGCTTGGAATCGATCCGTAAGCAGATAATCGGGAATGATTTGGTATTTGATACTCCTTTCGGAGAGCGGCATCTGCTTTATACAGATTACACTGCCTCAGGCAGAGGGTTGAAATTTATTGAAGAAAAAATACTCAATATAGAAAAATCCTATGCTAACACCCATACTGAAGACGATTACTCCGGAAAATACATGACCACCCTCTTGCATCAGGCAGAAGCAAAGATCAAGCAATCAGTCAATGCAGGAAAAGGAGGCAAGGTCATCGCCGCCGGCTCAGGCTGTACCGGAGCTTTAAAAAAACTACAGGAGATAATCGGGGTGTATATCCCGCCGGTCACAAGAGAAAAAATCTATTATTCCATGCGGAAATCAAATGATACAGACCAGGGATTTGTGGAAAAATTAGAAAAAGACAGCCCGGTAGTTTTTATCGGGCCATATGAGCACCACACCAATGAACTTATGTGGCGGGAGGCCTTAGCTGAAGTCGTAGTCATCCCCTTCGATTCTGAGGGAAGGATAGACCTTAATGAATTAGAAAAAAAACTTTCAGCACCGGCATATAAGCAGAGACTTAAAATCGGGTCTTTTTCCGCCGGTTCCAATATCACAGGCATTCTGACTAGAGTATATGATATCGCCCGCCTCTGTCATAAGCATAATGCCCTGGTCTTTTTTGATTTTGCGGCAGTAGCTCCCTACATAGAGATCAATATGAATAAAGACAAAGAAACTTATTTTGATGCTATTTTTTTCTCTCCCCACAAATTTCTGGGGGGGCCGGGAACAAGCGGCATCCTGGTTTTTAATGAGAAGATCTACCGTACCGACCTGCCGCCCACAACTGCAGGCGGAGGCACTGTTACATATGTCGGATATAATACCCACGACTTTTCAAATGATATTGAAACGCGGGAAAAGGCCGGCACCCCTCCAATTTTACAAACCATCAAAGCTGCCCTGGTGCTTGACCTGAAAGAGAAGACCGGCATTAAAGCAATTGAGAAAATCGAAGCCCTATACACAGAATATTTTGGAGATGAGCTGAAAAATATCAATAATCTTGAACTCCTCGGTGATGTCGCGCCGGAAAAAAGAGTATCAATAGTTTCTTTTAATATTAAACACCTTGACCGCATCCTCCATCCCAAATTTGTTACTAAACTTATGAACGACCTCTTTGGCATCCAATCCCGGGCAGGCTGCAGCTGTGCAGGGCCTTATGGTCATGCCCTGCTCGGAATTGAGAACAACACCTCCCGCAAATACAGAAATTTAGTAATAAAAGGCAATGAAGGGCTGAAACCGGGATGGGTGCGGGTCAACATCCACTACACTTTAAGTAAAGATGATGTGGATTATCTCATCAGGGCGATTAAGTTTATTGCCCAAAAAGGGCATCTTTTTCTGCATAAATATGCTTTTAATATGCAGCGGGGTGAATGGCAATATATCGGGTATGAAGAAGAGGTCCCGGAATTTTCGGTTGACAAAAATTTTAGATCGAAAAAAATACCTCTGGCAAAAATCCCTGCTTTAAGAAAATCATATATTAAGCAAGCGGAAGCGATTGCTGCTTTGCTGCAAGATCAGGGTAAGATCAATTTTATTCAGGATAAAAAGGAGATAGAAGAGCTGAAATTATTTTATTACGCCCATAAGACTTGATCCCTCTTTTTAGAAGTCGAAGCCGATCCAGAATTTCGTCATCCACTTGCCTCTTGTATTATACTTAAAAGGAGCGGAAAATTTCGGCCAATCTAAAGCTTTGACAAAGTCAAGATGAACAGGAAAGCCTAAGAAAAAGAGCTCGATTCCGAATCCATATGAGCCGACCGAATCGACCTTACGCAGGTAAGGGAGATTTTCTCCATCAACAGTGAGATAATCCAGGATTGTGATCTGGGCCGGATACCCTTTTAGCTTTATGCGGGCCATATCCAGAAAGAAAGTCCCCCGAATAGGGCCGATCTGCCCTAAGAGAGTTGTGGCAGAGTTAATAAGCGGGAACCTGAACTCAAGATTGGAATACCAGCCTTCGTTTCCTACAAGGCTGTAATAATTAGCTGAGCGGACCTGGTTGTTTCCTCCGAAATAAGATATATAAGGATTTTTTCCACGGCTGGCAAAACCATTAAACCGGAAGGCAAAAAGCGCATCAGCCCCAATATATAAATACTGGCGAAAATCCAGCTGGAGGGTGGTATTCTGAATAAAACTCTCTGCTATCGGGAGGGACTGGGTAATGCCAATTTTAAATGTATTTCCTCCGGCCGGGCCATAATTTTTAAATTTAGTGGTCTCTCCGACAAGGGATAAAGACCCTGACACATTGCTTCCATTCCAGAAAAAACCATAGCCGGTTGTGCCCCCCATAAGTTTATTCATATAGGGGTCAAAGAAGTCCTCTGCATAGTTAGAATAGCCAAAAGTCGCCTGGACACGATAGTACCTGCTAAAAGGATAGTAGGCGCCAACATTAGCTCCGGAAATGGTCCTGGTAGCGATTGCGTCTCTGTAGTTTAAGCGGTAGTAAAGGGAAGGGTCCATATATGAATAGGGAGTATAATAATACATAGTATATCTGAAAGCACTAGCCATAAATTGGAGTCTCCGTTTCTGGTTAAAATAGGAGAAATAATAAGAACGGAAGCTTCGTACCTGGTAGGCTGTAAAACTAAATGTATGGTCACGGAAGAGGTCTGAAAACGCGATAGAAGAGCCGCCATATATGCCACCATCAGTAGAAAAGATAGCATCGAGCGGCGGCTTGCCTGACATATAAAGTTTGCCGATTCCTTTGCAAGGTTTGATCTTTTCCTTATCGATTTCAAAGGTCAGTAAAGGTTCAAATCTTTGATATTCTTCCTCATCTTCTATCTTGGCTAAAGTTACGGTTTTTTCCACTTCCCCTTCCAATTTGCTTTTAAATATCTGAAAGGAGCCTTTATTAAAAGAGGCAAAGACAAAAGTATCGGGAGAATTGGGTACTTGAACCGGGAAAAAATTGCCGGTCCTAACATCGGTATAGCGCTTAAGCTCCCCTGTATCCAGACTTACAGAATATATATTAAATGCTTCCCGCATGTCGCCTGAAAAATATATCGTTTTTGCATCAGGAGAAAATTCAGGGGTTATTGTATTCCCGCGACCAAAGGTCAACTGGGTTTTTTCCTTTAGGTTATTTACAGGGGAGAGGAAAAGCTTGTCATAAGTGCCTATTCTTATAGAGTATACAATTTGGCTTCCATCAGGAGACAGGGCCAGTGCTTTCTCATACAAGTCGTCTTGGGTCAGGTTGATAACTTTTTTTGTACCAAGATTAAGTTTGAATATATCGTGAATGCCGTGCTCGAAGCCAGTAAAAAAGAGTTCATTATTTCCCGGAACAAAACAAGGGGAAGAAGGGCGGTCCTGGTTGAGGAAAATTTTGTTAAGAGTCTTCCCGCTTAGAGCATCGATTATAAAAAGAGAATGTTTTTTTCCTGTACGGGCAAAAAAAGCAATCCGGTCTCCATCAGAAGACCAGGCTATATCCCGGCCTTTGGATGGCTCTATTTCATATTTTATGTGTTCGTATTTAAGGGTGTAGCCCTTAGTGAGGTTTTTGATAACACTTCCATCCTTGGCAGAAAGCAAGAGGATGTCAAAATCACTATCTTTAACATTAAAGGTCTCAACCGCAATTATATCTCCGGAAGGAGATAAGGCGTGCGAAAAGGCAAACCAGAATTCATTTAAAGGAAATTCCGGCCCCATAGTGATACTATAGTTTTCGGGATTATCCCGCAGTAAAAAATGTTTATACTTATCACGAATATATTTTTTAAATTCATGCCCAAACTCTTTGGGTTCTAAATTAAAGGCTCTTTTTATCGGATTTAGCCTGCCTATCATGGGAGAATTTTTTAAGGACTGCCAGAAATTTCTCACCCCGTTTCTACCGTATTTGTGCTCAATAAACTCATACATGGCATGGCCAAAGTCATAGGAGGGGGGGCGTGGCATGGGATAACGAGAGAAGAGGCTTCCCCGTTTGGTGAGTTCCGGGATCCGGTCATTAAGGACAGCATCCCGGACTATAAGCGCTGACCAGGAAGACCAGGTCTCAGTGTTGTACTCACTGAAGCCCTCCATAATCCAATCGGCAGGAGCGCTCATCGCGTAAACGACCCCGCCCGGGCTTCCATAAAGAAGATCATACTCAAAAATATGGGTCAACTCATGTTCAACCAGGTCCTGCAGTTCATCTATCGGCATGTCTCCATGCAGGGCTACCCGGTAGAGAAGAGGTTCGGCGACACCCAGAACTCCTTCCGGGAGCTGGTAAAGGTTTGTTTGCTGGAACTCTGTGCTGGTCTTATAGAAAAGAATAGGCACTCGGGCAGATAACTGGTGTTTGATCTTTAAGCTTATCCTCTTAAAGGCACTTTCTGCCAGTTCAGAGATAATTTTAAGCGTGCGGATATCTTCTGTGTAATAATAGATATCGAAATTATCCGTTTTATAACTTTTCCATTGAAACTTAGTATAATTAACTTTGTTTTTACCGTAATAAGGAAAATATATGGACTGGCCAAAAGTATGGGAAATAGAGATCACAAAAATAAGTAAAAATACAAGAAATTTTATCCGGTTTTTCATAGCAGCTCCTTGCTTCACTTAGAAATAAGGTATCTCTGTTGAATTCTTTCCCCCCCCAACACTTGACGGAACAGCTTTTCTTTCACTTTATGGACCTGGTCGAAAAAGGCGAATTCCGCAGTCTGGTTAGGATTTTCATAAGCCTGGGTCTCATTAAATTTTGTCTCGTAAATGACCTCTCCGGTTGCAGCATTTATAAAATAGACATTCATTTTAAGATTGTAGAATTTGCGGGAAGCTAGCCTATTCTTGCTCGGAAAAGGGTTGTCGAATTGTTTCTTGCTTTTCCCGATGAGAGCTTTGCGGGTTTCAGAAGTATACTCAATACTGCCGGTCAAAAAAGCAGTTGCATCTTCTCCCGGAGCTTGGCCTTTCCAGAAATCTTTATTTTGGAAAAGCTCCTCATTGTCGAGTGCAATATTGTTTGTGGAAATATTTTTATCCAAATCTTGAGAAAGTTCAGAGCTTAAATACTCGAGCAGGGCCGGGTTGATTTCAAAGTCATTTTTATCATCTATCAGGAAGAAATTTGCAATGACGATGTTTTTAAACCGGCTTATATCCAGGCTCGTCTTTACCGGGAGCTCGAGCTTGATCTTCCAATAATTGCCAGTCTTGCAGGAGTATAGGACCAGGAAAATCAAGAGAATAAGGAATATTCTATTTCTTTTCATCTTTTTCCTCCTCTGTTTTTTCTGATTCTTTCCAGTATTTTTTAAATTTTGTGTAATTAGACTGGATGTGTTCATTATCCGGATCAAGTTTTAAAGCGATCTTGTATTCCTTTTCAGCTTCTTCTATCATGCCTTTTTTTTCATAAGCAACCCCCAGGTTATTGTGGGCAGCAGCTGAGTCAGAGGCAGATCGAATGCTTTTTTTCCAGCGAAATATGGCTTCATTCCATAAGTCCTTTTGGGCGGATTTTATGCCAAACTGCATCTGGTTTTGCTGGAGTTGGGAAGCACAGCCTGAAAACAGAACAGAAAGAAGGAGAAAAGAAAAAACAGTAAATGTGGATAGTTTATTCATTTTTTATCCTCAGTCATAATGAATCTTGATTTGTATTATATAGATTATCACAAAAACATTCCAGCTTAACCATCCTGAAATTATTCATAATCTTATCTGCAATTTTTATGCCAATATGATTCAGGGAACACCCTAAGATTTTAGCCCTTCTATTGTTATTAAATAAGGACATATGTATAATAAAAGAACATCCGCCCGGATTATTCACGAGTCAACATTTTTTATGAATAGTCCAGGTTAACTCTGGAGGTATATATATGGGAATCTGGCTTGAAGGCAAGACGTTGGCAAAAACAGAAAGGCAGAAAGTTAAGGAAGAGATAGCCGAGTTAAAAAAAAACAGGAATGAGGTTCCGGGTTTAGCAGCCATCTTGGTCGGGGAGAACAAAGCTTCGCAGATCTATGTCGGGACCAAGGAGCGTAGCTGTGAAAAATTAGGGCTGTATTCTGAGGTGCTTAGATACTCAGAAAACATCAAATCTTCAGAATTAAAAGCACGCATAACAGATTTGAACAGCCGCGAGGATATCGACGGCATCCTGGTCCAGGAACCTTTACCTTCAAACCTTAATGCCCATGACATCACCACTGCGATCATGCCGGAGAAAGATATAGACGGCTTTCATCCTTATAACCTGGGAAATATCCTTAGAAATGAAAAGGGGATCAGGCCGTGCACGCCTCTGGGAATAATGAAACTGCTTGGATCTGCCAATATTGGGATTGAAGGAAAAGATGTAGTAATAATCGGAAGGAGTTATATCGTCGGGAAACCTCTCGCAGCTATGATGACAAATGCTCACGGCACAGTAACGATCTGCCATTCCCGGACAAAAAATCTTGCCGGAGTGGCTGCCAGAGCAGACATTTTAGTGGCTGCGATGGGCCGGGGCGCTTTCGTCACTTCTGATTTTGTAAAAGAAGGGGCTGTTGTAGTGGACGTGGGGATAAATCAAGTAACAGATAAAGCACAAGCCAAAGAATTGTTCGGGGATAATGAGAAGAGGGAAAAACAGCTGGCAAAAAAAGGGTACACCTTGGTTGGAGATGTGCACCCTGCTGTCATAAATAAAGCCAGCTATCTGACACCGGTTCCCGGAGGAGTGGGGCCTTTAACCGTAGCCATGCTGATGCGCAATACCCTGAAAGCATTCAAAACCCTCCGGATTCCTGGTCATTCATAAAATATGTATGCAGCACCATACAAACTTAACATGACTAACACTTTATAAAACATGATATTTATTAAGTGGATGATTCTTACGTTAATTCTTGTCATGACTTTTATTTAATGCATACATATTTTACCTTACAGGCGAGCCGAACTTACAGCATCTACTTTGTTGCAGCGGATTCGCAGTGAAGGAAATGAAATTCAGGTGTGGCTTGAGCTCGTTCAGATTTTTCACGCCATTCATCGTGCTCTTTTTTCGGCTTCTGCGTAACTCCCCCCGTCCGTGGGTCAGACATACTCGAAGCCCGGCTTTGCCGGGTTCCCTCTAAAAGAGCTCTCAGAATGCTAAATCTTCAATGTCGCTTCAGCCACATCAGAATTTCATTATATAAAACTTTTAACTAACATCTCATGATTTTTTCTATTTACTATTTACCATTTACTATTTTCTGCTTTACCGTATCTACGGCAACCTCGACTCGTGAATAGTTAAGGCTTAACCTTTACTATTCATAAAAATTACAACTGCTGTATTCAAACGTTCTATTTCTTTTCTGGTTCGGAAGGTACAACTTCTTTTTTAAGTTTGGTCAGGAGTTCTTCAGGTATAGTAGCAGATATGGTGATAAATTCATCGGTTGAGGAGATTTCAATTGCGTTCATCAGTTCGCCGATTTCAGGCTTT
>JAUVXM010000053.1 GCA_030603565.1 Candidatus Aminicenantota bacterium
CCAATGAGCAAAATTGCTATCATTAAGAGGATACAAGGAAAATACAGGTTGATATTTCACATTAATTAATTTCTTTAATATCAATGTATTATACAATAAGATATGCTCAGAATTACCAACTAATTGGGAGATGAACCGTATATATAAATATCAGCAAAAAAACAAAATGTTTTGCCTATTCTATTTACCGCCGAACTCATAGCAAAATCCCTTGAACTCAAATCACTTCTTTTATTGATTTTTGTTTAAATGTTTAATAGAGTGCAAACTAACCTGGATTATTTACAAAAAGGAGGAAAAGCATGAAAAAGGCGAAACTTGCAATTCTTATTTCAATCTTTTTTATTCTGGCAGCCGGAATTACTCTTGCCCAAGATATCGGCGTAACGGATGTAAACGATATTGACCACATCCTGCCGGAACAGCAAAGAGCCAAAATTATGAATGAGATCCTGGAATGGAGGCTCAAACACATTATTCCGGAATTGATGCGCCGCGAGGGAATCGACATGTGGGTCATCATCTGTCGTGAGTACAACGAAGATCCGGTTTATATGACAATGGTCCCGGAACCGACCATGGCCGCCCGCAGAACTTCAATTCTTATTTTTCATGACAAAGGCGATGAAGGGGTGAAGCGTCTGACAGGAAGCTTTTACGGGATGGGAAAATGGTATAAAACCATCTATACAGATAATACTAAAGACCAGATAGCCTGGATAATTCATAAAAAATGTCGATATTCTACGTAACATAAATAATATCAAGGGATTACATGAGATTTTCCGTTAAGCTAACATAAAACTTTGTTCTCCCAATGTAATATTTTATTATAATCGACATTTTTTCCCCTCCGGGCGAGCCGATCTCACCGCATCTGGGGTGTTGCAGCGGATTCGCGGTGAAATACCACAGCTTCACCCGCCACGCCTACCAGCTACGTCAAGCTCAACTCGTGCATTAACCAGGATAGTCAATCTGGCAGACTATATAAAAGAACAAGATCCTAAAAAAGTCGGGATCAATGAATCCGAGACTTGGGCTTTTGGGGACGGATTGTCAGCTTCTTTTAAAGCCAGCCTGGTCAAAGCCCTGGGGCCTGAATACTCAAAAAGGCTGGTCTCTGCAGAAAACCTGTGTGTGGGATGGCTTGAAACCCGCAGTCCCAGGGAATTAAGCATTCACCGGCATATCTGCGGCATTGCCCATGACATTATTGGTGAATTTTTCTCAAACAGAATCATCGTTCCTGATATCACAACTACCGAGGAGGTCGTCTGGTGGATAAGGCAAAAATATACTGACCTGGGCGTAGAAACCTGGTTCCAGCCCTCTGTTTCCATTCAACGTTCAAAAAAAGAAGCAGCTAAATACCCGGATAAAAACACAGTTATAAGACGCGGAGACCTTCTCCACTGCGACATCGGCATCGTCTATTTAGGGCTCTGCACTGATACCCAGCAAAATGCTTATGTGTGCAAAATAGGAGAAGAGGACGCTCCTAAAGGTTTAAAGGAAGCTTTAAGGCTGGGGAACAGACTACAGGACATCGTCATGGCTGAGCACAAGTTTGGCAGGGCAGGAAACGAAGTATTAAAATCGTCTCTGCAAAAGGCAAAGGCTGAAGGTTTAAATCCATCTGTGTACTGCCACCCTCTCGGTATTCACGGGCATGCAGCCGGATTTGTTGTGGGCCTCTGGAATAGACAGGATGGTGTACCGGTACGCGGTGACTACCCGCTTTATTACAATACCTGTTATGCCATTGAAATGAACAACATCTATGAAGTACCTGAGTGGGATGGCCAATCAGTCCGCATGGGACTTGAAGAAGGCGGAGTTTATACAAAAAAAGACGGATGTAAATTCATCGACGGCCGTCAGACAAAGCTGTTTATTATCAAATAATAAAAACATCGCCATTTTATTATGAATAATCTAGGCTAAATTTTTAGGAAAAGTTTCTTGTTTAAGGGCTGCCCGGTTGATGCGGTCCTCAACCGGAAAAACTCCGATACCCGGCCCGGTCGGAACTGTGATCGTACCGCGCTCTGTGAGCCCTACGGCCGGTTCAATAAGGTCTTGAGTAAAATACCTGTTACTGGCGGAAATATCATTTGACAGTTTAAAATTAGGCAGAGAGGCAAGGTGGATATTATGCGCTCTGCCTATCCCGGTCTCAAGCATACCCCCGCACCAAACCGGCATACCTTTGGCCTGGCAAAAATCATGGATCTTTCTGGCCTCTATAATGCCTCCCACCCGGCCGACTTTAATATTGATAATACGGCAGCTTTGCATCTCATATGCTTTTCTAACCTTTGCGGCAGACACAGCACTTTCATCCAGGCATATGGCGGTCTTTATTTCCTTCTGGAGACGGCTGTGGTCCCAGAGGTCATCGCCGCTAAAAGGCTGCTCTAACATTAAAAGACCGAACTCATCGAGCTCCTTTAGATGCTCAATATCGTCGATCTTATAGGCGGCATTGGCATCCGCTTGCAGGGTAAGGTCGGGATGCTTTTTCCTGATCTCCTGACAGGCCTTAATATCCCAGCCGGGTTTTATCTTGACTTTGATCCTTGTGTATCCTTCCTCTAAGAAAGAATCGATCCGGTCCAGCAACTGCGGGATCGTATCCTGGATCCCCACACTTACTCCGGAGGAAACCTCTTTTCTCGCGCCTCCGTAAAGCTTAGAGAGAGGAAGGCCCTCTCTTTTTGCTTTAAGGTCCCACAGGGCCAGCTCCAGCCCGGCTTTTGCCATAAGATGTCCCTTGAATTTTTGGGTTTGTTTATAAAAATCATCAGGCTCAATTATTCCTTTTTCAAACACCATCGGGATGAGAAGTTCTTTTAAAACCAGCCAGGCGGTTGAGGTAGTTTCATAGCTGTACAGGGGGAGCTTTTCTGCCACAACTTCTCCATACCCGGAAATACCCTCTGAAAACACTTTAATTAGAATAAAAGTGCGGCCGTATTCCCTCCCGAAACTTGTTTCAAAAAAATGGACGTAAGGTAACTCCAGGATCGAAAGTTCTATCTTCTCGATCTTCATAAAAAAGAGACCCGCTTCTTTTTTGCGAGGCGATCGTATTCTTTGATAATCTTTGCAGCCATTGCTTCAGCTGAAAACTTTGCATGCACGACTTCATGTCCCCTCTGTCCCAGTCGTTCTGCCAATTCTCTGTTATTATAGATCCGCAAAATAGCATCTGCCAGAGCTTCTGGATTTTTAGGCGGCACCAAGAGCCCAGTCTCTCCATCTACAACAACCTCCGGGATACCTCCTACCCGGGTAGCCACTACCGGCAGACTGCTGGCCATGGCATCCATTATACTGGTGCCCATTCCTTCAAGCTTGGAAGAAAGCACAAAAAGGTCCAGAGACGATAAGATCTGGGGAATATCCTCTCTAAAACCAAGGAAAAAGACCATATTTTCAACCCTTATCTCTTTGGCTTTTTTGCTCAGTTTCATCTGTAAAGGGCCTTCTCCCACTATGATTATTTTAATCCGGGGGGCTTTCTGCTTGAGGATCCTGGTAGCTTCGATCAAATACTCGTGGCCCTTATGGTCGGCCAGGTGAGCAACAATTCCTACTAAAAAATCCTCAGGCTCGAAAGATAATTCCTTGTGTAAATAATCTATGGATGCGGCTTCTTCAAAAGGAGAATAATCGATCCCGGAAGGTATGACTTTGATTTTCAGGGTATTGATTCCCCCTTTGACCAGTACTTTTTTTACTCCCTGGGATATAGCGATTATCAAATCAATATTTTTTGTATATTTTTTCCGCGACAGATAATTTTTATTCAGAGGAAAATCAACCCGCCGGGATATAACTCTTAAAGGAACCTTAGCAATAGAGGCAGCAGCGGAACCGACCGCTAATGAATGGGCATCATGAAAATGAACCAACCTGCATTTTCTGCGCTTCATAGCTGCACTCAGACGCAGAACTGCGAGCGGGTCTATTTCGCTGCGAATTTTTACAGCTTTCACCGGGAGATCCGCCTGTAAAGCTTTCTCATAGAGCGGACTGCCGGGCTGGACGTAAAAGTAGAAAGGATATCCCTGGCATTTTAGCTCTTTGGCTAGAAAATATGACTGCCTCTGGCCTCCTCTCCATTCCTTTCCGGCATCAAGTTGGAAAAGGCTCAATCCTCTCTCCTTTTTTCCAGATCTCCCGCAGCTTAACATACCGGGCAAAAACAGCATAGCCATGCAGAACCGCAATGACAAAACCTGCGTATCCATCCAGGAATCCCGCTTTCCAGAAAAACGACTTTAAAAAGCGTAAAGAGGGCAGATACACTAAATGAAACAAACGGCATTTTTTTTTCTCTGCATACAGTTTTTTTGCGCCCAGGCTCGAAAAAATATTTATCCTCTCCAGATGGTCACTGATTCCCCGATAAGTAAAGTGATGAATATCTCCCTTAAGCTTTAAAATCCGGCCATCAACCACAAGTTTTTCATGCACATACTTCCCTTCCCATAAGGCTTTCTCTTTGCGAAAAAGACGGATTTTCCGGTCCGGATACCACCCGGAATGATGTATCCATTTTCCCAGGTAATAAACTTTGCGCGGCATAGAAAAAGCGGAAATATGAGGCTCTTCATCCTTCAACTTGAGAATTTCTCCCTGAAGTTGCAGCGAAAGGCACTCATCCGCATCCAGAGATAAAATCCAGGGGCAAGAGACTTTAGAATTGGCAAAATTTTTCTGGTCAGAATAGTTCGTCCATTTACGCCGGAATACTTTATTCGTAAATTGTTTAGCTACTTCAACCGTATTATCCTGGCTGTAACTGTCAACAACAATGATCTCTGCAGCAATATCTTTAACACTTTTCAAAGCATTTGCCAGCCTATCCTCTTCATTAAAGGCAATAATTACAACAGCAATTTCCATTTGTTTGTAATAATATCATGGATTCCCTGTGTAAACAATCCTTGCCTCCACAATTATCATTACATCAGCATAGTAGTTGATTTTTTTATATTCTCTTTCTCTGGAGTTCCCTTCCATTTTTTTCTCTAATCCAGGCAAAAAGCTGGCAGGGACACGGGTAAATCCCGGAGAAAGCCATCCGGAACAACGCGGGCATGGTTCCTCGAGAGAATCTCGAGGAGAGCGTTGTGAGGACAGGAAGGGATTTCCCCGCTGGGGGAAATCCCTGTCTTTCAAAGGGACTTACCCGTATCCCTGCCTTACAGCTCTTGTAAGTTTGAGAAAAAATGGGGGAGCTCCTCACATTTCCCTATTTGCCAAGTCATAGCTTTATGCTATAAGCTATTAGCCTAAACTATTCATAAAAAATATCGAAATAAACATTAAATGAACCGTAAATAGAAGAAGGAGAAGATCAATGAATGCAGCAGAAAAAACGGCTCAAACCCTAAAAGAATTAGGCGTTAGCTATGTATTTGGAGTTCCGAGCGGTAACTGGGTTGATTATTTGGAAGCGATCAGCCGGACCGAAGGAATAGAATTTATTCTTGTCAGCAATGAATCCTCGGGAGGATTTATGGCTGATGTTTGCTGGCGCTTGACCGGAAAAGTAGCGGCCTGTTTTGGAACCTATGGCCCCGGTGCCTGTAATCAGAGCACAGGTGTTTGCTGCGGATATCTTGACCGTTCACCTATGATTGCATTCTCAGATGAAAAATCTGAGGACATGCTCAACCGTATCACTCAGATGAATATAGACCAACAGAGTTTTTTTAAATCAATAACAAAATGGCAAACACGCTTGAAACCGGACCAGGTAGAGGAAACGCTGCACAAAGCTTTCCAGACCGCAATTTCTGAAGTCCCGGGACCGGTATATATCGGCCTTCCCCAAGGTATAGGGGCAGAAAAAGCAAGACACGAAAACGTAAAGCCCTTGCCCTCAAAACAGATACCTGCACCTGGCAATGAGTCCCTGGATAAAATGGAGGCCCTCTTTAATAAGGCCCGCAAACCTCTTATTGCGCTGGGAATCACCTCCATCCGCTCCCGGGTCAGGCCTTTAATATTAAAGATCCTGGATAAATTTCAGGTCCCGGTCGTACAGACTCCCATGGCAAAAGGAATGGTCCCGGAAGACCACCCCCTCTATGCCGGAGTTCTTTCTCATGCACTTTCAGACCGGATCGACCAGACCATACAGCAGGCTGACCTTATAGTGGGGATCGGATACGATCCGGTAGAACTAAACTACGAAGACTGGATACACAACATTCCTTTAATGCATATTGACACCATACTCGCTGACTTGGACAAAAACCAATGCACCCTGGCCTGTGAAGTAACAGGTGATTTAAAACCGGCCCTGGAACATTTGGCCGGGCTTGCTGCTGCTAAAAAAAACTGGGATATCGAAGCTCTGGCCCAAAGGCGGAATAAAATGTTTGCTGACCTTTCCCCTGAGGAAGGAAAATTTGAGGCGCGAACAGTCCTGGCTGGCTTGCGGGAGATGCTTCCACCAGACGGTATTATGACCTGTGATGTGGGGGCTCACCTCCACCTAATAGGCCAGGCCTGGAAAGCATTTTCTCCCGAGTGCCAGCTTATGACTAATGGCTGTTCCTCTATGGGATTCGGTATTCCCGCAGCTATTGCCGCAAAACTAAGTCTGCCCGAGCGGGAAGTAGCCTGTATCACAGGCGACGGCGGCTTCTTGATGATGGCAGGCGAACTGGCAACTGCCAAACGCCTTGGTACAAAAGTGGTATTTGTGCTTATGACGGATAAAGAACTATCTCTTATCCGCATAAAACAGGACCGTAAGAACTTCAAAAGTTACGGCACAAAATTATTTGGAGAAAGCTATGTTTCAAACGAAAATTTTTTCGGCGTTCCTGTATTGACTGCTAAGACCACAGAGGAATATCAATCAGCCTTAAAAAAAGCCTTTGCTGCTAAAGGTCCAGTGCTTATAGAGGCCTTTGTAAATAAAATAGATTACGAAAAACTCATTCTAAGATGAAACACTGCCGCCTATTTCCCGTCATCTACCGAGAGTTAAAGGTCATTTACCGAATACTAGTACCAATATTCTCCTGAACTGCTTATATTGAAGTAGAAATTTAACCATTGGAGGAAAAAATGGAAAAAAAAGCAAGCATTAACCTTGATTTAAAAATGATCATCGGACTGGTTGTCATTTGTGCAGGTATTCTTTTTCTGCTTGAAAATTTGGGCGTTGCCATCGGGGTAGACATGTGGGATTTCTGGCCTGTTGCCCTCATTTTGATCGGCTTAAGCCATATCTCCAAACCCAGTGAAACACGGCATGGTTTCAGCGGAGCGATCTTTATTATTGTAGGAGTATTGTTCCTCTTAAACAATTTAGATATTATAGTATTTGATATAGGAACATTCTGGCCGATCATCGTGATTTTAATCGGAATGGCAATCATTAAAGATGCCGTATGGGGAGGCCATAAAGCTCCCTCCTCAAGTGATACCTTTAATCTCTCCTTTGTCCTGGGAGGAGCAGAGTACAAATTCGCTTCCGACCAATTTAAAGGCGGCAAAGTGAGTGCATTTATGGGTGGTGGAACAATTGATCTGAGGGATGCTGATATCCAGAATGATGATATAATAATCGATGCCTTTGTTGTTATGGGAGGAATTGAAATAAGAGTACCCCGGAACTGGAGTGTAAATATTGAGGGAACACCCATTCTTGGTGGCATAGACAATAAAACAGTGGTTATGTCAAAACAAGAAGTAGCAGCAAATCCGGAAAAAGAAATAAGAAAACTTACGATAAAAGGAATGTCAATAATGGGAGGCATTGAGGTAAAAAACTGATATGTTTCCTTATCTTCGCTCGCCTAAGAATTTTCTTTTAATCACGGTCATATGGAGTCCGGTTGTTATCTGTATGACCGTTCTGGTGAGCAGCCTTACAGGTCTGTCTTTTTCAGAAGCAACCCTGCTTGCAGCTCCCTCAATGCTTTTAGAACTTTTTTTCTGCCTATCTTCCTGGTACCTATGTAAGACTATGCTCCCGGAGCAAAAAAATCTTGTTAATATTATCCTAAGGCAGAGTATAGCCGCCTTAACGATGACGGGAGTATGGCTGCTGCTGACAATGGCTTACAGCGAAGGCTTGGATTTTTTCCTTAATACCCGAATATGGAGAAAGCGGTTCGATCAGGTCTTTCTTCTCTTTGCGTTAGTAGGAATTTTTCTGTATTTTCTGGCCGCCCTGATCCACTATCTGATTCTCTCTCTGGAAAAAAGCAGAGAGGCAGAACAGCAGGCTCTTGAAAACCGTTTACTTACCAGCCGCACCGAGTTATCCTCTCTGAGAGCGACCATTCATCCCCACTTCTTGTTTAACAGCCTGACTGCTCTGAGTACTTTGACAAAAACATCACCTGAGCTGGCCCATAAAGTTTGCATACAGCTTTCCGATTTTTTGCGCTACAGTCTGGTTTATGCCCGCAAGGAATGGGCAAGCGTGAAAGATGAACTTGAGCATATAAAAAGTTACCTTGGAGTAGAAAAGATCCGGCTGGGTGAAAGGCTGACTCTCGATTTAAATATAAATGAGCAAGCTATGGCAGAACAGCTGCCTCCTTTTTCACTTTTACCGCTTGTAGAAAATGCCATTAAACACGGCTTTCAGCAGACTATCAAACCCGGCACCCTGACTTTGCAGATAGAAAAATATCCGAATTCCCTCCAGATTTTGGTCAAAAACCCCTGGGATAAAACCGCCCGGACCCAAACAAGCCCGGGATTCGGACTAAAAGCACTGAAACAACGCCTTACCAATGCCTATGGGGACAACACAAAGCTGATCATCACCCAAGGCGAAAATGATTTTATCGTCAAACTGCAGATCCCCTTAGAGGGAAAAAATGAATAGAAAACGAGCCATTATCGTTGATGACGAACATCTGGCCCGAAAAGCATTAAAAATGATCCTTGATGGTTTTAAAGAGATCGAGATCGTGGGGGAATGTTCAGACGGGTTTGAAGCAGTAAAGGCAGTCAAAGAAAAAAAACCTGACTTGGTATTCCTGGATATCCAGATGCCGAAACTCGATGGCTTTGATGTCCTGGAACTTTTGGGAAAGGATGCCCCTTTTATAGTTTTTGTGACCGCATATGATGAATACGCCCTGCAGGCATTCGAAGCCCATGCTCTTGATTACCTTTTAAAACCGGTTAAACCAGAACGTATGGCAAAAACACTTGACCGGGTCAAAGAACGTTTCCCGGGAAAAAGCAGACAGCCCGTTGATAAATTACTCCAGCAGCACCGTCTAAAAGAAGTACCCCATAAAAGGATCCTGGTAAGAGACCGCGGGAATATCTACATAATCCCAACAGAAGATATCATTTATATTGAAGCTCAGGATGATTATGTTTGTATATATACTGCAAATAAATCTTCCCTGAAGAACGACACTTTAGCTAATCTGGAAAAGATGCTTGATCCCCAAAAATTTTACAGAATACACCGCTCTTATATCCTGAATATCGATTATCTGAACACAATCGAGCCCTATACAAAAGACAGCCGTATTGCGATTTTAATAAATGGAAAAACCCTGCCTGTAAGCCGCTCCGGATACAGCCGGCTTGTGAAGTTACTGTGATAAAAAACTCAAGTAAACCAGAATTGAGTAGAAATCAAAGCAAGCGCAAAATGCAAGTTCCTATCAACAGTAAAAAAAGTTGACTTTATATAGAAAATTTATGATAACATAGGGAAGATATGCAGAGAGAGGAATAAAAATGAAAAAAATCAAATTGGGACTTTTACTCTTCATGGTGTTAATCGTAGGTGCCGGCTCATTTATTATATCCGGCATCTTCTCCAGCGAAGAAACTATTCCCATAATGGCCCCTCTAAATGAGGAATTTTTACAGCTGCAGAAGGACCCAAGCCTGGCCATTTTATCACGCTACTCCGATGACGGATATCCTCTGGGCTCACTGCCGAGTCCTCATGATGTCTCCTATTTCAAATACCTACCTGAGGTAAAGATTGCAGGTCTACCCTCTTCATATGATCTCCGCAATAAAAATAAATTAACCACAGTAAAAAATCAGGGAAGCTGCGGCTCCTGCTGGGCTTTTGCTACCTATGGATCATTTGAATCGTTTCTTATGCCTAATGAAAGTAGGGATTTCTCCGAACAAAATCTCATCGAACAACACGGATTTGATTACAGCCCCTGCGAAGGCGGCACTATCGATATGTCCACCGCCTATCTCGCCAGATGGAGCGGGCCTATAAAAGAAGAAGACGACCCATACAAATATAATTCTGCGGATGCATTCCCGGTTAAAAAACACGTTCAGGAAGTCATATTTATTCCACCGAGATCAGGTCATCTGACCAATAGCTTCATAAAAAGATCTGTGATGACATACGGCGCTGTTTATACATTGATGTACTGGAAGGGCGCATGTTACAGCGCATCTAATAAGGCTTATTATAATAATAGCTTTAAAGAAGGTGGTCATGCAGTAGCCATTGTCGGCTGGGACGATAATTTCAGTAGGAATAAATTTAATTCCCCGCCTCCTGGGAATGGTGCATTCATTGTCAAAAACAGTTGGGGTAAAAGCTTCGGAGAAAACGGCTACTTTTATGCCTCGTATTATGATAAATATTTTGGCAGGAGGAATTTTAGCGCCGTGTTTACAGCCGAGGGTCCCAAAAACTACACCGATATTTACCAGTATGATCCTCTGGGGTGGGTCACTTCTCTGGGATTTGGCTCAGATACCGCCTGGTTTTCAAATATTTTCACCTCTACCTCCAATATCGCTTTAACTGCAGTAAGTTTTTATACTGCTGCTTCACAAAATTTCTATGAAATATATATGTATAAGGATGTGTCCGGGGCCAAGCCACGCAGCGGAACACGTGTGGCGAAAAAAACCGGCCAGATCGATTCTCCGGGATACTTTACTATTGAACTCGACAAAACTGTGGCTCTTTCCCGTAATCAGAGATTTTCTATTGTAGTAAAACTCAAAACAACCGGTTATAGTTATCCTATCCCCATTGAACGGCCCCTTTCAAATTTCAGCAGCAGCGCCAGAGCTAGTTCCGGAGAAAGCTTTATCAGCTCAAACGGCAGCACATGGTACGATATCCATACTTCCTGGGGCGGCGCTTGGGCAAACTCAAATGTCTGCCTCAAAGCTTTTTCTGGATATCCACCTCAAAAACTAACCATAACAGCCGGGCATGGGGGAACAACAGATCCTTCCCCCGGTACTCATACCTATGACCAGGGAACGACCGTGACTGTAAGAGCGATCCTCAATAAATATTACATCTTCAAGCGTTGGAGCGGCGATCTCTCAGGCTCGGCGAACCCTGAAACAATAACCATGAATTCAGATAAATCCGTTAAAGCTAATTTCAGGCTTATTTACCCGCCTTTGAATGTAAGCGGCCAGAAAACTCTCAACCGTTCCCTGCTTCAAGGGGAATATATCAATGTGCTAAAATGGGAAGCCAATTCCAATAACCAAGGCATCAATATTGCAAAATACAGAATTTATCATCTGGACGGAAACCAAAGAAATCTCCTGGTTGAACTGGACGCCGGCACATTTGAGTATTGGCATAGGAACGTGGAAGAAACTGAGTCGTATTTATATGAAATTGCCGCCGTTACTGCATGGGGCAGAGAAGGGAAACCGATTAATTTGACAATACAATAAAGAGGAGCCACAAAGATGAAAAAGAGTGTTTTATTTTTAGCCGTTATTCTTTTCCTGTCAGGACCTTTTTCACATGCCGGGACTGAGAGCAGTTTCAGAATAGAAGGAATGGCCCATTATTTTCAACCAACGGATGATTTCTTCAAAGACATCTACGGCAGCGGAATGGTATTCGGGGGAGAAATCGGCATCAAGTTATGGAAATGGGTGAGCTTATGGGCAGCGGCAGATTTCTACAACAAGGAAGGAAAGACAACTTTCACAGAAGAAGTGACTGAACTCCGGATTATACCTATATCCGGCGGGCTGATGTTTCAAACCAGGACCTCGGTATTTCGACCCTACACTGCTATCGGTGTCGGATATTTCCAATACAGTGAAGAAAATCCGATAGGAAAAGTGAAAAATGGTGACATAGGATACATTTTTCAATTGGGCTGCAGGATCAAGGTGGCCGGCCCCTTATTTTTTGATGTGAAAGGAAGCTACAACTACTGCAAAGTGAAACCCGCGGACTTTGAAATAGATCTGGGAGGATTAAAAGGCGGTATTGGATTAGGATTGGAATTTTAGGAAAAATAGATAAAAATTTGATTTTGGGTAGACCTTAACATCGGAGAGGCAACAGTGGTTCGATTGGGGTGACCATAAAATAGGCGATATAATAGTTTATAGCGAAAAATTTGAAATATATTTTTTATGAAAATCAATCAGAGGCTTATAGTTTGAGCCATCCGCTTCTCGAAGTGCACAAATATAAGATTTCCTTTCTGTTTTCCTTTTTCTGCCAGCCCACTTCCAAACATTGCTAAACATTTCTCGATGTATTTTATAAAGATTGCTGATATTAAATTGAACTTTTTTGTTCTGTAAAAAAATATTTTCTCATATTGTCATTATATGTAATATTTTTTCGCATCAAGTTTTTTTTACGAATTTATATTTCGTATTAATAAATTATTATACGAAATATAATTTCATCCTGTAACTAAAACTCGTTTTTCATATCACAATAATTCATCTAAAAACAACTCGGGCAGTCTCCTTCACAACCTGCCAAACTTCTGCTTGTATTGGATTGTGATTTTTAATATCCTGCTATTACTATGAGCAAAAAAAATCGGACGGAATGAGCCTTTCCCATGCGGGAGCGGGAAGAAATACAAAAAGTGCTGCGGCTTCAATCAATCGCAGAAAGGTTTCTCTCAGATCCCATGTCCGCTAAACTCGAGGAGCCGGCACCGACTTACATTCGACATCTCAATAAAAGCTATATCACATTCTATGAAATCATCGCGTCCACCTCTATGCCTGATGTTACTACTGTGAAAGAATTGGGAACCGGGCAGCGTTTCATCATATCTTTGATCCGGATTCTCGTGCGGAATTCAAACGGGTTGTCAAGCTGCAGGAAAAAGACTTCAGAGATGGCCCTACGCCGTCTGCTTGGCCTTCTGCCTGAACTAACCAACTTTACTCCAAATGCATATCGATTGTGGGAGGCCCTCCCTCCGCATACAAAGACTAAGATTTTAAGTAATGTGTGGTGCGGCCATTGCACAAAGATGACAACAATCGTTAATTACTCCGGCAGAGTTATACAAGGCGATATTCTTCTTGAAGGCAAATGCCAGAAGTGTGGAGGAAAAGTGGCGAGGATAATAGAAAAAAAAGATAAATAGAGAGCAGCTTGCAAATTCTTAGCAAGAAAACAATTTACGGTTCACTCATAATTGAGTAATAATTTACTCAATCCTTATATTTGTTACATTTCAAGGAATCTACTTCCTTATAATTGACATTTCTAGCTGCGCAACGACAGCTGAATTTCGTATTGTGAACCGGGAGAACTATCTGGATTTTATCACTTAATCAATATTGTTGCAAAGCGCTCTTTCTCCTGCGGACTTATCCTTGATTTTGTCTGTGTAATTTAATATCGCTAATATTAGAGCTAAGGGAAGGGAACTTTTTAAGCTGAAAATACGTTTACAAGGATAGAAATGCACTTATTAATCTTTGAGGAGGGCATCTGGAGGCCCTTATAAAAATTTCATGCATGCGCAGACCATCCGTAAAAAGACTTTATGCCTTGATAGCAGTAATCATGATATCAGCTCCCGTCATGGGATGGAATCAGTCATCTTCTGTTTTAGTAAATGAAGAGGGAATAATCCTGACTCGCATGGATCATATCGTTGTCTTTGCTTCTTCCCAGAAGAAGGTAGATGAGCTCATGCGTATTTTTAGAGAAGACTTTCAACTTCCGGTATTCTGGGGTCCGGAAGGACTGAATGTTCTGAAAGGCAAGGAATTGAAGCCGGTACATGGTTACAGTGGCGGGATTTTCCTGGGGAATGTCACGCTGGAGTTTGAGACCTGGGAAGGCAATGATATCGCTGAAAGGCCTCCGGTCGACTGCGGATATATCGGTATCGCCTTTGAACCGGCCCCTCTTGAGGACGCAATCCGCAGGCTTGACGATAAGGGTATAAAACACAGCGAAGTCGAACCATGGTTTGCCCCAATGCCAGCTGGGAGTAAGTCCCTGTTATGGGAATTGGTCTATCTCACCCAGTTTGAGGGAACGCTCCTGAAATTGTTATCTTCTTACTCAAATTGCTAATTTTTTTCATATTTGAATTTCCGCCTCTTTAAATGCGTCAACTAATAGATTATAAATAGCTAATTTTTGAGCCCAATTTTTTAAATAATCTTTATCTAATGAATTTCCTTGAACTTTAATAACTCCAAGTACATCAAGCCATTGTCGTTCAGAAACTCGGCATCCCTTTTCATACCATGCTAATTTATTCAGAATTATATCTTCAGGAGATGAGAAATAAAATTCTGAATTTTTATCGTTTTCAATAAGTGTATCTTTTTGTTTGCGATTTAAAGCACTGTCCTGGTAATGACCTCTTTTTTGTATAAAAACATCAATCTTCATAGCAGTTTCTAAATGAATAAGATTAAAGGAAGATAAACGATCTATTGCTTTTTTTGCCATATCCGCATCAATATAAAATTCACTTTTAAGGCTTTGTTTAAGGCGGGATATGTGAAATGGTTGAATATCAGCTACTATGTCAATATCCATGGTTGATCTTGGAAGTCCAAAAATTGAACTAGCTAATGAACCACTAATGTAATAAGAAATTGAAAGTTTGTCTAAAACTTTTATAAATGGTTTTAAAACTAATAATATAGTTGTAGATTCCATATCATCTTCTATTTAAATATTTATCAACCCGAACAGCTAAATCTTTACCATATTGATAAGTAATAAATAATAAATTTATTTGTTTTTCATCTAAATTTTGATTTGCTCTTGCTATAGCACGTTTAGAAAGTTGGATTGTTGTTTGGGAAAGTGAACATACTTGAGCAAATTTTTTTGCTATACTTTGTTTTTTTAATAAAGAAATCTGTATTTGTTCGATTTGAGAATGAGTATCAATTGATTGAGTTTTCATTATATAACAAGATACACTTTTTTATTATAATATGACATATTTATTTCCAAAATATTATTAGCATATAACACCAGAATTCACAGGTGACAAACCGCTTGTGGTTTGACATCCTGCTTCTGCAAATACATTGCATCTCGCACATATCAAGAAAGACAGATAATATTGTCGGCAAAATTTATGACTAATTCAGGATAGAGGATTCCTTATTGACATGATATGTTCGTTCTATATATTATTGGCAATAGCGGAGATAAAAGAGCCTAAATTTAGTAATATGTTTGATATTAAGCAGGACAAATGTCTATAACCGGCCAGACGTTTCTCCACTACAGCATCCTGGAGAAGATCGGAGGGGGACACCGAAGGAGTCTATCACGTCCATCAAGACCGTTTTAATCTGAATATGCCGCGCGGCAACGCCACTGTGGCCGTGGCAGCGGACAAGCTGGTCTTATGGATGGCCGAGACGACAGGCAACATCTACATGGCGACTCCCAAAAAAAAATAAGTTCAGCCGGCAATAAGGATTAAAACCAGAATCGAGCTTAGCAGCTAACATAGGGAAATAAAGCACTCTCTTTCCTGCGGATTTCTCCTTGATTTTTTCTATTTTGTTACTTAATATCGCTAATATAGGAGCTAAAGGAGCGTAGATTAAAAGGAAATATATTGATAATACATAGCAATATTTTTCAAATAAGGAGCTTGACATAAATATGACATTATCATATATTATATGCGGAGAAAGAATATGGTAAGAAAAACTGTTATGATTAATGAAGATTTAGCCAAGGATTTGGATCATTTTGCCCGAAAAGAACAGAGAGATTTCTCAAGTGCAATGAGATATGCTCTGAGAATCGGGCTTCTAGCCATTGAAAATCCGGAACTAACCATCCAAGAAATCAAGGATATCTTAGAGGCCATGGTTGATTATGAAATGGGCAATGTCTCAGAATTGAATTTGAAGGATTTCTAGATGAGACCGGTTGAAACCTCTAAGTTTAAAAGGTTAAGAAAAAAATTAAAGCAAGAACAGGAGAAAGCAGAACTCAAAAACGCGATAAAAAGAATCGCGGATGATCCATATTCCGGAAAAAAACTCAAGGGTGAATTGAGAGAACTTTTGTCGTTTAGTTACTCAGTTAAAGGACAGAGCAGAAGACTCATTTACAAAGCAGAAAAAGATACTATTATACTGTTTTCCTTTGGCCCGAGAGAGGGAATATACAAATAATAGGATATGTTGTTTAACTAGGCCATTTTACTCAGTGGTTCTTCAGTTCAGCCAGCCCTTTTTCTCGCAGAGGTTGCCCAGCCTGAAATCGAGCATAGCAGCTAACAGGGGAAAATAAAGCGCTTTCTTTCCTGCGGATTTCTCCTTGATTTTTTCTGTTTTGTTACTTAATATCACTAATATCGGAGCTAAGGGAGTGTAGATTAAAAGGAAATTCTTATCAAAGGGATTCCTGAGACCGTTCTACTGCTCAGAGAAGGGAACCTTGATGAAATTGAGAGAAAATCATAAGGATTTTTCTTTAAAAACAGTGATTTTTAATTTTTCCATAAATTCATCAGTCAAGGAAGAACCAAAGAAAAAAACTACTCCATCAGCACCTTGTTCTCTTGCAATTTTCACTTCCTGAACCACACCTTCGGGAGTATTTTTATTATGTGAAGAACTTATTCCAATTCCGGAATAAACCAGACATTTTTCATTTGCAACTTTTACAGCCCGTTTAACCGATTTTCCAAACACATCAAAATCATTTGTGTATTGCATCGGGCAAATAATATCAACGAGTCCTTCCCTTGCCCAGAGTTCCCAATCCTGACCGATTAAAACTTTAGCTGTCTCTGCGTCAGGAAAAACATCAACTCCCAAAACAACATTTTTCCCTGAATTATCAATAATTTCTTTAATTTCTCTAACAAGGGCTGTTACCTGCTCTGCGTTCCATTTAATCCACTCGCACCAAACCATACTTCCGCAGTCTTGATGAACATCAAGGGGGGAATATCCATATTCTTTTTTAAATGCTTCACAAGTAGCTTTATCATAGCTAAACCCCTGATTTACTTGAAAACGAATATAATCTAAATGAATGCCGTCAATATCACATTTAATTGCTTCTTTTATTTTTCTTATTAAATATTCATGAACTTCGGTATTTGCCAAATTCAGATTTGTGTATATTTCTCCTTTTTTCCCTCTGATAAGCCATTCGGGATGTTCCTTTATTTCGCCTTCTAATTTAATAGTACGACCCGGACAAAAAATTGAATGTACTTTAATATTTCTTTGATGAGCTTCTTTTAAAAGAACTTCAAGAAAATCCCATTGCTTTTGATGTTGATCCACCATACTGTTGAAGCAAAAAAGGTTATTGATGCCAATTGCGGCATATTTACCTAACGCATCTTTTATCTGGAGTAAAGCCTCCTTCCTCTTCTGGCTGAACATAAAGGAACTTATCCACACTGCTCTTCCTTCACCCTGTTGTTTAGATTGGAAGACAAGCTTTGAGCCAGGCAAAATATTTGGCCTTTCTATGCTCTGGAGTTCAGAATTATTAAAAAACCAAAAAATTAAAATCACAATAATTAATCTGTTCACTAATTTTAAATTCATTTTAATCCCCTTTTAAATTATGCGTATATAAGAAAACCAGATTAGGGTTAACTTGATATACTTGTTTTTAAGAATGACAGCATGGAAGGACTTCATAATCTTACCGTAATTATCTCTGGCAAATTTCTGAAAGTCAACATAGAGATAACCGAGTTCATTCTTATTGGATTTCAAATAATTGATTTTTTGCCCATAAATGGTTTACATTTAACTTAAGCGCATTTTCAAATGATGCCACAGCCTCCGATTGCCTACCTTTTCCCAGGTACCCTAATCCCAACAGGTAAAAGGTATCAGCCATCTGTTCATTGGTAGAGTGTTTCTCTCCGAATTTAGCAAAAAATTTCAGAGAGGTTCCAGCTTCCAGAGCCTTTACTTTATTGTTTCCGAAATTAATCAGTCCGTTAAATATTTTGTCAGCTTTCTCTTTTTGACCTAACTTCTTAAAAGCTAATCCTTGATAGTAACTAAGGGCTGACCACCCCTTTCTCTCTTTCGCTGTTGCTGATTTTTCGTAGAATTCTTTAGCTTTTTTATCATTGCCTTCAACTTCATATATCAAGCCCATTAAGTAATAAATTTCACAGTCTCTCCCGCCAAGATACGGTTTTGCTACTTCAAGATTTTCCGGATATTCCAGGGCAGCTTGGTAATCTTTAATAGATTCTTTATACTGTTTTGCCTTGAAATATTGTTGCCCCCGAAGTATATGCGCATCCACATAAGTGCTATGAATATTACCCAAACCTTCCCATCTGCGAAAATGATAGGCATTCATAAAATCAATAGCCTGATCGTAAAATCCTAACTGTGTAAGAAGAACAATCTCCCTTGAAAACGCATCATTATGTCCGACAATAATCTGATGATTTTTTTGCAGTAATACCAACCTTTTTTCAGGTGAGTCTCCCCCGGCTTCATACAGAACATCTAATTCATAAAATAGTCTTGGGTCTGTATCATCGCAAATTACTGCTTTTTCCAAACTGGCAACTGCCTTTTGGATATTATTCTCAACTTGAAGGTAAGCCAGACCCAGATTCCTGTGAACAGTGGCAAGTTTGTCATCCAGGACCCGGGATTTTTCCCATTCTTTTATGGCATTTTCAGGTTGATGATCATAGAAAAAATTTCCAAGGTAATAATGAGAACGAGCATCCCTGGGATTATTATTGAAAGCGGCCCGGAACATCTCGATGGACTCTAATCTGAAAGGGAAACAGTAATCTGAAGGCATTTTGCTTCCGAGTTGGTAATATTTGGAAGCCTTCTCACTATTTCCAATTTTCTCCCAAAAATAGCCCAGATAATAATAAACTAGGGGATAAGTTGTTGATTCCTTTTCATCAGAATCTGTGAGTAGACCAAGCAGATCAATCGCTTCATCCCATAAACCGCAATTACCATAATCAACTGCAATCTCCAGAAAAGTCTGAGCTTTATACCAGGGTTGAACTTTATTCTCTCTCTTTGCCATCAGACTGTTTTTTACTTCTGCTGCCGCCTCCTCTGATCCCACTTCTGATTTCATCAGATATAGTTCAAACTCTGCCCAGAGGTTAAGAGGATCTTCGCGCAAGATTTTTTTTGATATTTTTTCTGCTTCTTCATACCGTCCCAGATGTCTGAGTATGGCCATCTTTAGATTCAATGCATTTGTATTTAAAGTATGTATTGTGATAGAGAGGTTGATGTGTTTCAAAGCCGTAGAAAAATCACCCCTTAAACAATCTATTTCGGTTAAATGATAATAAGCCGCTGATTGAAACGCATAACTCCAGGCTGCTTTATAGAAAAGGTTGTAGGCATCATTATATTTCCCCTGAAGTTGCAAAACCAGCCCCAAATAGTAGTATGCTGCCCCATCTCTTGGATTTGTATAATTCTTCGTTGCCCGTTCGATGGCAGTTCTGAAACTTTCTTCCGCTTCTTTAAATAGTCCCCTTTTATAGTAAAGGATTCCAAGCGCAACATTGACCCTGTAGTTACCGGAGTCTCTTTTTAGGGCTTCCTCATAATAAGGATAAGGCTCCAGCGCCGGGTTATAGAATTGCTCCAAACGCAGGCCTGTAAAATAAAGTTCTTCAACTGATTTAACATCTTTTGGAGGTGAAGGGGGTTTAACTTCTTCGGGCATTGGGGCTCCCTTGGGTATAACCGGCCTGTAGGTTATTAATTTTTCATTTTTTGAGGAAAGTAACGATACTCGCAAATCTTCTGCCCCAACTCCGGAAGGAAGAGGTATCTTTTTCTGAAAAGGTTTATCAGGACTTATATCTGTTTCTTGCTGAAAAATTACTTTATCACCGGCTTTTAGGAATACTTTTGTATTTTCATAAGCGGATGTTGTGTTGAATCCGATAACAGCAATATTTTCAGGGGTTACTTCTAGGTCAACTGCGGTTTTAAGATTAGCATTTTTCACGCCTCCCATCTCCCGGATAGGATACCAGTATTGATTAACGGTTTTAGTCTCGTAAGGCTGCAACCAACTATAATCAGGCTGATTATCTGAATAAGCACCAACCATGAGTTCTACATAGGGGCCGTCGGTTTCAGTTAAGATTCTATCCCAGATCCTTCCCTGCGGACCTGGTCCCCATTCCCATAATTTTTTACCGGGAGCGACATGATGATTGGCTATATAAACAAGACCGGCCTTTTTTTGATAATCATAGCCTGCTAAGAAATTTTCTTTACAGTTCCAAGCAAAAAACGACATCGGCGATGGGTGATTCCTCCACCAACTGATGTCCACCCCTTTTGAATAATCCACTCCCCTGTAAACTTCGTGTGAAATCGGCCAATGTGCAAATACGGTTTTGCTATGATATGTTGCAAACTCTGTAGAGGGCGGAAAGATTATTTGATAATCAGGATTTGCATGAACAGAGACATTTGCCCAGTACAGAAAGGAATGTATTAAGGGGGTGCGATTGACAAATTTAAAGGCAGCCTCAAAATAAGATTTACCAGGATATAAGGTTATCCCGATGACCCATCTCATCCTGTGCCGGATTTCTATCTCACTCATCCAGATTGTTTTGCTGCCATCAGAGTTTTCCTGTAATGTATAATCTATCGGCATAAAAACCGTGGCACGATGATGGTGAGGAAAATTCCATTCGATTCCCCCTGATATCCAGGCACCAAGCATTCCTATAAGCGCAGGTTTGATCACATGCTGGTGATAAAGAAAATCATAATTATTGGTTTTATCTATTGCATAAAAAACACGGCCCCCTATTTCAGGAAGTATACAGATTTTGATATATTCATTTTCAAGGTAAACTGCGTTGTAGGTTTTATTCTTGCGAATATCTGTCAATCTATCTAACATGGGATAGGGATAAATGCGTCCCTGCGCCCCCTGATACGCTCTTCCGGCATAGAACCGGGGATTTGGATCAGGTTTACCCACTTCATAAGTAGGAATTATTAATGGCTCTTCCCACATCCTGACATATGAATCTGCCCGAACTGGAGTGATTGCAAAACAGGTAATAAGAGTCGTAATGTATATAATAATTGTTGTAAATCGTTTTTGAAGTTTCATCTCCCTCATAAATTTGCCAAACTTCTCGTACTTTAATAATATTCTTTTTATAATTCAAATCAACAAAATTTTCTAACCTGGATTATTCACAAGTCGAGGTTGCTGCAGATGCGAGGCACAGGGTACGCAGCTGTGGTCCTTCACCGCAAGTGCCCTGTAACGAAGCAGATGCGGTGAGATCGGCTCGCCTAAATGGTAAAAAAATGGCGATTAAAATTAAAAATAAAAATAAGAAAAGAGTTAAAATAATCATTCTTGAAAAAATCTTGCATATTACTGAAAATAAATTAATAATAAAAACATTGCCATTTTTTTATGAATAGGTCAGGCTA
>JAUVXM010000035.1 GCA_030603565.1 Candidatus Aminicenantota bacterium
TAGCAAACTGGAAGGAGTGAACAATAAAATCAAAGTCATTAAACGTAAAGCCTATGGTTATCATGACTTACGCTATTTTTCATTGAAAATTATTCTTGCTTATGGCTCAGTAGCTTAGAAAAAATGGGGGAACTCCTGGGATAGTTCAGGTTGATTTAAGCTGGTAATTGGGGTATATATTAGCGTATCTTGTTTAAAATATCTAACATAGCAAAGCCTGGGCGCGGGGCTGGAGATCGCGGGGATATTTATCGGAGACTTGCTAAGCATCTGGATCGATTGCCGGGTGGGTATCCTGCCACAAAAAGCGGAGTAGAACTGCGTATTTTGAAGCGGCTTTTTACTCAAGAAGAAGCAGAGCTGGCTTTAAAGCTGAACCTGATAGCGGAAGAACCATGGGTTATAGCCTTACGGGCGAAAATCAACGAAGATAAAGCAGCCCGCAGGCTGGAGGAAATGGCTTTAAAGGGGCTTATCTACAGGACTGTTCGACGGAAGTCTCCTCCAAGATACATGGCCCTGCAGTTTGTCATCGGGATATGGGAGTTTCATGTAAACTCCCTGGACCCTGAACTCATCAAGGATTTCAATGAATATATGCCTGACCTTTTTGACCTTGAAAGCTGGAAAAAATCCCCTCAGCTGCGGACTGTTCCTGTCGGGCGCAGTATTGATGTAGAGCTTAAAGCCCTTCCCTATGAAGATGTACGGAAACTGGTCGAATCACAAAGTAAGTTCCTGGAAGCTCCCTGTATCTGCCGCCGTGAGAGGCGAATTATGGGAGAAGGATGTGACAAACCGGAGGGTAATTGTCTGGTTTTTGGCATGGGAGTCGATTATTACAAGCGCAATGGCATGGGCAGGGAGATCAGTAAACAGGAGGCGCTTGAGCTGATCAAGAAAGCTGATAAGGAGGGCTTGGTCCTACAGCCCAGTTTCTCAAAAAAGATTGCAAATATTTGCTGCTGCTGTGGCTGCTGCTGCCAGGTGCTTAAAACCATTAAACGTCATCCCAGGCCTGCCGATATGGTTTCATCTCCGTTTATTGCTGAGTTTAAGGAGGAATTATGTTCAGGCTGCGGTGTCTGTGTAGAGCGCTGCCAGATGGATGCATTAACCCTGGAAGGGGGTAAAGCAGTTCTGGATGCCGCACGCTGCATCGGCTGTGGTTTATGTGTTACTACATGTCCTACAGATTCTCTTTATCTTGTGCGGAAACCTGAAGAAGAACAAATTGAGATTCCTGATAATATGGCCAAAGCTTATATCCAGCGTGCTATTTCAAGAGGATGGTTCAAAGGCCGCTTCAGACTGCTGCGGATGGTAATAAGTTCTAAACTGGGGAGGTTTCTGGTATGCAGAAAAAAAGCGTACTGATAGCATTATTTTCATTAATTTTGCTTTATCCGCAGTGCAGTGTTAAAAAATCCCTCCGGTTTGAGCCGGAAACAGAGGGCATGTCATCGGTGAGGCTGCAACGGCTGGATGGAATAATTGAAGCAGCCATAGAAAAGCATGATTTTCCCGGAGCAGTGATCCTGGTCGGGAGAAGGGGAAGAATTGTTTTTCACAAAGCTTATGGTGAGTCGCAAAGGGTCCCGGAACACTATCCCATGGAAAGAGAAATGATTTTTGACCTGGCTTCCCTTACCAAACCGGTGGCAACCGCAACTTCCATTATGCTTTTGCTTGAGCAGGGAAAGCTCAGGCTCCGGGATAAAGTAAAAGAATATGTTCCTGAATTCGAAACTTATTTGGATGAAAACGATGAGTCTGGAGATGATGCTTGTATCCTCCACCTTTTAACCCATACATCAGGTCTTCCCCCCTATACGGATGAGGACAAGATCGAGGAGAAATTCGGTAATTCCTGTAAAACTGAAGATCTTGTCAACCACCTCGCCCGGTTAAAAAAAACAAACCCTCCCGGAAATGAGTTTCATTACAGCTGCTTAGGCTTTATAACTCTTGCCCATATTATCAAGGAGATTACCGGGCAGTCAGTTTCAGAATTTGCAGAAGAGAATATTTTTCAGCCTTTGGGGATGAAAGACACTTTTTTCAATCCTTCGGAGGAATATATTGAACGATGCGTCCCCACTGAAGTAATAGGCGGTATTCCTCTAAGAGGAGTTGTACATGACCCCCTGGCAAGATTACAGGGAGGGGTCTCAGGCAATGCCGGTCTGTTTTCTACTGCAGATGACCTGGCGGTTTTTGCCCGGATGTTGTTAAATGAGGGGAGGTATAAAAGCACCAGGGTCTTAAGCCCTTTGGCGGTTGAAAGGATGACAGAACTCTGCCGGGAAGTCAGTTTTTCCGGCCGGGGGCTGGGCTGGGACCTGGATTCAACCTATTCCTCTAATGGAGGAGACCTTTTCGGCCCTGATTCCTTCGGCCATACAGGATATACCGGTACTTCCCTGTGGATCGATCCGGAAACAGAGACTTTTGTGATTTTTCTTACGAACCGGGTCCATCCTGAAGATAAAGGCGCGGTTATCGTACTTCGCAGCAAAGTGGCTAATATAGTTGCAGCTTCGATAATAAATAAGTAGAATGAAATTTACCGCCGCTCTATCAACAAAGGTAGTTGGAGAAGTAAGAAATTGAAAAAAATATTACCGGTATTCCTGATTGCCATAGTTGTTTTTAATTTTGCCTGTAAATCGCAATCAAAAAGCCTTGTCATCATTTTTTCCAATGATATTCATGGGACTTTTCAGCCTAAAAAGTTCAGATCAGAGGGAAAGCTGAGGCTTATAGGAGGGATGGAAGCAGCCAGTCATTATATAAACAGGCTTAGGGAAACAGAAAAAAATGTACTGCTGATAGACAGCGGAGACATAATGACCGGTTCTTTAGCTGCCCAAATAAAATATAAAGAAGTTATAGGCGGAGTTATGCCTGAATTTCTCAATCGGCTGGGATATGATATCAGATGTTATGGAAACCATGCTTTTGACAGGGGCCAGGAAAATGCTGTAGGTCTTGAGAGACTGACTCATTTTCCTGTTGTTTTAGCAAATATTGTTTACAAAGAGAGTGGAGAGCTTTTTGCTTCTCAACCTTATCATGTCCTTGAAAAAGGTGGAATTAAAGTCGGTGTGATTGCGGTAATGGAAGAAAATTTCCTACAGGAAGTCAGTAAACAAAATACCAAAGGGCTGGTTGTACTGCCAATTATACCTACTTTGAATTCCTATGTTCCGGAATTGGATAAAAAGTCGGATCTGATCGTTGTCCTAATACATTCTAAAGTAGTTATCGGCGATAAAGTTGCCAAGGAGGTTCCTGGTATCGATATCGCCCTGGTAGCATCTGAAGACGGGAGATTTAAAGAGGTTAATGGTGTTTTGGTCAAATCGACTATAGGGCACCTAAAGACATTGGGATTTCTTAAGCTAGAAGTAAAAAAAGACAGGATTATTAATTTTGAGGAAAAGTTGATCTGGCTATGGGCCGATGTTGATCTTAATCCTGCTCCTGATGTCAGTGAACTGGTTCGGGAAGTTGAAATGTCTGTCGAATCTGACTTTAATACTGTAATTGGACGGTCAGATTTTGATTACAAAGCCCCGAAATATGAATCCGGGGAAAATGCTCTGGGAAATTGGATCGCTGATGTGATGCGCTGGAAAACCGGGGCCCAAATCGCCCTGCAAAACAGCGGCGGCATCCGGGCTGATATTTTTACCGGCCCGGTCACAAAAAGAGATATTTATGAGCTTTCTCCCTTTTGCAATACTCTGGTCTTATTTAAACTTACAGGCCGGCAGTTAAAGGAAATTCTCGAAAGGGATATTGAAAGAGGAAGAGACAGCTTTCAAGTGTCAGGGCTGAAATATGTGTACTACCCCATATCTGCCAGGCCTTTCGGAGAAAGAGTATGGCGGCTTGAGGTCGGGAGAGATATTATTGTTGACCGGGGAGAGTTGTTATATCCGGAAAAAGCATATACTGTAGCCACTAATGATTATATAGCCGGACAGGCAAAGGATAAATATTTTGGTTTTGATATTAAAGATCCAGTCAATGCAGAATTTTTCCTTGAACTGATTCTGATGGAATGGCTTGAAAAGCACAAAGTGCTGAAAACTTCGCTAGAGGGCAGGATAACTAAAATATCATCCGAAAATTAAAGCTATTTAAAGGCATAGCCTTCGTTATTCATAGTAATTTACGGACTTTTGTCCGTGTTATTAAATCGCAACGAATAACTATGAATTACAATAAATAACTACGAATTACGATTTATTAACCTGATTTTCCTGGTTTTTTTCTATTCGCATTTAATCTTCTTATTGCGGTTTCTCTCCCTGACGGTAGATGCGGTAAGTGGGATAAGCGAAATCAACATCAGGCTCCTGGTTAAATCTGTCAAGGATCGCTCCGCAGATCTCATCCTGAGTGGATCTTCTTTTGCGGGCATCGGTTAGGTATCTGAGAGTCAATTCAACTCCGAAATCTACGATATTAATCCACACAAAAGGGGTGAGTTTTTCATAATGGATCATATATTTTTTTGATAACCGCTGGATTTTTCCTCTCACGGTCTCACCCAAGTCTATTTGGTCTTTAGTTGTAACATCCAGAATGATATTTTTTGCCTTTTTCCAGTCGCTTTCATAGGTGACGACTATTTTGATCTCATTCCAGATGTATTCGAATCCTCTTGTGTAGTTAAAGATCGATTCAGTAAAGATTTTATTGTTAGGGCAGTGGATTATTCGTCCTGTACTTTGGTCTGCATCCACCCAGTTTCCGATCTCTAAAACCGAGGTATAAAAAAGCCGGATATCAACTACATCACCTTTTATTCCGCCGACTTCAATCCGGTCCCCTGTTTCATAAGGCTTTCTAATTAATATGAGCAGCCAGCCGGCGATGGATAGAATAGGCTGGTGAAGAGCTAATGTCAGGCCTGCTCCCATAAGCCCGAGGATAGTGGTTAGGGAAGTACTCTTGTTTATCCATACCGGGATGATGATCAATATACTTAGAAAAGTAGCAATATAAACAGTGAATTTTCTGGCAGAATGTTGTTTCTTTAAGTCCTTGATATTTTTATTTATGATCTTGGTGGTTAGGGAAGCTATAAGATAAGCAATAACTAAAGTGATTAAAGATAAGAGGCCTTTTTGAAAATAAGGGGAAGCCAATAATTCCTTCATTATGCTGTCCCTCAATATATATCACAGTGAAATTTTTTGGTCAAATACTTGCGGAATCTTATGAAAAAATGGGGGAACTCCGGTATGCCTCCCCCTTGATTTTTAATATTTACTACTATAGATTAATTAGGCATCTTAGAGATAGTTTTTATTAAGGAGTTGTAGATGAGAAGAAAAATACTATACCTACTAACAGTATTTATTCTTATTGCAGTCAGTGCTGCGGCTCAGGACCTGGCTCTTAAAGGAGGCACAATCCTGACTATAACCAAAGGAACCATTGAAAATGGGACGGTTGTGATTCAGGATGGCAAAATCACAGCAGTTGGAAAAAACATTAATATACCTTCCGGGATAAAAATAATTGATGTGACCGGTAAGTATGTAATGCCCGGCCTTATTGACAGCCATACTCACATTGCTTTTGGTATGGGAGATGGCAATGAGGTATCCAACCCTGTCACTCCCCAGATATGGATGAAAGAGGTGCTGGATCCCGGCCATGATACGATCAGGACAACCCTTGCCGGCGGGGTGACTACTGTAAAGACGATGCACGGCAGCGCTAATGTTATCGGCGGTGTTAATGTGACTATTAAACTCAAATACAATCATCCGGTCGAAGAGATGATGGTAAAAGGGGTTCGGCAGCAGCTGAAAATGGCTCTGGGCGAAAATCCCAAGCGGTTGTACGGAAGTAAAGGGCGTATGCCTTCTACCCGGATGGGAAATGCCTATGTTGCCCGCAAGGCTTTTATTGAAGCACAGGAATACAAAGCCAAATGGGATAAATATGAAAAGGAGAAAGCTGCCGGGAAAAAAGATATTAAACCGCCTGAGAAAGATCTAAAAATGGAGACGCTAAGGATGGTCCTGGAGAAAGATATGACTATTGATTGCCATACATATAGAGCAGACGAGATCGTCTGGCTGCTGAAATTTTGTAAAGAATTCGATATTGTTCTCAAGCAAATCAGCCATTGTGTGGATGGCTACAAAGTTGCTGACTTGATGGCTGAGGCAGGGGTCTCTTTTGGAGGCTGGGTTGACTGGTGGGGGATGAAAGAAGAGATGTATGACGGCTGTCCTTTTGGCTTTAAGATAATGCATGATGCCGGAGTCAATATTGTGATAAATTCCGACAGTGCAAATGAGGGGCGTTTTCTCTATTTAAATGCAGCCAAAATGCTGAAATACAATGACCTTCCCGAAATAGAAGCCCTTAAGATGATCACTATTAACGCGGCGAGGTCATTAGAGATGGAAGAACGAATCGGCAGTATTGAAGTCGGGAAAGACGGTGATATGGCTGTCTTTGATAAGCATCCGCTTGATTCTACCACCAAGGTGCTTAAAACGATCATTGAAGGAGTGATTTATTACGATTATGTCGAATCCAGGGTCAGAGTAAAGGGGAGCTACAGATGAAGAAAAAAATAGCGATTATTTGTGCTGCATTATTTTATCTGGGAGCCTTTTATGCTGATGCCCAGGAGACCATATTGATAAAGAATGGTACTATTGTTCCTGTTGTTGGGAAAGTAATAACAAGCGGAAATCTGCTTATCACAGATGGAATTATTGCGAAAATCGGAACCGGTATTAAAGCTCCCGAGAAAGCGAAAATTATTGATGCTAAGGGAATGTATGTCTATCCGGGAATGATAGGGCCGCTAACTGCTGTGGGAGTTACAGGTTATCCCGGAGCAGGAAGTGATACTGATGAGATCGGAGTTTCAACGCCCCATATGGACTCCTATGACGCTGTAAATCCAGAGGATGAGTGTATTGAAGTGACAAGGATCGATGGGGTTACAACTGTTTTGACTGTAAGCGGTACCCGCAGTGCCATCAATGGAAAAGCGGTGGCTTTAAATCTTGAAGGGAACCTGGCCGAAGATATGGTGATAAAAAGAGATGTTGTCCAGATCTTTAATACCGGGGCCCGGGCCCGCAATGGTTATCCCAGCACACTTTCTGGGGTAAATTCTCTGATAAGAGATAAACTGAATCAGGCAAAACTATATGCTGAGAAGAAGAAAAAAAAGGCAAAAAGCCCCAAGAAATTTAAATACGACCTGGAGATGGAAGCTCTCAATCAGGTGCTAAGTCGGAAAGTACCGGCCCTTTTTATCACTTCCGATGAAGTGACCATTCGAAATGCTCTGCACATAATCGAGGAATATAATTTAAAGGGGATTATTTTTGCTACAGCCGGAATTCTTAAGTTTGCTGAAAAACTGGCAGCTGAAAATATTCCGGTGATCTGGGCAGGAACTACCACAATGCCCCAACGCTGGGAGGCAGTGGATAAGTATTACCAGACAGCTTTTGTACTAGCAAAGAAAGGCGTTCTTTTTGCCTTTAATGAGAGTGGGAGGCCTGGCAGCCGCAATGTGCGGCGCCAGCCGGTTCCGGCCAGTTTGTCTGTGGCTTATGGCTTGTCTGAGCAGGAGGCGATTAAAGCATTGACTATTAATCCGGCAAAGATTCTGGGTATTGATAACCAGGTAGGTTCATTGGAAAAAGGAAAAACTGCCAATGTGATAATCTGCACTAAAAGTTTGGTCCAGCTGAGTTCTAAGATCCATACTGTGATTATTAATGGAAAAATAATACCCAAGACCAGTGTCCAAACACGGCTGCTGGATAAATTTAAAAAAATCGTTCAAGAAAGAAAAAAGCAAAGTCGGGAGAAGAGGGAATAAGGGAAAAGATCGATGTTTTTGTGGGGGGCAAGGTTTTTCTGGTTGCCCAGGAATTCTTTGTAAATGAATGCCAAGGGAGGTAAATTTAATGAAGGTATCCAAACAATTTTATCTAGGTTTTATAGCTTTATTGTTTTTTATTTTCTGCGCGGCAAATACTGTTGCAGATAATGAGGCCCTTTCTCCGGAGCAGACGAACAAAATACGGAGATTATCTGACCTAAGGCTTTCTCCGGATGGAAGCAAGATTGCATTTACGGTTTCAGAGCCTGTTAAAGGTACCAGTCAAAACCGGGATATTTGGGTTTATGATATCCAAAAAAAAGAGCTCCGGCAGTTTACATATGAGGATAAATCAGACAGCAGCCCGCGCTGGTCACCTGATGGCAAACAGGTGGCATTTTTATCTTCACGGGAGGATAAAACCCAGATATATCTAATTTCAATAGATGGAGGTGAAGCGTGCGCCTTAACCAGGGTAGAAACCGGAGTCTCTTCTTTTGCCTGGTCTCCGGATGGAGGTAGGATTGCCTATCTGGCTCGTGAGCCGCAAACAGATGAAGAAAAAAAGAAGAAGGAAGCAAAAGATGATGCCCGGGTCATACAGAAAAATGAAAAACATTCCTGCCTTTGGGTAATTGACTTAGATTCAAAAGAGATAGATAAGTTGACTAAGAATACATGGCGGATCTCAGGATTTACCTGGATGCCTGGAGGAGACGGTTTGATCTTATCCGCTACAGACCACCCTCAGCCTGAATTATTTTCCAACCGTATTTACCGGCTGAGAATAGATGAGGGAGAAATGGAATCGATCTTCCAGCCGCAGGGGCCTTTCGGCAACCTGAGAGTCTCTCCGGATGGGAAATATTTAGCTTATGTCGGATCACGTGCAGACGGTCCAACTGCTAACGATCTATTTATCCGGCCCTTATCAGGGAAGCGGAGTAGAAATCTCACCCAGGATTCTATTGACAGAACAGTCAGCTCATTTTGCTGGACTAAGGAAGGAACTCTGCTCGCCCTGGTTCAGGATGGATTTTTAAGTGTGTTTTATACAATAGATCTTAAAGGCAGGGCAGAAAAGCAAAATACTTTTCCTATTACGCCATCTCGTTCTTTTGTTGCCGGAGAGGACATACTGGCTTTTGTGGGAGCCGGAGCGGTCGCGGCCCCGGAGCTATGGATATATTCGCAGCCTGGAAAAGCAGTAAAAGTCACTAATTTCAACAGGGATTGGGATGGTATTAAACTGATTAAACCTGAGATCATAACCTATAAAAGCAATGATGGAAAGAAGATTGAGGCGGCTTTACTGCTTCCCGAAGGATATCATAAAGGAAGTAGAGTTCCTCTAGTAGTCTTGGTACATGGAGGGCCGGCAGGGCGCTGGTCTGATAGTTTTAATTCCTGGGGGCAATTGCTTGCTGCCCGGGGATATGCTGTTTTGTGTCCGAATATACGAGGCTCAGTAGGATATGGATATGAATTCCTTACCTCTAACAGGTATGATTGGGGTGGAGGTGATTTTAAAGATGTAATGGCCGGAGTCGATTACCTGATAAAACGAGGCATTGCAGATCCGGAGCGTCTGGGGGTCGGAGGCTGGTCGTACGGAGGATATATGGCTGCCTGGGCGGTAACTCAGACTGACCGGTTTGCTGCTTCTGTTTCCGGAGCTCCTATGACCGATCTTGCGGTTGAGTATGGAACAGAAACAAGCTCCATAAATGCTTATGATACCTGGTATCTGGGGACTCCTTATGAGAATCCAGACCTTTTTATTAAAAGATCCCCCACGACTTATATAAAGGATGTCCAGACACCGACAATGATCCTGTGTGGGGAAAATGACCACACCGACCCGATTGGGCAGTGTTATATCTTTCATCGTGGGTTGAAACGCTACTCGGTCGATACGGAATTTATTGTTTACCCAAGAGAAGGACATGGTTTACGCGAAGAAAAGCACAGAATCGATTTATTAAAGCGCATGTTAAATTGGTTTGCCAAATATTTAGAATAAGAGTATAATCAAAAAAAATTTCAGGAGGAAAAATGAAAAAACTTATTGCATTAATTGGAGTTTTGTTAATTTTTACCAGCGCTTCCTTTGCTGCTGATGTGTATGTTAAGCAGACATCTCATACAGATGAGTTCTCAATGATGGGGCAGAGTCAACCGGCCAAAGATGACATAAATGAGATGTGGATAGGGAAAGACAAATTCGCCATGGTCAGTTCGGAGACGACTATTATCATCAATCTTGATGACAAAAAGATGTACATGATAAATCATTCCACTAAGACATATGTTCCTATGGATCTTCCTCTGGATATTTCTCAATATTTCCCGGCTCAATTTTCTCAGATGATGAAGGGAGTAACCATAGAGGTTAATCCTACTGGGGAGACAAAGACTATAAACAGCTGGAAATGTGAGGGTTATGATGTCAATATGAAGATTATGATGATGGATATGAAACAGAAAGTGTGGGCGAGTACGGATGTGCCTTTTGACTGGAAAGCCTTTAATGAAAAAATGCTTCCTCAGTTTACGCAAGCAATGATGAATATAGGAGGCGAGGCTATGGGTGAGTTAAAAGAGATCAAGGGCTTTCAGATAAGAACTGAGATGAGCATGGATATGATGGGCGCAGAGATGAAAAGCTGGACTGAAGTGTCTGAAATTACTAAAAAATCTCCCCCTGCCGGCGTCTATTCTGTTCCTGAGGGATATACTAAAAAAGACAAATTTTCGATGATGGATCTGCAGAAAAAGTAGAAAAGCCTTCTTTGAAAAATTGCAAAAATTTTTTTCTCATAGTTGTTGTGTTGATTTCTGCAGCAGTAATATCTTTGGCTGATAAGCTGCCTGATACTTTTCAGATAATCCCGAAGCCCAGAAAAGTTGAAATCCTAAAGGGTCACGGCCTTAAATTCGGTGGTTTAAAGGGCATAGCCATAAAAGGTGATTTTACCAGGCCGGTTATGGGACCGATCCTTGCGATCTTACCCGGGAAGGAAGCTGGGAGTAAAAAGATTCTCACTCTTGCTCTAGCAAATGATAAGTCCCTCCCGGAATCCGGAGAAGGATATGTGCTTAATATAAAAGATGGCAGAGCCGAGATAAAGTCGCGCAGAGAAGCAGGCATATTTTACGGTTGTCAGACATTGGAACAGCTTCTGGAAGATGCCCGGGATACAGAGAGTGATCTACCTGCATGCCGGATTGTGGATTACCCCGACCTTAATTACAGGGCAATACACATAGATGTAAAGCATCATCTGGACACCATGAAATACTATTATGAAAGCATTGACCGGCTGGCTCGCTATAAGATAAATGCAATAATTTTTGAGTTCGAAGATAAAATCAGGTACAGGCGCCGGCCGGAAGTGGGAGCGCCTCAGGCCATGAGCATCGATGAAGTGGCGGCAATGACGCGTTATGCCCGCCGCCGCAACATAGAGATCAGCCCTTTGGTCCAGGGATTAGGGCATGCGACTTTTATCCTTAAACATGAAAAATATGCCCATCTAAGAGAAGACCGGGAAAGCAGATGGGCCTTCTGTCCCTGTGATGAGGGGACCTATGAAGTTTTATTTGATTTGTATCTGGATGCGTTTGAGGCCACTCCCGGAAGTCGATTTTTACATGTAGGAGGAGATGAGATAGGGGAGATAGGGAAGTGCCCCCGCTGTAAGCCATTAGCGGATAAAGAAGGGTTGCTGGCCCTCAATCTTTTATGGCTGAAACGAGTATGTGATTTTGCCAGGGAACATGACCGTATCCCCATATTTTGGGACGATATGTTGTTTAAATACGCTGGTGTGTGGGATTCGATGTGGCGGGATGAAGAGGAAATAGAGTTGGAAAAACTTTGGTTAAAAGGCGAGCCTGTCCTTGACAGTGTCCTTGAGCAATACCCCAAGAATTGTGTGTATATGCGTTGGAATTATACTCTCGCCCGTCAGGCAGGCAATGTCAGAGCTCTAGAGTGGTTTAAAAGCCGGGGGTTGCAGGCTATGATAGCGACTGCGGCTCAGAATGTTCATCCTTTACTGCCGCAGGATGATAGAGTAAATATTATCCAAAGTTTTAACCGCCTTGCATATGAAAAAGGAATCACCGGCATGTTATGTACGGCCTGGGATGATTCTTCCCCTCATATGGAAACTTATTGGCGAGGCCTGATCGCTTCGGCAGAGTTCAGCTGGTTTTCCAGGGGACGCAGCCTAGAGGAATATGAGACCGCTTATCTACAGCGGGAATTCGGGCCGGAATGTAGAGATGCTACCGATATGTATTCCGAACTATTTAAGGGAGTTTCGTTCTGGAATCGTGCTCTTTGCGCGGAGGGAAACCGCTGTAATGTAAAAAAAATTATGGATCTACCTGATTCAGAATACCCGGGCACTTGGAGTATCAGGCATAAAGAAAGGCTGAGTATTGCCGGGAAGCAAGCCCTAAGATATGAGAGGCTTAAACTTCAGCTTAAGGATTTATCTAAAAAAGCGCTTCGTAATCGCTATCATTTAAAACTTCATTCTGCTATCAATGATTTCCAAGTGACGTCTGCTCATCTGCTGCTCGCTCTTAAGGATTGTGATAGCTCAGATAATCTGGTCAGGACCTCCGGATATCGTAAGGTAGAAAGGATGCTGAAGAACTTTGAGCAAACCTGGGGAAATCTAATAAATATTTATGCAGAAACCCGTTTTCTCTCCTATCCTGAGGATTATATTCCGGACCGCTATTTTCATTTAGCCAGTAAGAGCGAAGATATATCCTGGCTAGTGGAAGTGGAGAAGAAGTATCATACCCTTGTTCGTAATTGGCTTGATTCCAATTAACCTGATTAGACACGGATTGACGCGGATAAGACTAAAACGTTGATTTCTTTTCCCGATGAATCGGCAAAATAAATCAATTCTCAATTACTTCTCTCCGCGAAGTAATTGAACTAAAGGTTTACTTTTTGGGCCTTGCCAAAACTGAAAAGTGCTTTTTGTTTTTTGGATGCAAGCCAAAAAAGAAAAAGCTTCTTACTCTTATCCGCGAAGATCCGTGTCTAATGCTTTATCGCTTTAATCCGTGTCCACAGCGTCCTCAGTGTAAAATTTTCTTTTGACATCGTGTTTTTCTCTTGATATATAGTTTAGGAGGGGCAATTCAAATGAATATGAAAATATCAATTCCGGTTTTGGGTGAGGATGGTTTTTTCCCAGCAAAGTATACCTGTGACGGAGAAAATATTTCACCTCCGATTGAATGGGAGGGAATTCCTGAAGGAGCTGAGTTTTTAGTGTTGATCTGTGATGACCCGGATGCTTACGGAGGAACCTGGGTTCATTGGGTCGTTTTTAATATACCGGCAGATACAAAAGGGCTGCCTGAAAATGTGCTTCCGGAACGAGAACTTAAAAGCAGTGCTTTACAGGGAATGAATGATTTTAAAAAAATCGGCTATGGAGGCCCATGTCCTCCTTCCGGAGAACATAGGTATTTCTTTAAGCTTTATGCTCTGGATGATAGGATAAACCTGCCGTCTGGTGCATATAAAAACCAAATCTTTATTGCTATGGAAGACCATGTCCTGGCCCAGGGCAATATTATGGGAAAATACAGCCGTTAAAAAAAAATGAGGTCAGCTCAATGGTTCTCTGCTATACCCTTTTACAATTCTCCATTTACTTAGTATTATTTGGATAGCCATATTTAGGAATAGTTCAAAAAAATATTGTCTTAAAAGGAGTTATCATGATACCCCGATTATTTAGACGTTGCCTTATTGCCGGGCTTATTGCTTTTATTGCTATTACTGCAGTTTATGCCCAGAAACTTGAAACACCGGCAGAGAAAGCTCAGTATCAAAAGGGAGGGACTCTTTACCAGCCTTTAATGGATTTCATCTATTTACTTGAATCACAAACGGAACTGATGAATGTTCAAAGTCTTACTAACACCCTTATGAACAGGGATGTAGTACTTTGCATTCTCTCAGACCCACCTGTTTATAGTCCTGCCGATGTTGCTAAAACAGGAAAGCCGGTTATCCTTATCGCCAACAATGTCCATGGTGGTGAAGTAGCCGGTAAAGATGCCAGCCTGGAAATCATGCGGGATCTGATCATGGGCGATTTGCGTCCTCTTCTTAAAAAAGTCGTAGTTTTAAATATCCCGAGTTTGAATCCGGATGGTGCAGAGGTGCAGCGGCGTACAAATGAGCAGGGATTCGACATGAACCGGGATTACTTAAAACTTGAGTCCCAAGAAATTTTCGCCCTTGTCAGTAAAGTGATGAATAAATGGCATCCTGATATTCATGTAGACACTCATCATGGGGGAGCAACTCCTTATACTTTGGTCTATCAGACTTGCATGAATCCGGCCGGAGATTCTGAACTGATCCGGTTCGGGAATGAAGAAGTCCTCCCTCGTATCAGAGAAGCTTTGCGGGCTGAAGATTATGACGGCTTTTGGTATTCAGGAGGACGCTGGGTAGAGGGCTTACCCCAATGGTCTCCGACCTCTGTAGAGCCGCGCAAGCAGCATGTATATTCTGCTCTTGCGAATATGGTGGGATTCTTATTTGAAACCCCCAGCGGAGCCTATCGGGTAGTAAAAAACGGTACAGAGGTTGTTGCAGTTCCGACAGAGGAACGTTACAAACATCAAGTAAGAGGAGAGTACATCGGACAGCGAGAATTGATCCGTTTTGCTGTCGAGAGAGGCGAAGATCTAAAACGGGTTATCGCAGAAGTAAAATTGCGTGCGCTTGAGCTTGGCAATAATGATTCAGACAATGACCAGATCCCAATAGAATATGAGCAAAAGGAAAAATTTAAGGAAGAATTCTGGATAGAGAAAAAAGATGGAGAACCCGGAGAATATATAAAGGTCAAAGGAGGAGTTCATACATTGTTTGAACCGACCCTGACCGCCACCCGTCCCTGGGGATACTTGATGCCTCCCCAGATGGCGCATGTGATTCCTTTACTGCTTGAACATGAAATTAGTGTTAAAAGGCTTTCTGAGTCTGCAGAAGTCGAAGTCGAGGTCTATTACGCTAAGGAAATAAAACATCCTGAATATTTTCAGGGCCACTATTTAAAAGAGGTTAAAGCAGAAAAGAAGGTTGAAAAAATAAAAATTCCAGAGGGATCGTTTTTTATTCCTACCGGACAGCAGAAATCCAATTTGATCTGTTATATCCTGGAACCTGAAACCAATGATAATCTGGTCACCTGGGGATATCTGGATGATTTTCTAAGAGTAACTGCTGGGCTGGAAGAGGAACAAGCACGCCAAAAAGAACGGATGCAGAGATATCTACAGAATATGAAAGAGGAACAGCGCAAGCGGTTCCTGAAAAGGTTTGAGCTCCGGATGAAACGTCTGACAAATCAGCAGATCCCTATATATAGATTAATGAAAAAAACCGGACTGAAAGGAGTATTGGTACAGCCTTACAATGAATATCAGAAAAATATGTATATAAGATATTAAATTGAGCTATTATTAAACCCTGCAAATGGAAAATGTTAAATAGTAAAATAGCCCGGCTTAGTAATATAAATTTTTTCTTGGGCAAATACGGGGTTGATGTGGACAGGCTGGTATACGATTGGAAAAAATCGAAATATTTATTTAGATTGTGGGAGAGAGACACCTCCCTTTGGTCATCCAAGCCAGAAGCAGAGATCACGGACCGGCTGGGTTGGCTGGAACTTCCGGAAAAAATTGATAAAGAGGCCGCTGGAATTAGTACTTTTGTCAATGCTGTCAAAGAAGACAATATCCAAAATGTAATACTCTTGGGAATGGGAGGCTCAAGCCTGGGGCCTGAGATGTTCTCGAAATTTTTTGGAAAAAAACCGGGATACCCTGAACTTATCGTCCTTGACAGTACTCATCCTGCTGCAGTAATGGCTGTGGAAAATAGAATAGATATTGAGAAATCCCTATTCCTGGTTTCCAGTAAATCTGGAACAACCCTTGAAACACTTTCATTTTTTCGATATTTTTGGGAGAAGGTTAAAAAAATAACAAGCCAGCCGGGAGACCATTTTACGGCTATAACAGATCCTGGCAGCCCTTTAGCTTCTCTGGCTGAGAAAAAAAACTTTCGCTCAGTTTTTCTTGCCCCCCCGGATGTAGGGGGACGTTTTTCAGCTTTTAGCTGCTTTGGGCTCTTACCGGCGGCTCTTATCGGAATTGATTTAGAAGAATTAAAGTCGCAGGCTTTGTCCGTTGTCAAGAAAGCCTCTGCAGGGGGGGATGAAGAGAAATCAGACAGCTTGAAATTAGGTGCTGCTTTAGGGGAAATTGGCAGGAACCGGGATAAGATTACTTTTTTTGTTTCTCCTGCCTTGTTGAGTTTTGTGGATTGGCTTGAGCAGCTTATTGCAGAAAGTTTAGGAAAAAGTGGAAAAGGTATTATCCCAATCATAAATGAAATTAAATTACCGGTTAAAAATTATAGGCCGGAGCGTTTATTTGTTTTTTTATATGATGATATTGAAATTGAACATACCAAAAGCTTTGAAAATAAACTCAGAGAAGCAAGCCATCCTGTGATCTCTATCAATGTAAGCAGTAAGTATGAAATAGGAAGGGAAATTATTCGTTGGGAGATTGCAGTGGCTGCAGCTGGTTCTGTCTTGAGGGTTAACCCATTTAACCAACCTGATGTACAGCTTACCAAAGCTCTTACAGGCAAATTTATGTCTAAGAAAAAAAGTTCAGCCGAAAAAAATGGAGAAGTACATAAGGAATATGAGATCGGATATCCAGGATCTTTAGGGTCCGCCCTGGATAACTGGCTTAATAGGGCACAGCCGGCCGCTTATATTGCTATTCAGGCATATCTTGCTCCTTATGGAAAGGTTTATTATGGAATTGAAAAAATCCGCAAAAAATTATTAGAGAAAACGCTTCTTGCGACTACGCTAGGATTTGGTCCCCGCTTTTTGCATTCTGCCGGTCAATTACACAAAGGGGGACCGAAAACTGGTTTATTTCTCCAACTGGTAGATGAGCCTGAGAGGGACCTATCTGTTCCCGGTGAGGATTATACTTTTGGTTCTCTGATAAGAGCACAGTCTATAGGTGATTTTCTTGCCCTAAAACAGCGGAATCGGCATGTATTAAGGATCAACCTAGGGAAAAATGTTTTGAGCGGATTGCATCAGCTGGCAGAGATAATTGGATAGAAAACAGCAGAAGAACAATATTAGACACGGATTGACACGGAAAAATAAAGTATTGTTGTTTCCTTATGCCGATGGCTCGGCAAAAGGAAACAACCCTTCCAAACTTCGCTACGCGAAGAAAAAAGGCATAGAATAGAAAGAAATAAGCATGATATATTAATTAAAAGTCTTTAATCTAATGAAATTTTGATGTGGCTGAAGCGAGCACAAGCCACACCTGAATTTCATCCATATCGACATTTATTATGAATAACTCAGGTTCAATAGAGTCCGAATAGTTTCCCTGCCATAATTGTAATGGCAGCCGCCAGAATGATACGGATTAATTTCTCTCCACCTTTAACAGCGGCATGTGCACCCCACCAGCCTCCCAGAGCATTTCCTGCAGCCAGTACCAGCCCAAATTGCCAGTTGACGTTTCCAGTCAAAGAAAAAACAGCCAGGGCAGGGATACTGTATATGAGGATTATAAATACTTTATGCATATTGACGAAAACAAGATTGACCCTTAAGAGGTGATAAAGCGCTGCCATAAGTAGAAATCCTACTCCGACCTGGAGAAACCCGCCATAAAAACCGATAACAAAAAGAGTTGGATATATAAACCAGCTGCGTGAGCTTTCAAGAACATCTTTTTTATATGAACGGGAAAAAAACATTGAGATAACAACCAAGATCAATACTCCTCCCAGAATTCGCTGGAATAAGGTGTTGCTGACCTGGGTTGCGAATATTGCCCCAATTATTGCTCCAGGCAGGGTAAATACAGCTAAGAAAATACTTGTCTTAAATTTGAATATCTTGTTTTTTCGGAATGAGGTTACTGCAAAAATATTCTGAAGGATGAGCCCTATCCGGTTTGTCCCGTTAGCTACAGCAGCGTCAAGCCCCAAAAAAATAAGGGTAGGAAGCGTCAAACTGGAACCACCGCCTGCATTAACATTTATAAAGCCGGCTACAGCTCCTACGCCAAAGAGGAGTAATAGATGTAATATGTCCATTTTCAGGCTGAATAATACTGTAATTCAAAGCAGAAAGTCAAAAAAAGAAAAACAATATAGCGTTAAAATCTGAAGCGACATTGAAGATTTAGCCTTCTGATTCTGAAATAGGGTTCTGAATTATTCACGAGTCGAGGTTGCCGCAGATACGAGGCGCAGTGGATGAAGCTGTGGTCCTTCACTGCGAATCCGCTGCAACAAAGTAGATGCAGTTAGATCGGCTCGCCTGAAAGGTAAGAAATGTCGATCAAAATATAAATTACATCGAAAACGAAGTGATCAATTGAAGCACTTTTGAAATCAGTGTAAAATATTAAGTGAAAAAATAATCTTACAGATCGACATTTCTTATGAATATATTATGAAAGAAATTCATCCCTTATTAGATAAAGAAAAACAGAAGAAGGCAAAACAGTATGAGAAGGAAAATCGGATACTCGGCCTGGTAAGCCTTGGGCTATCACTATTCATATTATTAGGATTTTATTTCAGCGGTATGAGTTACTGGCTTGCCCAGAGATTTCCTGGGCAATCTATAATATGGACTTTTCTTTTTTATTTCGTAATTTTCCTATCAATTTTGATTGTATTGGGTTTGCCGTTAGATTATTACATAAGTTATGTTCATGAACACAAGTGGAAGTTTTCTAACTACACTCGCAAGACTTGGAGTTGGGAAAAGGCCAAATCTTTCCTGGTAAGTTTGTTACTGATGATTATTGTTTTGGCCCTTCTGTTTTGGATAATGGCGATTTTTCCGAAATACTGGTGGTTGATCACTGGAGTAGCTATGGCATTTGTAAGCGTGATCTTTGCAACTTTAATTCCGGTAGTAATACTTCCGATATTTAATAAATATTCTCCCATTAAAAATAAAGAATTGGTCTCAGCTCTGGAAAAAATCCTTGCCAGAGGGGGATTAAAGAGCAGTGGGTTTTTTAAAGAGGATATGAGCAAACAGACTAAAAAAGAAAATGCTTTTCTGGCAGGACTTGGAAAGACGAGGAGAGTAGTACTTGGTGATAACCTTTTAGACAATATGACGGTGCCAGAGATCGAATCTATAATCGCCCATGAGGTCGGGCACTATAAATACCGTCATATCTGGAAGAATATATTGATAGGGACCATGCAGCAGTTGATCGTTTTTTTTATTATAAATCAGATAATGGGGGCGGTTTTTCCTCAATTTTTAACCTCGACCCGGGTTAATCTGACTCTTTTCCCAATTCTTGCAATTTTTATGGGGGCTGTATACATGTTTTTATTTGCTCCGCTAAGCAATGCAATATCCAGGTGTTTCGAGAAACAAGCAGATGATTATGCCTTAAATATTATCAAAGAAAAAAAATCTTTTTTAACTGCTATGGCGGGACTTGCCGACCGGAATTTAGCCAATGCCTATCCTGAATGGTGGATGAAAATATTGTATTATTCTCATCCTCCTATTGGTGAGCGGCTTGCCAATGCAGAAAAGGATTGAATTAATATTTCTTTCTGATAATATATTCACCTGAAATATTCAGATAAATGCCAATATAAATACTAATGTAAACAGTTTGATCATTAGAGTACTAAAGGGGATGTTTTGAAGATGAAAGATAAAGAAAAAACAAAGGAGCAGTTATTGCAAGATCTCTCTGAATTACGTCATAAGCTATCCGAGTTTGAGACTGCAGTAATTGAGATGAAGCTGAAAGTAAAATCTTTTGAGAAGAATGAAGAAAATCTTCACTCATTATTGAGGTCCATGGATGATCTGGTCTTTATTATCGGCCTGGATGGCACATTTAACCGATTTTATCAGGAATCCAGCAGAGAAGACCTCTTTGTATCGCCAAAGGAATTTTTAGGGAAGCATATCAAGGATGTCTTTCCGGAGGATATAGCTTATATATTTCAAAGAGCTTTAAATGCGGTTGATGCCTATGGGAAAACCCAGGATTTTGATTACTTTATGGTGCTCAAGGATAAAAAACAGTGGTTTAATGCTAAAATCTCACCCTTTAAATCACCGGCTAGAGATTATTTTGGTTATGTCTGCGATATAAGAAATATTACCTCTCGCAAGTATATTGAAGAAGCTTTAAAGGAAAGTGAGGAACGCTACCGGGCAGTAATGCAGCAGAGTATAGGATGTATTTTCCTGGCAGATATTGAATCGCAGGTTATCTTGGAGGCTAATAAAGCGATGCAGCGTTTAGTTGGATATACTTCTGAAGAATTATCCGGCTTAAGTATTGATAATTTAATAATCAACCCGGGAAAAAAAGATATTTATAGGGAAATTTTACGTACACTTAAAGAACACTTATATTTTATAGGTGAAAGTAAATATCGCAAAAAAGATGGTTCATCAGTTGAAGTTGAGGTCAGTGTTAATATTATTGAATACCAAGGAAAAAAGGTGTTTTGTGTGGTATCCCGTGATATAACTCCGCGCAGGCTGTCTGAGGAACAGTTGACTCGTGCTGCTACTCATGACGCTCTTACCGGCCTGCTGAATCGGCAGTATGTATATGAGCGTTTAGCTAATCAGCTTGCTATGGCGCGCCGGAAAAAAACCAAATTTGCTCTTTTATATATTGATCTGGATAACTTCAAAGAGATTAATGATTCACTTGGTCATGGGCTTGGAGATAAATTGTTAAAAGCGGTTGCGGGGCGGCTGAGTTCAATTGTACGCCGTGAAATAGATACACTTGCCCGGATGGGCGGGGATGAATATATGTTTATTCTAGGCGATATTACCATGGCAGAAGATGCGGAAAAAATTACTGAGAATGTTCTTAGTATGGTCAGGAAACCGTTTAAAATTGAAGATATAAAGCATCATATTACTGCCAGTATTGGAATATCTATTTATCCTGAAGATGAGACTAATTATGAAAATTTGATAAAAGCCGCTGACTTGGCTATGTACTTTGCAAAGGCTGGAGGGGGTAACAGTTATAAGCGGTATAAGCAAGATATGGCAATAAAAGATCTGCCCCGTTGATTATTCAACTCCATCCCAGCAATAAGTACATAATTTATCTTTTGGCAGGCCGATGGCAGTTATAAGGTCTTCAAGCTTCTGATATTTTAAAGAGGTGAGTTTCAATCTTTGCCTGATTTTATTTATCATGGCATTGTATTTTTCTGAATCGGCATTTGAATAATCTTCAAGGTTATAATCATCTTCTCCTTCCAGTTCCTTAATTGCTCTTCTGGCTGCTAGATCTAATTCCGATCTGGATCTGGAGAAGTTTAAAAATTTACAGCCATAAGTTAAAGGCGGGCAGGCCGGCCGCATGTGGACTTCCAAGGCACCTGCATCAAAAAGCCTTTGAATGGCATCTTGCAACTGGGTTCCTCTAACAATAGAATCTTCACAGAATAGTAATTTTTTATTTTCCATAAGCTCCCGGATGGGGATAAGCTTCATTTTTGCAACAGTATCTCTTATCTTTTGATTTTGCGGCATAAAGCTGCGCGGCCAAGTAGGAGTATATTTTACAAAAGGTCTCTGAAAAGGAATTCCTGCTTCACTTGCATATCCCAGCCCGTGGGCTGTCCCGGAATCGGGTATTCCCGCCACAAGATCTATCCGGAGGTGGTCATTTTTTGCCAGAAATGCCCCGCACTTGTATCTTACTTTCTCTACATTGATGTTTTCGTAGCTTGAAGCAGGGTAACCGTAATATACCCATAAAAATGCACATATCTGCAGATTTTTTCCGGGCGGATATTTTTGTTCTACTCCATCTTCAGAAATAAATATGATCTCACCCGGTCCGATATATTTTGTCAATTCAAAATCCAGGTTAGGGAAGGCGCAGCTCTCTGAGCTAGCTGCGAAGCTATCTTCTTTTTCTCCGAGAACAACCGGGGTTCTCCCCAGCCTGTCCCGGGCAGCATAAATACCTTTATCGGTTAGAACAAGCAGGGAACATGAGCCTTCAATAGATTCTTGGGCGTTTCGGATACCGTCTTCAAAGGAAGCTTCCTGGTTGATTAGGGTTGCTGTAAGTTCAGTTGGATTTATTTCACCTCCGCTCATCTCAGAAAAATGAGTGTATTGATTGCCGAAAATCTTCTTGGCTATTTTGTTTGCATTGTTGATGACACCTACTGTGACAATAGCGTAATCCCCAAGGTGCGACCTGATAAGAAGTGGTTGGTCCTCATAATCGCTAATGATGCCGATACCTTTGTTACCAAACATTTTTTTGATGTCGTCTTCGAATTTTGATCTGAACTGAGAATTTTCGATGTTGCGGATGAATCTGGTGAATCCTTCTTGTGATTTGACTGCCAGACCGCCGCGTTTTGTTCCCAGGTGGGAATGATAGTCAGTTCCGTAAAATAAGTCAGAAATACAGTCTTTTTTTGAAACGATTCCAAATAAACCGCCCACAGAATACCTCCAGTTTGTAGATAAAAGATTAATATGGCAAATATCTTGATATTATTCAAGTATTAAATAAGGATCCCATTGTAAATTGCTATGGAAAATTATTGTCATTAGAGTATAATATGGTATAGTAAAAATGGGAGGCTAGTATGAAAAAAAGTATTATTTATATTTTATTAATATTCTGTTTTTTGATTTTTTTGAATGCTTGTATTGTGGGAATAGTCGATTATTCTGGGCAGGAGAGGTTTTCTTCAAGGGATGCTTTTCAAAAATCTGTTGATTTTCCCCCCGGGGGCAATTTTTCATTAAGCAATTTTGATGGGAATATTGAGATATCGGGTTGGGAAAACGAAGAAGTAGAGGTATATGCAGACAGAATTATTCCCCGGCCGGATAGGCCTTGGATACAGCTGATGCATTGGGATCGGCAAACACCCAAAATAAATTTTGACAGTTTCGAAAATAATGTCATTATAAAAACTCAAGCCCTGGATAGAGAAGGAGCTGATTGTATAGTTGATTACTTTGTCAGTGTTCCGCATTCTATAAATCTAAAGGATATTCTTGCCAGGGATGGAATTGTGTCTATCTTTGATTTATACGGGGATGTTACGGTTGAATTACGTTCTGGAGAAATTAATGTTGATAATTTTTCCGGTTCTTTAAATGCATCTCTTGTTGAAGGTGTTATTGGAGCTAGTTTGTATGACCTCCGTGAACAAGACAAAATCAATTTAAATGTCAAAGAGGGAGATATTATTCTTTATCTTCAAACTGAAGTAAATGCTCAAATAGAGGGGTATTTTCCCAATGGAGAGATTTTTAATGAGTTTGGTTTTAAGAAGGAACCAAGTGAGGGTCGTATTTCTGCGCAGATCGGGGAAAAAGGGGCTTCCATTTCATTGACGGCAATGAACGGAGATATCCACATTAGAAAGATAAAATGATCCTGGATAAGCACAATGAAATATTCATATAACCTGAATTATTCAAAAGTCGAGGTTGCCGCAGATACGGAAAAATCGGAAAATGGTAAATGGTAAAATCGTGAAATGTTAGTTAAAAGTCTTACATTTAATGAAATTCTGGTGTGGCTGAAGCGAGCACAAGCTACACCTGAATTTCATATACATCGACATTTTTTATGAATAGTTCAGGAGGAGGAAAATATGGAAGAAAATAAAAAAGTTTTATCTGCTGTAATAGGTTTTTTTATTCTAATAGCGGTTGTTATTGCAGTATACTATTTATTTATTCGTGAAAAAGGCGAGGAAATGCCTAAAGTCCCGGAAGTAGTAGAGGAAACAGTCATTCCGGTTGAATCTGAAGAACCAGAAGAAGAACTGATAAAACCGATTAAAGTTATAGAGGTCGAACTGGATGAAAGCGATAAACTGATGAGAAAATTAGCTGCAGACTTGTCCTCGCGGACTGAGCTGGCAGAATGGCTGTTGACAAAGGATATTATCAGGAAATTTGTTGCAGCAGTGGATAATATTGCAAACGGTCAAAGTCCCCGGAAAAATATTGATTTTTTCAATCCAGGGAAGTTTTTTCCCCTAAAAAAAGAGGGAGTTTATTATCTGGACCCTGCCGGATTTAAACGTTATTCGCCGGTGGCTAATGTTTTCTCATCTTTGGATTCTGAAGGTTGCATCAGACTTTATCGGCAGTTAAAGCCGGCCTTACAGGAGGCTTATCAGGACCTTGGATATCCGGATAAGGATTTTAATGTAACTCTCTTTCAGGCAATGGATGAGCTTATGAAAGTTCCTGTAATAGAAGAAGATATAGCCCTTGAGGAAAAATTGACGAGTTATGTTATGGTCGATCCTGAGCTTGAAAAGTTGAGTGAAGCCCAGAAACACCTTTTTCGTATGGGTCCGGTCAACATCCGGAAGATCAAAGCGAAATTAAAAGATCTGGAATCTGTTTTAAAAAAGGATTGAACTATCCTGCATTATTCATGAGTCCCCCTTGTGTGTTATTTAAAATTAAAAGGTTTTTTATTTAAAAAATCGGGCAGCAGGTTTTCATCCGGATAGAAAGGCTCAGGTTGGGAAAATAGGTATTCAAGACCGATGTTTTTTGAATAGTCAAGCACTCTGCAATACTCTTTCGGGGTTAATGTACGGTTGAATTCGTCAGGAGTTTTGAAACAGGGAGAGTACTGGCTCATCAGACTTAAGCCTATGGAAGCTGGCAGCTTCTCTGCTACCCAGTTTAATATTTTTAGGGAATCTTCAACCTGGCCGGGAAGGACCAGATGTCTTAAGATCAATCCTTTTTCTGCTGTGTTTTCCTTCCCTATATAAAGAACAGGCTGCTGAGAGCACATTTCCAAGACTACCTGACTGGCATGTTTGAAATAATCAGGAGCATTTGATAAATTCTTTGCAATAGGAGATGAAAAATATTTTAAGTCAGGGAGATATATATCTACAACGCCTCTAAGATATTTGATTACAGAAGATTTTTCATAAGCACTGCTGTTATAAACTAGAGGAAGGTTCAAACCCTGCGAATAAGCGATTTTAAGTGCTTTAAGTACCGGCAGCAGCACGTGAGAAGGAGTTACGAGATTTAGGTTTAATGCTCCCTGGCTCTGGAGATCGAGAAACATACTCGCCAGTTCTTCATCCGAAACCATATTTCCCTTATTGAGCCAGCTGAGCTGATAATTCTGGCAGAATTTGCATTTCAGGCTGCATCCAGTGAAGAAAACCGTTCCCGAGCCATGTTTGGCTTTGCCTTTTCCGCTTATTACCGGTTCTTCTCCAAAATGGAGCAGAGCATGAGAGACTGAAGCCTGGTATCCTGTGCCACAGTATCCGGTTTCGCCTTTTTTCCGGTTTACGCCGCATTCTCTGGGGCACAAACGGCATTCATATTCGTGTAAGGAAAGGGCATCTAGAGCAAGTTCGATTTTATGGATTTTTTTGGAAAGCAACATCGTTCCTTTTTAGCCTGGATTATTCATAAAAAATGTCGATATGAAGGGTAGTTCTTTTTAAATCAGTATTTTACACTGATTTCTACAGATGAACAACTAATTATTTCGTTTTCGATGTAATCTATATCTTAATCGACATTTTTTACCTTTCAGGCGAGCCGATCTTTCCGCATCTACTTCGTTACAATGGAATTGCGGTGGAGTCCACAGCTGCATCCATTGTGCCTCACATATGCGGCAACCTCGACTCGTGAATAATACAGGTTAGAGCAGATATTTCACCAAAAGGAAGCCGCCGAAAATGAGGATAAAAAACAAAATAGCCATTAGGTTAAAGTATTTATCGATAAAGGTTTTTATACCGGGTCCGAATTTTTTGAATAATGCGGCTACTGCAAAAAAGCGTAATGAGCGGCTGATGGTGGAGGCGATAAGAAAAAGTACAAAATTAAGCTTGAATACACCCGAAGCGATCGTAAAAATCTTATAAGGGATAGGAGTAAAACCTGCCAGAAATACATACCAGAAGCCCGATTCCTGATAATGCATCAGTACATTCTGAAAACCGCTTTGGGAAAAACCGGGAATATAGTTAAAGAAAAATGGGCTGACACTGTCCCACAGGCCAAATCCGATCAGATAGCCGAAACTTCCGCCGATAATGGATGCGATCGAGGTATATAAAGCAAACCGCCATGATTTTTTTACAGCCCCCAGGCACAATGCTATTAATAAGGCATCCGGGGGGATCGGGAAAAAAGAGCTTTCCGCAAAAGCAAGGATAAAAAGAGCAAGCGGGCCATAGGGAGTTTCGGCCCAGTGGAGTACCCAATCATATAGTTTTCTTAGATATTTCATTGGTTATATTTAAAAAAATATTTTTTAACTCAACAAGAGAGAGAGCGTGGTAATCAGTTAAATCACGGTGGAGGGGTGTTACTGAGATATATCCTTCTTTTATAATCATAACATCACTTTCTTTGTCACCGATTGCTTTTGGCGTCCCAGTTCCGATCCAGTAATAGTCTCTGTGTCTTGGGTCTTTTTTTATTTCTATTTCAGGGTTGTATCTTTTTTGTCCCAATTTTGCAATTTTTATGCCTTTAATCGGGGGTGACGGTATGTTAATATTCAGGGTGATTCCCGGAGGAAGCGGGTTGTTTAATAGAAGTTTTGCTGTGGAAAATACTATTGAGGCGGAGAAGCTAAATTGATGTTTCCCTTGTCCGTCCGGAAGGGAGGAAACAGCAAATGAGGGGATCTGCAGAAAAGTTCCTTGTACAGCACCTGCCACAGTTCCGGAATAGGAAATGTCCTGCTGGCCCAGGTTAGGGCCGGGATTGATCCCTGAAATTATCATATCAGGCTTACGGGGAAGTAGATGCTGTACGGCCAGGTATATACAGTCTGCCGGGGTTCCGTCTACTGAAAAGATGTTTTCCCTGATGTTTTTTACTCGTAAGGGGTTGTGGAGGGTAAGCGCCAGAGAGGTGGCGCTTCTTTCCCTGTCCGGGGCTACGATATAAATCTGTCCCAGCGGTTGGAGCTTATTGAATAAAATATTTATGCCTTCTGCATAAAAACCATCATCATTGGTGAGCAGGATAAGGGGTTTAGTTTTTTGCAATTTATTATTTGAAGTCATGTTTAGCCTGACCTATTCATAAAAGATGAAATTCAGGTGTGGCCTGTGCTCGCTTCAGATTTTTAACGCCATTCCTCTTCGTTTTTCTCGGCGTCTGCGCAACTCCCCCCGTCCGTGGGTCAAACATGCTCAACGTCCGACTACGTCGGATTCCCTCGAAAA
>JAUVXM010000089.1 GCA_030603565.1 Candidatus Aminicenantota bacterium
GAGTAAAAAAATGGCGATTAAAATTAAAAATAAAAACAAGAAAAAAGTTTCAATAATCATTCTTGAAAAAATCTTGCATATCATTGAAAAGAAAATAATAATAATAACATCGCCATTTTTTTATGAATAGGTCAGGCTAAAATCGCCAGAGATAGCTGACCTTGAAGAAAAAGCCACGCTTGGTCTGTAAAAAGCGGTCGCTTTCCAGATAATACTGGCCGGTCCACTCCATTTTCTCGAACGCCGAACCATACCCGACATAAACAACGGTTCCGGGAATGTAGGTAAAGGAGATCAGCCCGTCCATAGTCAGCCGGTCCTGGAAGGTATTATATTCCGCAATAGCGCGCACAAAAAGGTATTTGTTGACCTGAAAGGTGTTGCGGCTTCGAATGATGGTGTAATCATACTGCTTTTCCCTGTTGGAATCGCGGTAAAAATCCGAATAACTCAGGCTGAGGCTGAACTTCAGTTTTTCCATGGGCTGGTAGACAAGAGAGCTCCCCGCTCGGCTCCCATATCCTTGGAAAGGCGCAGAGGGATCATAATAGATGGAACCTGTATGCCTGAAAAAGATAGTGAAAAACAGTTGTTTTGTGAACTGGGTTAGGCCCTGAATCCCGACACCGCCGGTATTGAACCGCTGGCCCGCAAAAACCTCATTGGACAAAATGGCATCCACCCTAAACTGGGAATTCCCGGGCAGCCAGGTACGGAGCGTAAATAAGTTAAAGGTCTGCATCATCTTATCCTGAGTATCATAGAGATGGAAGCTCCAATAGAAAGGCTCAATCCGCTGGAAGAATTTGGATTTGGGGTACAAGCGGTACATGGCAAAAGCGGAAAGGCGCCTCAATCCCGTGCGTTTGATAAAACCGGTATCAACCAGAAAATGCTTTGAGATATCCTGATAACCAAGATCCAGAACAAATGTTCTGGTGCCGTAATTGTAATTCAGGCCGAGGGCGTGGCCGTTATTCTGCACATTGTTTCCATTCCTTCGAGTAAAGGACCCGAAGAGATGGAAAGAAGCGGTGGATACCGGGGATATCCTATAGAGCCCGTCTGCACCTACAATCCGGTTGTATCCCTTGCCGTATTCCTTGGAAGTGTAAAAACCACCGATATATGAATCCTCTTTCATGGCATGCTTGAAGCGCACAATGGAAAAATCCGGATGCTCGTCTACTGAATCATCCGGCAGATTATCCTGGGCATAAATGGCTGCCAATGTATTTTTACGGCCGACCTTTCCGGTTAGTTTGAAACCAAAAACCGGATCAATGATTCTCCGCGTGTGGACCATCATGGCAAGAGGGCCTTCCTCCACATTTCCTCCGAACCGGAAGAGCTCGTTACCCTCAAGGAAAAAAGGTCGCTTTTCCGGGTAAAAAAGCGCATAACGCAGGTTGACATCGATCTGGCCCGCATCCGCTTCTACCTGAGAGAAGTCCGGGTTAATGGCAGCATCCAGGGTTAGATCGGATGTCAATCCAATCTTTCCTGTCAAGCTGATGTCGGTTTGATTGTCATCCGTCTGCATCTCACCCGCCTGATGGGACTGTCGGGTTCTGTGGGTCACAGCTGGAAGAAGTTCAATAACACGTTTATATTTCAAACCTTTAAGCGAAATGGACCGCGCCTGTTTGATCAAACTTCCTTTTCCGGCAAACATGGGCGGAGAGCTGGACATTTCCGAGTTGCGGACGACCTGCCGGAAAATACCCATTCGCATTGTGATGGTGTCTCCTTTGGGAAAACGGATGCTCTTTAAAGGGATACGGCATTCAACGGAATATCCCTGCTTATCGATCTGGCCTTTGCTGTCCCAGATCATGTCATAACTGGGATCCAAATTTCCTTCGCTGGTCACCATGCCGTCTCCCTGAATTCCCAGAGGATTCATGAAAAAACCAAATCCTTCCTGCATGGTGTTGAAAGGATCTAGGACAAACATCACATAGTCGTCCTGAAACATCGCATCCCTGGCACTTACTGCAGCTTTGATCTTATCAGGCTTACTGTCAAAGCAGCGGACGGCAAAATAAATGTTTTCTTCATCAAAAGTAATATAGCCTACAGACTTTTGTGCGGGTTCCTTGCCATAATCAGGCTTTATGGTTTTAAAATTATTAAATTCTAAGGCTGCCTTCCAGGCCGCATCGTCTAGTTTTCCATCAATAACAGGAGGGTTATCTGTTTTAGGGACGGCTGGGATTTCTTCCGCAAAAAGGGCGGCTGTTGATACTAATAATAAGGAAATAACAAAGGCTCTGAATACTGTTTTAATCATACTGTTCCTCGCTTTTTCATTTTTCAATTTGTATCTTTCTCTGTGCTACTTATATCTATACGCAACACGGAGAAAAAAGGTTGCTTTATAACAATATTTTATCTAACCTGACCTGTTCATAAAAAACCGGGTTAAGTGAGCTCTAACCATAGCTATAGATTCATGGCTTTATTGTGCTTTTTGAGAATCTATTTATTGGATTTGAACCGATTCAGTATTTCAAAAGTTTTTTTTCTTGCTTTAATCCGCTAATTCTATTACTATTTTTTTCTGAAATGAAAGCTAAAGCGATAACAACTCTTGTTCTGGGATGGTTCATTCCGGGACTGGGCCATATTTATACTAAAAAGTATTGGAGAGGATTAACATTTTTTTTATGTATCTCAGCCATGGCAGTTCTCGGTCTTTATATGGGAGGTAAGGTCTATTCTTTTCAAACAGAAAATCCCTTGACTATTCTGGGTTTTTTTTCCGATCTAGGATACGGGGCTTTTTATTTCTTGTCAAAACTTATTCCATTTGGCCTTGGCGATTTAAAAAGCACTTCTTTTGAATTCGGCACTGCATATATTTCCGGCGCCGGCTTGTTGAACTACTTAACAGCCCTGGATTCCTTTGATATTGCCATGGGGAAAAAACAATGATACTGAAGAGCCATTTAATATCAATGGTCATATATGCTGCCCTTGTATGTATCGTCCTAGCTCTGATTAGAAGGGAAAACAAAAAAGCACGCCTAAAATATGCTGTTTCTCTCTTCCTGATAATGATTGGGGGGGGACTGCTTTTCGGCTGGTTTATGTATCTATTTATTTAACCTAAATTATTCATATCACTATTTTCGCTTTTTGCAGTATGTCACTATACTGCAGTATTTCTTAACAATGAAGCAATGAAACAATTTACATTTTGCATTTTACTTTATATTATATACATAGCCAATTTTTTTTGAATAGTTTAGGCTAGCCTGAGTTATTCACGAGTCGAGGTTGCCGTAGATACGAGGCACAGGGTATGAAGCTGTGGTCCTTCACCGCGAATACCCTGTAACGAAGTAGATGCGGTAAGATCTGCTCGCCGGAAGGTAAGAAATGTCGATTATTAATAGAAATTTCATTGTGAACGAAATGGTAAATAGGATTTACGTATCAATTAATGTAGAATATTGAAATAAAAAGATGTATCATAAATATCGACATTTCTTATGAATAGCTCAGGATAATGATCGAACTGTATCACATCTGGAAACAATACCAAAGGCCACACTGGGCTTTATCTGATATTACCTTAAAAATCGAGAAAGGAGATTTTTGTTTCGTAACCGGCCCTAGCGGTTCAGGAAAGACCACACTGCTTAAGATCATATTCCGGGAAAGTTTTCCAACCCAAGGACAAATAATTATCGATAATAGAAACATACTTAAAATTCCCAACCACAAAATATATCTATTACGGAGAAAAATGGGAATAGTATTCCAGGATTTTCGTCTGCTTTTTCATAAAAAAGTATTTGACAATGTCGCAATCGTTTTAAATGTCCTGGGAACTCCCCGAAAAAAAGTTCGCAGAAGGGTTTTTAATGCCCTCAGAATGGTAAATCTACACAACAAAATGTGGGAATACCCATCTCATCTCTCTTATGGAGAGCAGCAGAGGGTAGCGATCGCCCGGGCTGTAGTAAATAACCCCGATATAATTCTTGCTGATGAACCAACTGGAAACCTTGATACAGAGCTGGCCTTTGAAATAATGAGCCTATTTAAAGAGATCAACCGTCAAGGGACTACAGTTATTATCTGTACTCATGACAGGGAGCTTATTAGAAACTTCGGCCAAAAAATCCTTTTTCTATATAAAGGGAAATTATTAAGAAAGGAATCACTCTAATTTTTCAAAAAATAAAGTATTTTTCAAAGGAAGCTCTAAATAATCTGTGGCAGTATAGGGTTAGAAATATATTTTCGATCACGATTATTTGTTTTTCTTTCCTAATAATAGGAGTTTTTTTATCTTTATCCAATAACCTTCAATACACAGCCCGGCAGATATCCAGTAACATGGCGGTTGTTTTTTTTCTTGAGAAAGACATACCTGAAGACGATATTAAGGCAATAGAAGAACAACTGATACAATCCGATCTGGTTTTAAAGACAAAATATATCAGCACAGAAAAAGCCAGGGAAATATTTCAAGAGAAGTTCCCGGATTTAATAGCGATCGTCAAAAACTTGGATATTAATCCTTTTCCTCCGTCTTTTGAAGCCACCCTAAAAGAAAACAGGGTTACCTCAAATAAAGTCTCCGGATTTATAGATATGATGCAAAATACTTCCGGAGTAGAAGATGTCCAGTATAACCAGGATTGGGTTGAAAGAATAAAATCATTCAGTAGGCTGGCTAAAGCTATCGGATTTTTTCTGGGAGGGATCCTTATTTTGGCATCCTTTCTCATCATATCCAATGTTATTAAACTAAATGTCTTTTCCCGGAAAGATGAAATAGAAATCCTTCAATTATCTGGAGGGACCAATATGTTCATCAGGATCCCTTTCCTGGCTGAAGGGACAATACTGGGTTTGATAGGCGGAGTGCTTTCTTTATTTATGCTTTTTCTCCTAATCAGACTATTACCAATTTACTTAGGGTCATCACTGGGAGTTTTCAGCGAACTTATCAGTTTCCGGTATTTGTCCTTTTCTCAATGTGGGGGAGTGATTATAGGAGGAGCTGTAATTGGATTTATAGGGAGCCTGTCCTCACTTGCCCGGTTTTTAAAACCCAAAAATATAAACTGACAACCAATACTAATCGACATTTTTTATGAATAGTTCAGGTTAGAACCTGATAGATAAACAGGTCAATCCTCCATCCATTTTTTCAAACTCCGATACATCCAGCTCAAGCACTTGGTATTTCCTGGCTTCCAATTTTTCCTTAATATCAGGAAATCCTGCAGGTAGTAAAACCCGGTTATTGATCAGCAAACAATTAGCAGCATATTTTTCCCCTGAAATAACTGAAATTATGTTAAATCCTTTAAATGCTGGTAAATGCTTTAATTCTTCCCATATGACCAGATTATTCTGGTCAAGAAAATTAACTCCGGATTTAAGATGCAGCATCTTATCAATCTGCACCATTGAAGAAGAATAAGCATATTTTCTTAATATATCCCCGAGCTGGTTCACCCCTTCTGAATTGGTCCTGGCGGACAGACCGATATAGAAATGCTCTTTTACTCTAAGAATGTCTCCTCCATCCACAGTTCCCGGTTCGTAAATAGCTTCGATCTTCCGGTGTCCGGAAAGTTCTTTTTTTATCCTTTCTTCTTCTCCCCGCCGCCTTTTATCCCCTGGTCTGGTTATGATCGCACACCTTTCAGTAACAATAGCAGTATCCTCTACAAAAGTAGAATCAGGGAAGTCTAAGTCAGGCTCCAAAACAATAAGCTCCAATCCGCATTCTTTCAAACTCTCACAGTAAGTGTGATGTTGTTCGAGAGCCAGGTGGTAATTCGGTTTTCCCAGATCAGAAGTGGTTATTCCCTGGCCAAAATTCTCTCCGGGGATCCTGACGATTGCTTTATTAGTAGTATAAATCATATTTCCTTGGACTATTCAAAAAAAATTGTTGATATGTATGTTACTTAGAAAATGGCAAATAGTAAATAGAAAGACTGGAATTCCCCCGATTTTTTATAATCATCTGAGCCTTAAGCAAGAATCAGGTCAGGGGAACTCCCGGTGCAGTATAGCGTTGACAAGGCAAGGCTCATAACTTAAAATTCATTTTGACTGGATTATTCATAAAAAATGTCGATTACAAATATAAATTACAACAAAAACAAAATGGTCAATTGTTATGTCTTAGGAATCAGGGTAAAATGTTGATTTGAAAAGATGTATCATCCATATCGACATTTTTTATGAATAGTTCAGGTTAGCAGGAAAAATGACAACATTTGGACAAGATCTTAAAAGGGAGCGTGAATTAAGGGGAATATCTCTGAAAGAAATTGCGGATTTTTCAAAAATCAACTTAAGATTTCTCAGGGCTTTGGAAGACAACAGGCTGAGCATTCTCCCGGGAAAATTTTTTACAATAGGCATAATCCGAACATATGCAAAATATCTTGGGTTGGAAGAAGAAACAGTTTTAAATCAATATTATGAAACAATACAACCCCAGGAGATAAAGAACAAAGTCAAAGTATCAAAAAAAGAGTCTATGCCAGAAGCTTTAAAAAAAAAGCGAAAACTTATTAGTTTTTCAATTTTTGTAATATTTATTCTGGTCATATTAATCTCTCTATTTTTTTTACTACAAAAAAAGAAAGGCAGCTCATTAGATCTAACTTCACTCCCTCAACCGGCTATCACACTCATGCCGGAAGAAATGCCGCCTCCTATTCCTGAACCGAGAGAAAGAGTGATGAAAGAACTACACCTTAAGCTTATTTTTCATCAGGAGACCTGGATTCAAGTCTATGCTGACGGGAAAATAAAATTAGATGAGCTTATGTCATCCGGCCAACAAGCTGAACTCATGGCATCTGATAATTTACTTATTAACCTGCGCAATGCCGGCGGTTTAACATATTATATTAATAACAGACAGGGCAAACCTTTCGGCAAGTCAGGGGAAAACATCAATTACATTCGCATCAACCTTGACAATTTTGAGAAATTTTTAAAATAATATTACTTGAAAAAATAAAAAAATGGAAAACACTAAACGGAAAGGACCACGTGTAATCGGGACAATTATTTTTATCCTTATCGTTCTCTTTCTCTCGATCGAGTTCCTGATTCGGGAAGCCCAGCAATTCTCTCCTACTTCAGCAACAAACATCCTCTTACTCTCACTTCAGATCATAGTCCTTCTTCTTGCTCTTATCCTGTTTTTTGTTTTAGGCCGCAACTTAGCCAAACTATATCTTGAGAGAAAACAAAAAGTCCCAGGAGCTCATTTTAAAACCAAGCTGCTGCTATTTTTTATTACTCTCTCTCTAATCCCTACTTTACTGCTTTTTATGTTTGCCTCTGACCTTATCAACAGGAATATTGAACAATGGTTTCAAACCCCTATAGAAAAAATCCTGGCCGATACAAACAGCCTGTCAGAAGGGTTTTACCAAAGTAGCGAAGAGATCACTTTACATTATGCTCAACAGCTAAGCCAGAGGATACAAAGTCAGAAACTTTATGACCCAAAAAATCGCAGACCCCTTATGAAGTTTGTCAGTGATAAGTTAAAGGAATATAAAGTCGACGAAATAATCATCTTTCTGGATGATGTTGAATTATTTTCTTTTATGAACCCTGACCTACCCCTTCAGCATTACAAGAACTTGAATATAAATATCGTTAAAAGAGCTCATCTGGGAGAAAAATTCAGCACCATTGAAGATATGGGCAGTGGAGAGATGATCCGCCGGGGAGTCTCCTTTAATATCCCTGATATTGGAAATTTACTGGTCGTAGCCGGAAAATTTCTACCTCAAAATTATGCTCAAAAAATCAACAATATCACAGCTTATGTCCAAAAATACCACCAAGGAAAAATCAATAAAGATCCGGTCAAAACACTTTATTTGATGATGCTGATCTTTGTAACCTTATTAATAGTCTTTGCCGCGTCATGGATAGGATTTCATCTGGCCGAAGGAATTACGGTTCCAATTGAAAAACTTGCTAAAGCGACTAAAGAAGTCTCAAAGGGTAACCTGGATGTCAAAGTAGAGGACACTGCCTCAGATGAAATCGGCACTTTTATTGAATCTTTCAATCAGATGATATCCGATTTAAAAACAAGCAGGCATAATATTGCCCAGAAGACATCTGAATTAGAAGGAAGAAGGCAATATATTGAAACAATCCTGGATAATATTACAACCGGTGTGATCACATTAGATGCAGAGAATAAAATCACAACTATTAATCCTTCAGCCCGGAGTATGCTGGGACTGCCGAAAAACGATCTGGTCGGAAAAAATTTCCAGGAGGTCCTTAATCAACCAAAATATTCACAAATCGTCCACTACATCCGCAATGGGATCCAAAATGAACACCGGGTATCTGATAAAGAAATAAAAATCAATCTCGAAAACCAAAACGTAACGCTTGCTCTTACATTATCACCCTTAAAAAAAGAAGACAAAGAGTTTTCCGGGATGATAATAGTGCTTGATAACCTTACCCAGCTTATTACAGCCCAAAAAATCGCTGCATGGAGAGAAATGGCACAGCGTGTCGCACATGAAATAAAAAATCCTCTTACTCCCATCCAACTTTCTGCAGAAAGAATCATAAAAAGAATTAAAAAAGACAAAAATCTATCAGATAATGCCCTAGAAGAAGGCGCTAATACAATTATTCAAGAAGTAAGAATTATCAAGTCCCTTATAGATGAGTTTTCAAACTTCGCCCGCATGCCCAAAATCCAACGCCAACCCACTGACTTTCATAAGACCATACAAGAGGCTATTACTCCATTTAGGGGAATTTTTACAGAAATAAAATTCATCACTTCGTTCGATGAAGATGTCCCATCTCCGGTTAAAGTAGACCCGGAACAGATGAGGAGACTCTTCATTAATCTAATAGACAATGCAATCGATGCCATGAATAAACAGGGAGAAATAAAAATTCAAACTTCATTTAATATAACCAGACGTGAGATAAAAATTGAGGTTTCCGACACAGGCCCCGGTATCCCAGAGGAAGATAAAGCAAAACTATTTCTGCCTGATTTTTCTACGAAAAAGAAAGGAACCGGGCTAGGCTTAGCTATCGTCAGCCAGATCATTAACGATCATAATGGGACAATCCATATTAAAGACAATCGGCCTCTAGGAACAAAATTTATAATTCAAGTGCCGATATGATAAAAGACAAAATTCTGGTTATTGACGATGAATCAGGTATCAGATCCTCTCTAAAAGGGATTCTTGAAGATGAAGGATATGAAGTAAAAACCGTAGACTCAGGGGAAAAGGGATTAGAAATAATCAAAAATGAGAACTTCAACCTCATCTTCCTGGATATATGGCTTCCAGAAATCAACGGCATAGAAGTCCTGAAAAAAATAAAATCCTTCAAAGAAGATACCCAGGTAGTAATGATCACTGGACACGGATCAGTTGAATCAGCTGTCCAGGCCACAAAGTTAGGCGCATTCAATTTCTTAGAAAAACCCCTCTCCCTTGAAAAAGTTGTATTAGCAGCCAAGAATGCTTTAAGACAAAAAGCGCTTGAAGAAGAAAACATACAATTGCGGGGCAGAATCAGATCTCATTTGCAACTAATAGGAAAAAGTCCAGCCATTAAAAACCTTAAACAGCAAATTCAGACAACTGCGCCTTCAAAGGGCAGGGTACTTATCACCGGGGAAAACGGAACTGGAAAAGAACATATCGCCCGCCTAATCCACCAGCAAAGTCCAAGAAAAAACAAACATTTCATCCAAATCAATTCTGCAGCTATTCCGGATGACCTGATTGAAAGTGAACTTTTTGGATATGAGAAAGATGCCTTTCCAAATGCAAGAAAAGATAAACAAGGGAAAATGCTGATAGCTGATAAAGGGACCCTTTTTCTTGATGAAATCGGAGAGATGAGCCTTAAAACCCAGGAAAATCTTGTCCGGGTCCTGGAAACCGGAAAATTTGAACCTTTAGGTTCAACCCAATCTATTGCAGTTGATATCAGGGTAATCGCATCAACGGATAAAAATATCCGGGAGTTAGTTACCCAAAAAAAATTCCGGAAGGACCTATTCTTTAAACTTAATGTCATTCCCATGTTTATCCCTCCGCTTCGGGAAAGAAAAGAAGATATTCCCCTATTGATTGACTATTATCTAGAATACTTTTCCAAAGAAACCGGCAAAAAACAAAAATCTATGAGCAAAGAAGCGATGAAGGCTTTTATTAATTATTCCTGGCCTGGGAATGTAAGTGAACTCATTAATGTAATTGAAAGATTCGTTATAATGATCAAGGAGGATGAGATTAAAGCATCTCACCTCTTCCTCCTGGTAGAACCAAGAGAGATCCAGTTCATACCAGGATTTAATAAAAACTTCCCCTTAAAAAAGGCTAGAGTACAATTTGATAAAGAGTTTATTCATAAAGCTTTAATCCACAATGATTGGGATCTTCCTCGTACCGCCCAAGAGCTTGAAATTGAACAAACTACCTTAGAAGCCAACATCAAAAGGCTTGGAATACAGTTTTCCAGCTAACCTGAACTATTCATAGCAGCAATTTACTCACATATCATTTTATGATATTGTAAGGGGCGAAATAGGAAATAAAAATGAAAGTTGAAGCTTTACGCCTAATTATCAAATCTGCCCAGAAATTCATCAATATTGGCTCGCTGACCAGGCTGTGGAACCTGATTAAAAATTTGCATCCGTCAGAAATATCATCCTTGATGGGCCACCTCATCATCAATAAAAAAATCACCCTGTTTAACACTCTTTATGATGAAGATATAGAAAAGGCAGCTGAAGTCCTGGCTGAACTGAAGCCGGAAGATTCAGTTGCAATCCTGGAGAAGCTTCAAATAGAAAAAATATCAGGCTTGCTTCAGATAACTCCGCCTGATGATGTTGCTCCCATCCTGGAATTACTTCCAGAAAACATTAAAGAAGCCGTCCTGGTATCTATGGAAGAAAAACCTACCGAAGATGTCATGGGACTCCTTGATCATGAAGAGGAGACCGCAGGTAGGATTATGTCCCCGGATTTCTATGCGCTTAACGAAAACACAAATGTATCCGACGCCATCACAGCCATGCAGCTAGAGGGGGATGTAGAATCCGCTTTTTATGTTTATGTTGTTGATGATCAATTACATCTCAAAGGAGTGGTGTCTTTAAGACAGTTCCTTTTTTCCCCTCCGAATACGCCTCTAAAAAACATCATGACAAAGGAAGTAATAAGCGTTCACACTAATACTGACCAAGAAGATGTTGCCAGGCACGTCGCAGATTATAACCTGGTAGCTATCCCAGTTGTCGATTCAGAGAATATACTTGTCGGAGTTGTTACAGTTGACGACATTATAGATATTATTGACAAAGAAGCAACTGAAGATATGTATAAAATGGTATCCTTGGATACAACTGACAGTATCCAGGACAGCCCGTTCAAATCAATCAAGAAGCGACTGCCTTTTCTTCTGCTAAGCCTATTAACCGCATCCCTCGCCCCCTTTGTCGTTAGCCATTTTACCGGCACTTTACAACAGGCTATTACCTTGGTTGTATTCATGCCACTGGTAGCTGCTCTGGGAGGTATTGCCGGAAACCAAACGATCGCCATTATTGTACGTGAGATCGCCATTGGCCAAACAGAATGGATATCAGCCAGAAAAGCCTTAGGAAAGGAATTATTGGTCGGTATCGGTAATGGACTTGCTATAGGATTAATTACCGGTGGAATATCCTTTCTTTTGAGTGGCAATCCTTACCTGGGATTAGTCCTGGGATTAGCTGTAATAATCAATCTTTTTACCGCCGCCCTGTTCGGCACTCTGATCCCCCTGTTTCTAAAAATGATCAAACTGGACCCGGCTCTTGGTTCAGTCAACCTTCTGACAATGTGTACCGATTCCATCGGACTACTCACTTTTCTCGGCTTGGGAACAATCTTTTTAAACCATCTTACCTAGCCTGAATAATAAATAAATTTCAATGCCCCAAAAACAATCCGAATCCATCATCCTGCGAACTTTTAATATTGGTGACCAGGACAAACTTGTAGTATTCATCGGACGCCATATCGGCCTGAACAAAGGGGTGGCCAAAGGCGCACGCAAATTCGGGAACCGTTTCGGTAGCAGCCTGGAACCGCTCAGCTACGTAAAGGTCTTTTATTACGAAAAGGAGGGCAAGGAGCTGGTTACTATTAGCAATTGCGACCTTATCGAATCATTTTTTGAAGTCCATCATGATATCCACATATCTTTTACTCTCTCTTATTTTTCCGAACTCATTGAAAGCTCTTTCCCTTCAAGAACCGATGATGACATTCTCTTTCGCCTGTTATTGTTAATATTGCAGAAATTTAAGGTCGGAGGGAAGCGGGAACAATTGACCGCCTATTTTGAAATCTGGTTTCTTAAAATTAACGGCCTTCTCCCTGATTTCAAATACTGCAAAAAATGCCGGCGGGAGCTTAAGTCAGAATGCTGGCTCTCTCCTAAAAAAGATGGCCTCTATTGTCTTGATTGTACGCCAAATAAAAAAATCAAGCTCTCCCCGGATATGCAGGAGTTGCTTAGCTGGGTTAAAAAAAACCCGCCTCCCCAGGGAAAAACCTTTCCTTTTACTTTCGAACAGATTCAATCCGCGCATAGAATCCTAAAAGAGATCATAGTCTTTCATCTGGAGCGGACCCCAAAATCTTTAAATTTCCTTGACAAGTGATTTTTTTTTTTGTTATAAATCAGTTTCATAATAATTTATTTTTAATTTTTAATAGCAAGATTTTAATACTAAGGAAATCCTCAATAGTAAAAGAGGAGAAATAATAATTCATCTTTACAATTTTACTTCAAACTTAAAATAAAGAGTCCACACGTGAACCTGTCTAAATTAATAAATCAAACTTTTGGGAGGAATATCTGTGAATGTTGAAAGCCAAAAAGTAAAATCATTCATATCGAAATATTCCAACCGAAAAAAAGCCCTCCTATCAATATTACAAGACATCCAAGAAGAATATAACTATCTCCCCAAAAAGGCCTTGATAAATGTTTCAAAAATTCTGGATATTCCTCTTATAGATGTTATTGGAGTCGCAACTTTTTACAGTTCCTTTAGCCTTACACCAAGGGGCAAACATATTATCACAGCTTGCTTAGGGACAGCTTGCCATGTAAAAGGAGGGCCTAAAATCTTGAATGAATTTGAAAGAAAATTAAATATAACGGCAGGAAGCACTACAGCAGATAAACAATTTACCCTGGAAACTGTTGCCTGTCTTGGATGCTGCGCGATTGGTCCAGTAGTGGAAGTAGATGGGAATTATTATTCCCAAACAACTATTAAAACAGTCCATTCAATTCTAAAAAAATACAGAAAAAATAAGTAGAATGAAAAAAAATATAAAAATACATTCAATCGCAGAACTGAAGCATGCTATTGAAACCCAAATCAATAAGAGAAAATCCAAAGAAAAACCCATGCTTACGGTTTC
>JAUVXM010000147.1 GCA_030603565.1 Candidatus Aminicenantota bacterium
TAAGAAATGTCGATTATAAAAAGAGATTACATTGTGAACGAAATAATTAATTGTCTATCAGCAGCAATCACTGTAAAATGTTGGCTTAAAAAGAACTATAAAACATATCGACATTTCTTATGATGAATAGTCCAGGCGTACCTAGATTATTCACGAGTCGAGGTTGCCGCAGATGCGAGGCACAGGGTATGAAGCTGTGGTCCTTCACTGCGAATACCCTGTAACGAGGCAGATGCGGTAAGATCGGCTCGCCCGGAGGGTAAAAAAATGGCGATTAAAATTAAAAATAAAAACAAGAAAATCGCTAAAATAATCATTCTCGAAAAAATCTTGCTTATCAATGAAAAGAAATTAATAATAAAAACATCGCCATTTTATTATGAATAGTCCAGGTTATGCTTGAGTTAAAAGAAGTCACTAAAAAATATACTGTCTTCCCTGCTGTCGATAAAGTCAGCTTTACAGTAAAACCTTCTGAGATCGTAGGCTATCTGGGTCCGAACGGGGCCGGAAAAACCACGACTATCAAAATGCTGGCTGGCCTGCTGGAGCCTACCGGAGGAAAGATATATTTCCAGGGGAAAAAAATAAAGAACGACCTTTATGCTTATAAAAAAAGACTTGGATATGTTCCCGAACAATCAGAGATCTACCCCCATTTAAGCGCCTATGAATATTTATTAATGGTTGGCCGGCTGCGCCTGATCCCTGAAAAAACCTTAAAACCTAAGATTAGAAAGCTGCTCGAGCTTTTTGATCTGTCCATGGAGATGGATATGGCAATATCGTCTTTTTCCAAAGGCATGATCCAGAAAGTCTTAATTACCTCTGCCCTGCTTCACGACCCTGATATCCTGCTGCTGGATGAACCTCTTTCAGGCTTGGATGTGACTACATCACTCATCATCAAAGATACATTGGCGATGCTGGCTGATAAAGGCAAACTTATCATATATTCTTCCCACATCCTGGAGGTTGTGGAAAAAATCTGTTCCAGAGTAATCATTATTCACAAAGGCAGGATACTTGCCGATGATTCAATAGATAACTTAAGAAGCTTAATGAAACTTCCCTCACTTGAAGAGATTTTCAGCCAGCTTGTTGTTAAAGAAGATACCAAAGCAACAGCCCGGGGAATCGCGGATGCTATAAAAATTAAATCCTGAAAGAATTATGGATAGATTTGATAAAATCCTAACATTTTCAAATGGCGGCTTTAAACAGTTCCTGGTTCTGACCCGGCATTTTTTTCTCCGTCTTTTTCAGAATGATGCTATTGCTTTTGAAGACCAGATGCGGGAAAGGGTCATCGGGGTACTTGCTCTATTTGCCATCCTCAGCGGACATTTGGCTAATACAGTTCTATTTAAATATTCTTTAATGGAGGATATGGGCACCTCCTGGGTTGAAAAAAGTTATGTCCTCACTTTTTTTATGGTTCTTATGGGCTTTATTGCTGTTCTGGAATGGGAGGTCATTTTTCCCGACTCCCGGGATTACACAAATCTTATGCCTCTACCGGTTAAAGTACGGACCCTCTTTGCCGCCAAATTCGCAAGCCTTTTCCTGTTTGTCGGGATGTTTGCCCTGGCCATGAATGCAGTAGCAGTGTTTGTTTTCTTTTTTTATTTGCCAGAATGGATATCTTCAAGCCTGCTTTACGGATTATGGTTCATGCTGGCCCATCTTATCAGCTCTTTTGCCGCTGTGTTTTTTATGTTCTTTATTTCTTTACTCCTGGTCGCTATCCTTATGAATATTCTGGGGCATAAGATCTTCAGCCGCATTTCCATCTATCTGAGGGCTGTATTATTGACGACATTTTTTGTTCTTTTAATATCATTTCTTACTGATTCTTTATATGCTGCCCCAAGTTTCAGCTCTTTTCTTGAATTAAAAGCCAGTAACTCAAACTATCTATATCTGTTTCCTCCCATGTGGTTTACCGGCTTATATGAAACTCTGATAGGAAATGAAGACCCCTTTTTCCAGGGATTATCCTATCTGGCTGTATTCTCCCTTTTAGCATCTATTGCCGCATTTTATCTTTCAGCCGGCCTGGGATACAGACGTTACCTCAAGAAAATGAGTACAGCACGGGGGAGAAAACCCCACTTTATTAAGGTAAAGGAATTTTTTTCTACTACCTTTGATAAAATATTTTTAAGAAATCCGGTCCAGCGTGCGGTTTTTTATTTTTTCAGCAGCACTATAAGGAGAAGTATGTTTCACAAGATGCGCCTGGCCTCCTTTATCGCAGTTGCAGTGGGAATGATGCTGGTCATTCTAGCCCCCCAGGTACAAAATTTACGAACTGAGACTAGCTTAAATACTACCCTGTTGGCGATTCCTTTGATCCTGTCTTTTTTTCTTCTTATCGGAGTAAAAGGCATAGTAAAAGTTCCCATATCCCTTGAGGCAAACTGGATCTTTCAATTAACTGAAGTGAAAAAAAAACACCATTATTTTTCCGGATTGAGAAAAGGCGTCTTTTTTCTGACGCTGGTACCCTTGTTTGTTCTTCTCTTCATATTTTATGCTTTTCTCTGGAGCGGGATAACAGCACTTTTACACTGTTTTTTTGGACTTGCGATTTCTGCACTTTTAATGGAAGTTCTTTTTATAAAAAACAATAAAATCCCTTTTACCTGCTCTTATCTGCCCGGCCAGGAGAAAATCCATCTATTCTGGCTTTTGTATATCTTTCTGTTCTTAGGCTATATTTATTTCATGACCTGGCTGGAGAAAATCTTATTAACTAAACCGGAAAATTTTATCTTCTTTTTAGCTGTCATTTTATTATTGATTATAGGAATCCGCCTCTATCAGAAATTTATTCTCCAGAAAAAACAAAAAATTATTTATGAAGAAGCAGAGGAACCGGTAATGGTCAGTTTAAGCGTAGTATAAAAAGCACCTCAAGTAAACACCTCAACGCAATCTTCTATTTATAGTATTTTTATTGAATAATTCCAGTTAAGGTATGTTATAATAAAAATAGTGAAAGCTTTAGCAGAACACCTTCAACAATATTTTTGGGAAACTGATTTATCTAAAATAAATTTAGAAAAAAATAGAGAGTATATTATTGAAAGAATTCTGGAACTGGGAGATAGCGATGCAGTCAAATGGCTTTTCTCTACTTTCTCTCTTATTGAAATAACAACAACAATCAATAATAGCAGGCGTATCTCAAAAAAAAGTATAAATTTCTGGAAAATATTTCTAACCTGAATTATTCACGAGTCGAGGTTGCTGCAGATGCAGAAAAGACAGAAACATCAGAGAAACCAGGAAAAGATATGCTGATATACTGACTTACTGCTATATTGATATTCTGCCAAAACCTATAAATAGTAAATGGTAAATAGAAAAAACCGTAAAACGTGAAGTGTTAGTTATAAGGTTTCTGTATAATGAAATTCTAGTGTGGTTGAAGCGACATTGAAGATTTAGCCTTCTGATGAGTTTTTTTGAGGGAATCCGACGTAGTCGGACGCTGAGTATGTTCGACCCACGGACGGGGGGAGTTACGCAAGCGCCGAGAAAAACGAAGAGGAATGGCGTTAAAAATCTGAAGCGAGCTAAGCCACACCTGAATTTCATATCCTTCACCGCGAATGCCCTGTAACGAAGCAGGTGCTGTGAGATCGACTCGCTCGGAGAGTAAAAAAATGGCGATTAAAATTAAAAGTAAAAACAAGAAAAAAAAGTTTCAATAATCATTCTTGAAAAAATCTTGCATATCATTGAAAAGAAAACAATAATAATAACATCGCCATTTTTTTATGAATA
>JAUVXM010000110.1 GCA_030603565.1 Candidatus Aminicenantota bacterium
TTTTTTTACTCTCCGAGCGAGTCGATCTCACAGCACCTGCTTCGTTACAGGGCATTCGCGGTGAAGGACCACAGCTTCATACCCTGTGCCTTGCATCTGCAGCAACCTCGACTCGTGAATAATCCAGGTTAGCTGCCTGAATCCTTGTTTTTTCTTGCCGATATTTTCTCTTCCAACTGCTGTTTTTCATAAATATCTTTGTATATTCCGCCTACTTTAAGAAGTTGTTTGTGAGTCCCCTCTTCAGCAATGCGGGCCTTATCAATCACGATAATTTTATCTGCACGCTGCACTGAGGAAATTCTATGCGCTATGATAACAGTTGTTTTTTCTTTTCTCAGTTTTATCAGGTTTTCCAGAATAAGCTTTTCTGTTTTTGTATCAACAGCAGATAGGGCGTCATCAAGGATTAAAACTTTAGAGTCTGTAAGAAGAGCCCGGGCAATAGCTATACGCTGTTTCTGTCCCCCGGAAAGGGTAACCCCGCGTTCTCCTAAAACCGTATCAAAACCTTCCCGGAAATCAGCTATATCATCATAAACTTGCGCACTTTTTGTAACATCTTCTATCTCTTCGCTGCTTGCATCCGGTTTTGCTAAGGTAATGTTTTCTTTTACAGTTTGGGAGAATAAGAAAATATCCTGGGGTACCATAATGATATTTTCCCTAAGTGTTTTTAGAGGAATTTTAAAGATCTCGTGCTTATCAATGAATATGCTGTTTTTGGGCGGATTGTAAACTCTGGTTAAAAGGTCGATTAGAGTTGATTTTCCGCAGCCTGTTCTCCCAACTATTGCCAGAGTTTTACCTGCTTCAATATCAAATGAGACATTTTCAAAAATAAGCGGTCCCTTCTCATTATATTGAAAGGTGAGATCTTTGAATTCTATTTTGCCATTTAACTTTGATATGAAATAATCTACCCAAGCTTCGTTTGCAATCTCAGGCTTTTCCTCAAATATTTTATTAAGTCTTTTTAAGGAAGCTGTTCCCCGCTGGTAGAGATTTACAACCCAGCCGACTGCTATCATGGGCCAGACAAACATTCCCAGATATTGAAAGAAAGCAATAAACTCGCCGATACTAATCTCCCCCACCATGGCTGCTTCTCCGCCGAATACCATCACGATCATCATGCTCAGCCCGATAATAAGCATAAAGGAGGGGTGAAATATGCCCTGAATGCGGATAAGCGAGATATTTTCTCTGACATAATCGTAGGCAGGATCTGATATTTTTTCCAGTTCCGCTTCTTCCTGCACAAAAGCTTTTACAACCCGTATCCCTGAGATACTCTCCTGGACTTTTGCGGAAAGCGCTTCAAATGTTTTTTGCACTTTACTAAAGCGGAGATGGATCTTCTTGCCTAAAATGATAATTATGATCGTAAGGGCCGGAAGTAAAATGATAGAAATCAGGGTAAGCCTTAGATTTATATTAATCATAAAAGCCAGGGACGCTATTGTGATAAGGATAATATCCACCCCGATAACAAAGCCGAAGGCAATCAGCATCCGGATCGCATTAAGGTCATTGGTGGCGTAGGCCATAAGACCGCCTGTTTTAACTTTATTGAAGAAATTAGCAGAAAGCGAGATGAGATGATCAAAATATTCCTGACGCAAATTCCTATCTACAGACCAGGCTACTCCAAGAAGAAAAAGACGCCAGAAAAAACGCAATAATGTCATAAGACAAGCTATCAGAAATATGGCTGCTCCGGCATAAAATAAATTCGTTTTTGTAAAACCTTCGGTGCCAATACCATCAATTGCATACTGTATTATTTTGGGAATAATAAGTTGGGCAATATCAACGATAATAAGAAGCACTATTCCGAAAAGTATTTTGCGGAAATTTTGTTTTATATATGGGGTTATTTTAGCGAAAGTTTTCAATTTTTCCTTAATCGGTCAATATACAGGATAGGACAATTTTTTACCATGAAACATTCGTTTTTGTGGCTGTCTCTGAAGCGGGAAAGATTTATTTGATTTTTTTAAGGCTCCTAACCGCCTGATACACAAGGCTGACTGCTACCCCAAAAAGCATTAAAGCAATTAAAAGTAGAAAAAAGGTTCCTGTTATACTTAAGCCTGCCGGTACAGGCTTATTAGAAAAGTAATTTATGATTAACTGTATTTTTTTATAAACAAGTACTACAAGGGCTGAAAGGGTTATGGCAAACATTATAAACATGGGATATCTTACAAAGTAATTTTTTATCTGTTTTTTAGCCAGCCAAACACTTACTGCAAGCAGAGCAAGTGCTGCCAGAAGCTGATTAGCTGTACCGAATATGGGCCATATCGCCTGGTAGCTTCCGGAAAGAGCTAATACCCCCCCAGGCAGGATAGTAAAAAATGTAGCAACGAATCTATTAGTTAAAAAAACCCGGATGGGAGAGGGGTTTTCTTTCCTAAAAAATTCTTGAAACATAAACCGCCCTAACCTTGTTGCTGTATCCAGAGAAGTAAGAGCAAATTCAGCAATTGCCATGGCAGCAAAAATAATGCCGATTTTAAGAGGAATACCCAGTTTTGAGATAAATCCCCCTACTCCGTTTGCAAACAAAGTTATGGGATTTGCATCTCCTACAAGAGGGAAAAATGTTTGATATTGAGAAGGGAGAAGCACTACAGCTGTGATCAAAGCTATAACAGCAAGTAATCCCTCTATAAGCATTCCCCCGTAGCCTATGGGGCGGGCATCTAACTCCGTGTTAAGTTGTTTGGAAGTAGTACCGGATGCTACAAGGGAGTGGAACCCTGAAATCGCTCCACATGCTACAGTAACAAATAATATGGGGAATATTGAGCCTAAACGCGGATGGACAAATCCTGTAAATGCGGGGAATTTTATAGTTGGGTTTGCTATTAGGATTCCTAAAAAACTGAATATGAGAACTAGATATAATATATTTGAGTTTAAATAATCTCTGGGCTGAAGAAGAATCCACACCGGGGTTACAGAAGCAACAAAAATATATCCCAAGATAATCCAGGTCCAGATCATCTGTCCCTGAGCCGGGGTACCTGGAAATACAATGGGAAATTTATAGCCTATCCAGATACATATTAGTAAAAGAGTAACCCCTATTATAGTTGCTGCTAATAAGGAAGTCTTCATCCTGTAGACAGATAACCCGAAAAAAACGGCAAGCACTATAAAAAGACAGGAAGCAGTACCTACTTCCGGGGTGGATACAAAAGTCTTTGCTACTAAGATTACAAAGGCAGCTACGACAAGAACCAGGGTAAACCAGGCAAAAATGAGGAAAAGAAGTTTTCCGTGAATACCGATATGCTCTTCTATGACTTTTCCGATGGACCGGCCTTTGTGCCTCACAGATGCTACAAGAGAGGTAAAATCATGGACAGCACCCATAAAAACATTGCCAAAAAGGAGCCAAAGAAATACGGGAACCCAACCAAAAACAGCAGCAGTAATAGGGCCTATAATCGGGGCTGCGCCAGCTATGGAGGCAAAATGATGTCCCAGGAGAACAGGCCACTTAGCAGGCACATAATCAATGCCGTCTCTCATAGTATGGGCAGGAGTCTTGTTTTTAGCATCAAGGCCTAATATGCGGGATAAGTAGCGGCCGTAAAAAATATAGCCTAAAACGAAAAAGCTGACAGCGATAATTAGAATTAGGGCAGCGGACATTTTATTTCCTTTTTGTTTCTCTATATCATAAGGAATTAAATAATGTCAAATAATGATGCAGGAGTTCCACTCCATTTTTTCTAAGCTTATAAGCAGTAAGCAAGAATCAGGTCAGTTGATACGAAAACACGCGAATTTTCCCCAGCGTGGAAAATCCGCTCGGATACAGTCTTCGCTCTCTTCTCCTTAAAGGAAAAGAACCAGGCCCGCTCATCCTTGCTCACGGTTTTCTTAATCATCCTGAATCATTCATAAAAATTGCCGATGTCGTATTCAAAAAAACAATAACTTATTTTATCATCGGCACTTTTTACCCTCCAGGCGAGCCGATCTTGCCGCATCTTCTTTGTTGCAGCGGATTCGCGGTGAAATACCACAGCTTCATCCACTGCGCCTCGTATCTGCGGCAACCTCGACTTGTGAATAATCCAGGCAAGTTGACCTGATTCTTTTTACCGCTCTTTTATCAAAAAATGGCTTTCCACTTGTTATTTAATATAAATTACTAAAAATCTTCTGTTTAAATGAAAAGTGACATAATTTAACGCGGATGGATGCTGGGGTGTTTAAAATATATTTTATTCGTGATATAAATAGTTCAGCAAGAAATGAACTTTATTCTGATCTTTATCGTATTAAAAAATAAATGAATGTCATTGGGAGAGAAAAATGAAAAAAATCTTTTTTAGTTTTAGTATTTTGCTTGTATTTTGCCTTGTGATTTCTCTTCCCACCCTTAAAGGAGTCAATACAAATAATACCAAAATGTTAACTCACCCGGCCGTAAGTCAAAATAATATCGCTTTTGTCTATGCAAATGACTTATGGACTGCGGATTTACAGGGCAGCAATTTGCGGCGTCTTACTTCTCATAAAGGAATAGAATCAGACCCTGTTTTCTCTCCGGACGGGAAATGGATCGCTTTCAGTGGGGAATATGATGGAAATAGAGATGTTTATCTAATCCCAAGCCAAGGCGGTATTCCCAAGCGTTTGACCTGGCATCCAGGGTCAGACACTGTCAGGGCATTTACCCTTGAGGGGAAATCTGTACTTTTTATGTCCTCCCGTTTTTCTTCTACTCGGGGGCGGAGCCAACTTTTTAAAGTGTCTGTAAAAGGAAATATGCCTGTCCAAGAAGAAATCCCCTATGCTTACAAAGCTGTATACTCGCCTGATGGTAAAAAGATGGCTTTTACCCCTTTTGGAGAAGTTTTTCTTCAGTGGAAACTATACAGAGGGGGCACTTTCTCGAGAATATGGGTTATTACATTGAGTGACAGCTCTATAGAAAAAATCCCTCAACCTGAAGGAAGGTGTAATGATACTGATCCTATGTGGATTGATAATAAAATATATTTTCGCTCTGACAGAAAGGGAGAGTTTAATCTTTTCTCCTTTAATACAGAGACTAAAAAACTAAATCAGCTGACTCATTTCGAGGATTTCCCTATACTCAATGCTTCTTCAAGTAAAGAGAAGATAATTTTTGAACAAGCAGGCAGCCTTCATTTTTTTGATATAAGCAATAAGACAGTCAATGACCTTTCCATAGGTATAGCGACTGACCTTATGGAACTTAGGCCCAGATATGTAAAAGGAAGCAAATATATACGCAATGCTGATATATCTCCCACAGGAGCAAGAGCTCTTTTTGAATTCAGGGGAGAAATAGTTTCATTCCCGGCAGAAAAAGGTGATTACCAAAATCTTACAGAAACACCGGGGACAAATGAAAGAAGCCCGGTCTGGTCTCCTGACGGTAAAAAGATCGCCTATTTTTCAGATGAGAAGGGAGAATACTCCCTTCATATAAAAGAACAGGGACTCAAAGGAGAGGTAAAAAAATATCAAGTAAAAGGATCTGGATTTTATGACAGGCTTTTTTGGTCACCTGACAGCAAAAAAATCACCTATACAGATAATTCCTGGAGCTTGTACTGGTTTGACGTAGAGGCAGGAAAGTCCCATAAAATTGCTTCAGAATATCTTTACGGACCCGCTAAAACAATTCAGGGAGCCTGGTCCCCTGATTCAAAATGGATCGCATATACCTTAAATTCCCAAGCCTATATTCAAAAAGTCTATGTGTATTCTATAGAGCAAGACAAATCTTTTCCGATTACAGATGGATTAAGCGAAGTCTCAGAACCTGTGTTTGATGCAAGCGGCAAATATCTCTACTTTTTTGCATCTACTGATGCGGGCCCGGTCAAGCACTGGTTTGCAATGTCCAATGCTGATATGCGTATGACAAATGCCATATATCTTGCTGTTCTTCAGAAAGATGTCCCCTCTCCCTTGGCAAAAGAAAGCGATGAAGAAAAAGGAATAGAAAAAGAAAAAGCCAAAGAGGAAAATAAGGAGAAAAAAGACGAAAAAGAAAAGGGAGAGGAATTCCGGATAGATTTTGAAGGGCTTAATGAACGCATTTTAAGCCTTCCTGTTCCAGAAGGAAACTACTATTCCCTCCAAGCAGGCGACAAGGGTCAAATATTTTATCTGGAAGCTCCCTTAACCAGCAGAGGCCCTTACTCGCGTAAGACAAAACTCCAAAAATTCGACCTTAAAAAACGCAAAGACTCTGAAGTTATGCCTAATGTTAATGGCTACAAAATATCAGCTGATAACAAAAAATTGCTTTACATTTCAGGCGAAAATTTCGGAATCGTAAAAATAGCAGACAGTATAAAACCTGGCGAGGGGAAATTAAACACAGATTCGATCCAAGTCCAAATAAACCCCAAAAAAGAATGGAACCAGATATTTCAGGAAGCCTGGCGGATAAACAGAGATTTTTTCTATGACCCTAATATGCATGGATTAGATTGGGATAAAATGCGGGAAAAATATTCTGTTTTTTTACCGCATATATCCTGCCGCAATGACCTAAACCGCGTCGTTCAATGGATGTGCAGTGAAGTAGGAGTAGGACATCACAGAACAGGAGGGGGAGACACCCTTGCCCAAGCTGAGCGTATTCCTGTGGGGCTTCTTGGGGCAGATTATACAGTTGAAAATAACCGCTATAGGTTTAAGAAAGTCTTTGGCGGTTTAAACTGGAACCCAGAACTTCGTTCACCCCTTACCCAACCCGGAGTTGATGTTAAAGAGGGCGAATATCTTTTAGCTGTAAATGGAGACCCTGTACGTCCTCCTGAAAACTTATTTAAGTTTTTTGAAAACACATCTGGAAAACTGACTGAAATAACAGTAGGACCTGACCCAGAGGGAAAAGATTCCCGCAATGTTAAAGTCGTTCCTATCTCCAGCGATTATTCTTTACGGAACAGAAACTGGGTAGAAAGCAATATTGATAAAGTAGATAAAGCAACCAATGGAAAAGTGGCTTATGTTTATGTGCCCAATACAAGCACTTTAGGCCATACCTATTTTAAGAGATATTTCTATCCCCAAGCGCACAAGGATGCCATAATCATAGACGAACGATTCAACGGGGGCGGATCAGTAGCTGACTACTACATAGACATTCTGAGGCGGCCCTTTATCTGCAACTGGAATATGCGCTATGGAGCAGACCTTAAGACGCCAAGTGCTTCCATACAAGGCCCCAAGGTCATGCTTATCAATGAATCAGCAGGTTCGGGAGGAGATCTCCTTCCCTGGATGTTCAGAAAACTCAAACTGGGTACTCTCATAGGCACGAGAACATGGGGTGGGCTTGTTGGAACCCTTGGATTTCCGATTCTCATGGACGGAGGATATATAACCGCACCTAATCTCGCTATTTGGACTGAGGATGGCTGGGTAGTTGAAAACGAAGGTGTTCCTGCTGATATAAAGGTCCAGCAAACCCCTTCCGAAGTGCTTGCCGGTCACGATCCCCAGCTTGAAAAAGCAATCCAAGTAGTTCTTGAGCAGTTGAAGAACAATCCCCCTAAGAAACAGAAGCGTCCCCCGTATAAGAAAATTAAATAGGGAATAAATAAAGCAAGTGGGCAATGTGATCAGTAATCACAGCCTACTGGCTCTTGAGAGCGGCTAAACGCTCTTTGGCATCCTTAAGCTCGGTAAGGCCAGAGTCAGCATCTTTCCAGAGGTCAAGGAATTTTTCATAATTTTCTATGGCTTTGCCGTTCCAGCTTATATCTTCGTAAATTCTGCCGAGCATATAAAAGCTTTTCATATAGATATCACCATAGTCAAACCTGCCTACATTTAGAGTGGTTAGCCGCTCATACTCTTCTGCCGCCTTCTCCAGATTCCCCGCCCTGTAAAAAGCTAATCCTAAGGAGCTGGTATATACTAAATTTAACTCACTATCTGCAGTTAAAAGAGGGAGTCCCTTTTTGATAAATTCACAAGCTTTAAGATAATTCCTTTTTTTAAGCTCGATCATCCCCATTAAATAGTAATAATCCTTGATATGTTTCTTATTCGGCGCTTGTTCGGTCATCTCCTTGAGTCTATCTGCTGTTTTCTGCGCCTCACTCATAGAATTCAGCTCAAGATACACAAGACCCATATTCCGTAAAGTAAATCTTTTGTATTTTTGGAAGACAGAATTCTCCTCTGCGATTGCAATAGTCCAAACTTTTTTCAACTCTTTAAGCGCGCCTTCAGAATTGCCTAATCTTCGTTCAATATAGGCTAATCCGGAACGCATACTCATAGCCCAAGTGGGCTGACCAAGGCTTTTCAAACGCTCTACACTTTCCTTACTCTTTTCTTTGTAATCCCTGAACTTTCCCTGAAGTAAATCCAGACTTTGCATTCTCATTGAGTTAAAGCCCTGAGCAATTATTTCTTCTTTGTCCAATAGCTTGCTGTATTCCTGTTCTGCTTTCTCCCAATCTCCCATGAATAAGTATACATCTCCTTTTCTTCTTATATTCAACCATAAGTCACCTATTAAAGAAAAAGCTTTATCCACTTCTAAAAGAGCACGTTCATAATTTCCCTGATAAGAGTATAGCAAAGCCAGGTAGCGGCGGATGTGAGCGCTATCTCCTATATTATTAATATAGTTTTCACAAACTTCAATCGCTTCATCACATAATCCTAAATCCAAATATACCCCTGCTTGATTGGTGAAAATAACAACATCCTCTGTTCCATTCTTGATAGCAGCCCCATAATATTCAATTGCTTTATCCCCTTCTCCCAAGCGGGAATATAAAATACCAAGATAATTGTTCCCGGAGATGTTATCTGGATACAGTTTTATCAATTTCTTTAATGCTTCCAGGGCTTTATCATATGTTTTTTCTGATTTGAGATAAAAAGCCCCTTGAATAAGATATTTCTCTCTATCGGACAGTCTGTCGCTCAACTCCAATGCTTTCTGCATGTACCTTTTTTCCTCGGCCTTATAACGCAGATTTCCATAAGAGTAGGATATTACTAACCTGGATTATTCACGAGTTGAGGTTGCTGCAGATGCAAGGCACAGGGTATGAAGCTGTGGTCCTTCACCGCGAATGCCCTGTAACGAAGCAGATGCGGTGAGATCGGCTCGCTCGGAGAGTAAAAAAATGGCGATTAAAATTAAAAGTAAAAACAAGAAAAAAAAGTTTCAATAATCATTCTTGAAAAAATCTTGCATATCATTGAAAAGAAAACAATAATAATAACATCGCCATTTTTTTATGAATA
>JAUVXM010000146.1 GCA_030603565.1 Candidatus Aminicenantota bacterium
AATAGTAAATGGTAAATGGTAAATAAAACCAGGAAAGACAGGAAAGACAGTAAAACCAGGAAAACCAGGGCCATAAGAGCTAATCGTCATTCCGGCGGAAGCCGGAAACCAGGAAAGGCAGATAAACCAGGAAGACTAAAACCTTTAAAAACAGTACTATACACGTAGCGACGCGGATAAGACTATAAAGTTGATTTTTTTACCAATGAATTGGCAAAACAAATCTACCCTTCATCACTTCGCTGTACGAAGTGACTTGTGTTACCGGTTTATCTGTCTTTTCTGAAGTTCCTGTTCTTAAGATCTGCCCCTGGATTCGGGGGGGAGTTGGAAATATTAGCAAGTATCTGCAGGACTACCTGCTTGGCAAATTTTCCGCTTTCCTTGGCCGGGCCTACACAGGAAGGGCATCCTTCCTGACAGGGGCAGGCTTTGATTGTATTCCGGCATTGGCGTAAAAGCTCACCTTCAAGTTCAAAAAGGGAAGGGCTAAGGCCTATCCCACCGGGAAAGTTATCAAAGATAAAAAGATTTGGCTCAAACTCAGGTCCGGAAAAGATGTTCCGCCTTTCCTCGTCCGATAGTTTCAGGCGGATGTCCCGGGGAGGAATAGATTTTCCAGTGGCATTATCTCCTACAGACACACCGATGTCATGCAGGTCACACATCAGAAATAAGGGCGAAACATGATGCAGACAATAGGCCAGGCCGAAGATGCCGTTGATTTTTTGCTCGGAAGAGAAAGGTAAGTCCTGAAGAATGGCATAGGGAATAGTAAGCCAGTAGGCAGTAGTATGCATTTCGTTTTGGGGAAGAGTCAAATCTCCGGCTCCTGCATTTTCCATAGTATGGAATTTTATTTTCTTAAAGCCTACGACTTGAGTGGCTACATGGACTTCACCGTGGGAAATACTGTAAACATCCAGTTTTTTTTTGGCAAATTCTTCCAGGATTTTTATCTTGGTATAATCAATGGCATCGGTGTAATAATCTACGTCTGTTCTTTTTACATAAGCTCTTCTCTGTTCAAAATTAAGGTCATCCACATAGTATTGTACGCCTTCACAGATATAGATAGCTTTAGGATGAAGAGCGGTTAATGCCGCTGGGAAATCGACTTTGGCGATTATTTTATGATTTTCAGTCGTATCCACAACTACAAAGTTGTCTGAACTTATACTTCTAAGATTTACTGTGTCGGCAGGATAAGCATCAGAGGTCCAGTACCATTTTTCCCGGGAGTGATGGAGAATATCTTTATCTTCTAAAAAGTCAAGGATCTCTCTGATGTCCATGTTACCGAATTTTTCTCCCTCAGCTAAAGGAAGCTCAAAAGCAGCGCACTCGATATGACTTACCAGGATGGAAAGGTTGTCAGGATTTATAAGTGCTTTCTCCGGGTTTTCTGAGAAGAAATAATCGGGATGATTGACAATAAACTGGTCAAGAGGTGAACTGGATGCCACAAGCACAGCTGTCGATTTTCCGGTTTTCCGACCTGCCCGTCCAGCTCGCTGCCAGGTGCTGGAAATACTCCCTGGATATCCGGCAAGCACAGCAACATCAAGACTGCCGATGTCAATTCCGAGCTCAAGAGCATTTGTTGAGATTACTCCTCTGATCTTTCCTTGGCGCAGGTTCTTTTCGATCTCCCTGCGTTTTAAAGGGAGGTATCCGCCCCGGTATCCCCGGATAAGGCCTTCCTGCTGGACGGTTTTTTCAAAATCGTTTTTCAGATACGTTAGCAGCACTTCGGTTATCAATCTGCTCCGCGCGAATACAATGGTCTGAAGTTGGTTTTTTAAAAAAACAGCAGCTACGCGGCGTGATTCTTTAACATAAGAGCGTCTGATTCCTAAAAATTTGTTAACTACAGGGGGATTGTAGAAGATAAAATATTTTTCTCCGCTTGGAGCTCCATTGTCCTGGATTAAAGCGACAGGTTCTTCAATGGTTTTTTCTGCCATTTCTACCGGGTTTGCAATCGTTGCTGTACAAAGGATAAAGCGGGGAGTAGAGCCGTAAAAGGCAGCGATTCGCTTAAGCCGCCGCAGAATGTTTGCCAAGTGGCTGCCAAAAATACCGCGGTAATTATGCAGCTCATCAATAACAATATACTGTAGGTTTTCAAAAAGTTTTATCCACTTAGTATGATGCGGGAGGATTCCCGTATGCAGCATGTCTGGATTAGTAATTATGATATGGCCTCGGGCTCGAATCGCTTTTCTGGCATCTTGAGGTGTATCACCGTCATAAGTGAATATGCGGATCTCATCCGGCAGCAATTTAATCGTCTCATCCAGCTCAGACCTTTGGTCCTGTGACAGGGCTTTGGTGGGAAAAAGATAGATGGAGCGGGAAGAAGGATTTTTTAAGATGGAATCGAGAACAGGAAGGTTATAGCAGAGAGTTTTGCCGGATGCGGTTGGGGTGACTACTAAGATATTTTTCTTTTTATGGATCAATTGCCAGGCTTGATGCTGGTGGCTGTAAAGCTGGGAAAATCCTTTTTCTTTAAGAGCTTTTACCAGAGAAGGGTGAATCTCCTCCGGATATTGCTGGTAACTTCCTTCTCGTGCGGGGATGTGCTTAATAAGTCGCAGGGAATCATCTCTTAGGCTTATTCTTTTTAATTCTTCTAAAGCTTTCTCAATATTTTTTTCTTTTTGCATCAGCCTTTAAGCCTTTTTTGCTATGATATTATTATTGGGGCAAAATGGTCAATAGATATTAAATAGGTCTTCCCTCCATTTATTTTTAAACTTACTAAAGTTGAAGGGCCTGGATAATGGTAAGTCCCTGCGAAAGACAGGGATTTCCCCCAGCGGGGAAATCCCTTCCTGTCCTCACAACACTCTCCTCGAGATTCTCTCGAGGAACCATGCCCGCGTTGTTCCGGATGGCTTTCTACGGGATTTACCAGTATCCAGGCCAGCTCTTAGCCTGAATTATTCATAAAAATTGCCGCTGCTGTATTCAAAAAAAACAATATCTTATTTTATCAGCGGCACTTTTTACCCTCCGGGCGAGCCGATCTTACCGCATCTACTTCGTTACAGGGTACTCGCAGTGAAGGACCACAGCTTCATCCCCTGTGCCTTGCATCTGTGGCAACCTCGACTCGTGAATTGTCCATGTTACCCCCGTATGCCGCCAGTGCAGTATCTTTTGGACAAGGTTTTAATTACGTTGGTAATAGATTCTGCCCATGGCAGGGATCTTGATTCAAGAAACAGGCCAGTAAGGAGGATTGCCTATTTTCCCCTGTTAGCGGCTAAACTTGATTTCAGGTTAAAACAAGAGGTTGTAAACTGCTGTTTACTTGCAGAGGGCAAAACGGTAACTTCTCTTTACAGGAAAAGAGATGATCTAATAATTGAATCCCGGCTAATATTGACAGGAAAATTATGATTTTAAGAAGTAAATACCATCCCGGTTCTATTCTCTACTTTGTTTGGACTCAGAAGAGAAGCAACTATGCCAATCCTGGTGATTTTAATTTTTCCCGGGACTTGGGCGATGTATTTGCTGCCCCGGGAGATAACATCTTCCTTCTGAAAGCCACTTTCCGCTGGAATATGTAGCATAATTGCCTAGCGCCCCCTTCTCCGTAAGCTCAACTCAGCAAGGCAATAGAAGAAAGAGGGCAATATCTTTGAGAATCGAGAGTTCTTGATTAGTAGTAAAAGGAGATACACCTTAAAAAAGACTCAAATCTGATCTTGACAACCGGACCACTTCAGACCACTCTTTTCTTGGTGTTTATATCTATTTTAATGATTTTTGCCCGGCCTTCCCAAGCATAATAAACATTGTCATCATAGACATCAAAAAAAGCGAATGTATTAGCAGCCATGCCTAACTCTCGCTTTTTATGCTCAT
>JAUVXM010000121.1 GCA_030603565.1 Candidatus Aminicenantota bacterium
TATTAATATTTTTCATTAATAGTACGTTAAAAATGAATTTATTTAATAATAAATCCTTGTTAAATTAAATAATTTCATTGGTTGGGATAACCGGCTTAAATAAATACTCCTCGAGAAAGGATTGGTAGGATTGTTTGGAACCTGGTATTTTTATTGCGATACTTCTCCTCCAATGTGATAATTCATCCAGTAAAATCCAGAATCAGGAGCGAAAAATGTCTTGCGAAATATGTTTTTTACTTAGAAAATACTCAAAATCACTATTTAAGAAAAATCCGGGGAATATGAGGTCATAAGTAACAATAAATGTAATAAATTACATTTTTTTCAACTAAAAATTGCATGTTTATGCATTATATGTTATTAATAATGTATGAAAAGAATTCTTTACAGCAATCTTTTGAAATGGAAGAAATCTTACCCTAGGAAACCACTTATATTAAGAGGCACCCGCCAGACAGGAAAGACCTATCTGCTTCTTGAATTTGGGAGAAATGAGTTCAGGAATGTATACCATATCAATTTTCAAAAAGATCCTAAGGCAGGAAAAATATTTTCGGGCAGCCTTTCTCCGGACACAATTCTTGAAGCCCTGGAATTTTACCTGGACTCTAGAATAAACATTGATGAAGATCTTATTTTTTTTGACGAAATCCAGGATTGCTCAAGAGCTCTAACCAGCCTTAAATATTTCTATGAAGATATGCCTCAACTGGCAGTTGCGTGCGCCGGATCATTACTTGGCGTTACCCAAAGCAAAGAACCGTTTCCAGTCGGAAAAGTAAGCTTTCTAAACCTTTATCCTATGTCTTTTGAAGAATTCTTGATTGCTTTGGGTGATAAAAAAAGTTTTAAAAAACTCCGCTCGATTTCCAAACAAGACAGTATCCAAGAATCTATTCACGAACATTTTATGAAGCGGCTAAAAGAATACTATGTAGTAGGAGGAATGCCGGAAGTAGTTAAAGCCTATATAGATTCATCGAAGAGAAGACCAGAGGCTTTCCTCGAAGTCAGGAAAAAACAATCTGAGTTGATAACATCATATATGAGTGATTTCTCAAAATACTCAGGCAGAGTACGTGGGAATGATATTGTAGCGGTATTTGAGTCAGTCCCTTCACAGCTTGCAAGAGAGAATAAAAAGTTTAAAGCAAAGGATGTTTATAACCGAGGACGGTTTTCCCTTCTTCAATCCCCTATTGACTGGTTGTGTGGAGCCGGCCTCCTTATCAAGGTAAAAATAGCAAATTCAGGAGAGATTCCGTTTGAAGCATTTACAAAAGAAAACAGATTTAAATTATATCTTTTTGATATTGGTATATTAGGAGCCCTGGCCCGCCTAAACCCGAAAAATATTTTCTATCAAGCAAGTGATCTTTTTGCAACATTTAGAGGCGCTTTTTGTGAAAATTTCGTTGCGCAAGAATTTATATATGCAGGAAGCGGAGAGCTCTATTCATGGATGAGTAATACTGCTGAGGTTGAGTTTATTCAAGAGATTGATGGCAGTGTTTTACCAATAGAAGTTAAGTCGGGCCGTTCTGGCAAGCTAAAAAGTCTAAATATTTTTGCAAAAAAATATAATGTACCTTACAGGACCCGAATAAGTGCAAGAAACCTTGAGTTCAATGAAAAAGCGAAAATGCATAATTATCCCCTATATCTTGCTTGTAAATTTCCTTTAACTCAGTAAGATTTATGCTTGCCATTTTATCTCCTTGTTATAAAGACGATTTAATAGTTGCATTTTTTGTGATATGTTAAATTTAATTGGATTTACTTTTATAATGGAAGCGCCAAGCAGTGCCTATCTTGAAAATCATCCCAGCTCTTTCTGGACTTTTCTCAAAACCCAGCTTCGCTCCAATACAAACCCGGACGGCCTGGAACTCTCACAGCTTACTTTTTACATATGTTTCCCAATTCTAATTCTTGTATTTATCTGGGGATTTTTATCGGCAATACGCCAGTTAAAAAAAATGAAAGGTGAATAAACCGTGACTTGGGAGTGGAAACTTTTAATTCAAAACTGCACAGGGTGTGGGATATGCGCTGATATATGCACTGAGGATGCCATAAAAATGACAAGAGATATGGCGTATCCTGAATCGGTACCTGGCAAATGCGATGGATGTATGACCTGTCTTAAGGAATGCCCTTTTGCTGCATTAGAAGTTGAAGAATTGTTATCTTCTGTTTCTTATCAATAATATTTTCTTTAATCTATCGCTACAGGATTTGACTATGTGAATTAGGATGACATATCTGCCAATGATCTTTATCTAAAATTGACAATGTATATCCGCTTTTAGTATTCTTTCTAACCTGAATTATTCACTTTAATATCTGCGCAGGAGCAGATCAGAAGGATTTTCAGTTAAAAGAAAAGTGGCTGATATGCCCACAGCTTTTGTCGCCTCGTATGGGTCCGGGAAACCGGTCATTGGAATCCTTGCAGAATATGATGCGCTTCCCGGTCTTTCTCAGGGGGCATGTTAAGCCGTCCGTAAGGATCCATTATGTCATCACCGAAGGAGGAGATATTCCCAATGCCATGTTAAGCTGAGGCTGAGCTTGGGGAGGATGGAGGCATAAAACAATCTTTCTTTGATAATTTATGGGCAGTCCATCACTTTTTGCCATGCTTCAATTATTCGATCTTTATAGCTGCTTTTATGAAATCATTAAAAAGCGGATGTGGTTTATTCGGCCGCGATTTGAATTCAGGATGGAACTGCACAGCAACAAACCACGGATGATCTTGTAGTTCAACTATTTCGACTAAGTTCTTTTTTTGATACGTTCCGGCAACAGACAATCCTTTATCTTCCAATTGCTTCCTATATTTGTTATTCAATTCATAGCGATGACGATGGCGCTCCCATACAAGCTCTTTTTTATATGCTTTATTCGATAACGATCCTTTTTTCAGTTTACATGGATACTTACCTAAGCGCATCGTACCACCCTTGTCAGTGATTGTTCGCTGCTCTTCCATGAGATCAATAACCGGATAAGGTGTCTTAGAATCCATTTCAGTACTATGCGCCCCTTTTAGACCGCAGATATTGCGCCCAAATTCAATTACCACGCAGTGCATACCCAAACATAATCCTAAAAAAGGCACTTTTTTCTCGCGTGCATATTTTACGACCTCTATCTTACCTTCCATACCCCTATCACCAAAACCTCCAGGGATAAGGATGCCGTGAGCTGGCGCAAGTTGTTCTTTAAAATCCTTATTTTCGACATTTACATATTTAATATCCACATTCACTGCATTCTCTATTCCGGCATGATCTAAAGCTTCCCAAATACTCTTATACGAATCTTTTAGATCCGTATATTTCCCCGCGATCGCTATTTTGATCGTCTCCTTTCTGTTCTTTATCTTCCTAATAAGATCTTTCCATCCTTCTAAATGACTTCGTTTACTCTTAAGCCGCAAGAGGTTCATAACAAGCCGATCCATACCTTGCTCTTTCAAAACCAAGGGGACCTCGTAAATACTATGCTTAACATCCTGCTCTTCGATAACCTCTTCTTCTTTTACATTGCAAAAAAGCGCTATCTTACGTTTCAACTCTTTTTTCATCGGTCTTTCAGTGCGGCACACGATAATATTAGGCTGAATACCGATTTCTCTTAGTTTTGCAACACTTTGTTGGGTAGGTTTTGTTTTCATTTCTTCAGCTGCGCGGAGATACGGGACTAACGTAACATGGATAAAACAGATATCTTCATCTCGCAATTCTTGCCCTAACTGACGCACTGCTTCTAAAAAGGGAAGCCCTTCGATATCTCCGGTTGTACCACCGATCTCTACAATAACTACATCATGAGTAGCACCAAGTTTTTTTATACGTGACTTTATCTCATTCGTTACATGAGGAATAACCTGAACCGTTCCCCCTAAAAATTCACCTCTCCGTTCTTTACTAATAATCGATTCATAGATACTGCCACTGGTAAAATTACAATCTTTAGTGACACTGATGTCCATAAAACGTTCATAATGGCCGAGATCCAAATCGGTCTCAGCGCCATCATCAGTCACAAAAACCTCACCATGCTGGAATGGGCTCATTGTCCCTGGATCAACATTGAGATATGGATCGATTTTAACAATCGTTACTTTTAATCCACAACTCTTTAATATACTTCCTAACGAGGCAGCGGTGATCCCTTTTCCTAATGATGAGACTACTCCACCGGAGACAATAATATATTTAGCCATACAAACTCCTTAAAAAGATCTCAGTGATAATTAATTTGGCCTTGCCGTTTTTCATAGATATAATCATTTTTTAGATTACAATAATCAATGTTTCTATTGTTCTAGGTCATACTTTGATAAACCGGTCTTTAGCTTTTCGGGGTACCTCCCACTAAAACAGGCGGTGCAGAAATGATCCTCAGGTAACAACATTGCTTTTAGCATGCCAGGTATACTCAAATAACCCAAGCTATCCACCCCTATCATCTGGGCGATCTTATGTACACTATGTGATGATGCGATTAATTCTTTCTTCGTAGGAAAATCTATGCCATAATAGCAGGGATTCTTGATCGGCGGACAGCTGACCCGCATATGAATTTCTTTAGCTCCCGCTTCACGAAATGCTTTTATCCGGGTTGTACTGGTAGTTCCCCTCACGATAGAATCTTCAACTACGACGATCTTTTTCCCTTTGATCACATCACGGACCGGATTAAGTTTTAATTTGACACTTAAATCACGCATTTCCTGAACCGGTTGAATAAAGGTTCTGCCAATATAATGATTTCTCATAATCCCCATTTCAAAAGGAATACCCGATTCTTTGGCATACCCCAGGGCTGCATAGTTCCCTGAATCAGGTATAGGTGTAACCATATCAGCATCAACTGGATGTTCAATAGCCAATTGTCTGCCCAAATTTGTGCGCGTTACATAGACGCTTTTACCATAGATACTACTATCGGGCCGTGAAAAATAAATATATTCAAAAATACAGAAGGATGGTTTTTTCGATTGAAAAGGTTTTATAGATCGCATCCCGTGCCTATTGATAATAACGATTTCGCCTGGTTCAACTTCGCGTACATAATTCGCTTGAATGATATCAAATGCACAGGTCTCAGACGCTACGACATATGATTTTCCTAACTTCCCGATACACAATGGTTTGAATCCACGTGGATCACGTACAGCGATGATCTCATTCTCGGTCATGAACAGAAATGAATAAGATCCACGCAAGTGCTTTAATGCATCGACGATTTTATCTTCTATCGTTCTTTTGCTCGACCGAAAAATAAGGTGTACCGCTAATTCACTATCGATCGAGGTTTGAAAGATAGCACCTTGAGCTTCTAATTTGTCTTTTAGTTGTTTCGAGTTGATAAGATTCCCATTATGAGCGACAGACAACATATGTCCTGCATGTTTAGTAATAAACGGTTGCGCATTCTTTATTATAGAAGAGCCTGTGGTCGAGTAGCGCACATGACCGATCGCGATATTTCCCGATAAGGAGCTGAGCTTAGCGGCTGAGAACACATCCCCGGTAAGCCCCATACCTAGCACGCTTTTTCCCCTTTTACCATCAGAGGTAACGATTCCGGCACTTTCTTGGCCTCTATGTTGAAGCGAATAAAGCCCAAGATAGGCAAGCTGAGCTGCATCCTTGTGTCCGTAAATACCGAATAATCCACATGCTTCTTTAATGGAAAATAGGGATATATCCCTTTTTAGAGATAGGAATTTCTTGTTTTGTTCATGACGATTTTCTCTCAATTTCATCAAATTATCTCCATCTGAGCTGCTTTATCTACAATAATATACAGAACAAACATATATAGCCTGACCTATTCATAAAAAAATGGCAATGTTTTTATTATTAATTTATTTTCAGCGCTATTCAAGATTTTTTCGAGAATGATTATTTTAACGATTTTCTCGTTTTCATTTTTAATTTTAATCGCCATTTTTTTACCATTCAGGCGAGCCGATCTCACCGCATCTGCTTCGTTACAGGGCACTTGCGGTGAAGGACCACAGCTGCGTACCCTGTGCCTCGCATCTGCAGCAACCTCGACTTGTGAATAATCCAGGCTAGTCAACAGGAAGTCCGGGGGAAAGAGAGAATATTATAGAATGGGCCTGTATAAAGCATATAAAGAGTAAATATCACCCTTAATTGCTGATATAGGGCTTCGACTTTCATACATATTTTTATCTTTCCTCCCGGTTAAAACGAGGGCAATAATCTTTTTTGACAATCTCCAGTCTTTTTGATATTATGAAAATCAGTGAATATCAAAAGAAAAAAACTTTTTAATCTGGTTTTTCTTTTTATTTTTTTAATCATTACCCTATTCATTAACTTTTTTCATAACGAAAAAAACCTCACCAGCAGCGATAACTGTGTTGCTTGTAACTTCCAAAATTCGACATTTATGACCAACCGGATTAATTTCTTTATTCTTCCCAAGCCTTCGGCCTTAGGAATATTGGAAGCATTCCACCCTTTTAATTATACATATACTGAAACCATCCAATACTCCGTCAGATCCCCTCCTCAGGCCTAAATCATTATAAATTAGGCTTATTACCTTTATTTATTCTATTTTTACTCTTCAACAAGAAAATAGGATAGATTGCTCTCAGAGGAGGTGGAATAATGAAAAGAAAATTTTTCAGATTAAATGTTTTCTGCATACTTATATTAATTGTTTTTGCTCAGTTCATTCATGCTCACCAACAGAATCAAAACCGTCAAAGAGGGCGGCATGGAAGAGCCAATGTTTTCACCATTAAAGGAAAAGTAATAGATTGGGAAAAGAATTATGTAGAAAAGGCCCTTGTCTTAATTCCGGAAATTTCTAAATCAGTAAAAACTGATAAATCGGGCAGCTTTGAAATAACCCAAATTCCCCAAGGCAGATACCATGTTGAAGTTTATGCGGAAGGATTCCTGGATTATTTTTCTGACCCTTTTAATATTAGAGAAGATAAATTACGCTATCAGATAATTTTGATGAAGAAAATCGAAGAGGAAGTAGTAGTTACAGCTTCTCGCACACATAAGCTATATGACGAAACTGCGGTTAAAACTGAAATCCTGTCTAACCGAGAAATTAGATCAAAGGCACCAGCCAATCTTGCTGATGCTCTTTATGAGACCACAGGAATTAGGATTGAAAATGATTGCCAAAATTGCAATTTTACTCAATGCCGGATTAACGGGATGCCTGGGAAATATTCTCAAATCTTAATCGATAGTTCTCCTATTATCAGCGCTATGACAGGCGTGTATGGACTAGAGCAGTTACCTGTAGAAATGATTAATAGGATAGAAATTGTTAAAGGAGGCGGCTCAGCTCTTTATGGAGGCAATGCTATTGCTGGAGTAATAAATGTCTTAACAAAAGACCCAACAGAGAATAACAGCTACATAAAATTACAGCAAGAAGTCATTTCAGGGAAACCTTTTACTAATATTGGATTCCAATCTAGTGTGATTTCTAAAGATTTAAACACAAAAGGATATTTATATGCCAGCTACCAAAAAAGAGAGCACGTTGATTTAAATGGAGATGGATTCTCCGAACTTGGCGATCTAAATAATACCTCTTTTGGTTTTAATTTTTTTAATGATTTTCTTAGTATAAATAGTAAGGTTAAAGTAAGCCTTTTTAGGATATTCGAAGAAAGAAGAGGAGGAAATCTTTTCCACAAACCCCCTCATGAAACAAACACCACTGAATGGATAAAAACAGACCAGTTAGGCCTAAGTTCTGAATGGGAACAGTCCTTCTCAGCAAAAATGAATTATGTCCTCTCTTTTTCCTTTGTGAATTCTACAAGAAACACTTATTATGGCAGCCACGAAGATCCAAATGCATATGGAAAAACGGAAAATCCACTAATTTTTCTGAATTCCCAGGTCAATTATCAAGCAGGAGACCATGTGTTCTCTATTGGAGCTCAGCATAAAAGAGATGAAATCAACGATGAAGCCATTGGTTATAATAGGATAATAGAAAATATTTATCATGAAACCGGAGTTTTCTTTCAG
>JAUVXM010000148.1 GCA_030603565.1 Candidatus Aminicenantota bacterium
TATTATTAATTTATTTTCAGTAATATGCAAAATTCTTTCAAGAATAGTTATTTTAAATCTTTTCTCGTTTTCATTTTTAATTTTAATCGCCATTTTTTTATGAATAGGTCAGGCGATAGGCTATTATAGCTAAACACAAGCTTATAGTAAATAAAAAATAGCAAATGGAGTTCCCTCAATTTATTTTCAAAGTTATAAAAGTTGTAAGGCATGGACACAGGTAAGTCCCTGCGAAAGACAGGGATTTCCCCCAGCGGGGAAATCTCTTCCTGTCCTCACAACGCTCTCCTCGAGATTCTCTCGAGGAACCATGCCCGCGTTGTTCCGGATGGCTTTCTCCGGGATTTACCAGTATCCATTCCAATTCTTAACCTGAACAATTCATAAAAATTGCCAATGATGTACTCAAAAAAACAATAACTAATTTTATCATTGGCACTTTTTACCTTTCAGGCGAGTTCAGGCTAATTTTTTTACGTAATTGTAAAAATCGATCTCATCAGCATCCAGCCCAAATGAATAGACATAACGGCTTGCCAGACTAGAAGCAAATATAGCCTTTAAATAGACCTCTGGAATCCTCTGCATCAAATTCTCAAATCCTATTAATTCCATTAAATCCTTTGGGCAGCAGTTTTTAACTCCATTTCTAAATAACTCGCCATCTTTAAAAAGCCCTGAAGCGTAAATCGCATCAGTCACATTATTTATTTTATCACTGATCCTGTCAGTTAAAACTGCCCGGGGAAATCCTTTCTTTTTTTGTTCTTTTTCAATGACCATAAATTCCTGCGTAGCATTTTCCCTGATGATATCCAGGATCTTCTCTATATACTTCTTTCGAAAAGCAGGTACTTTATTCCCTTTTACACACATATGTCGAACAAACTCATCATCTGATAATGCCAGGCAGGCAAACACTTCAAGCGAAGAAGACGTCACTCCCCCTTTATTGGCTGAAGCATCCTTATATATATATACTCCTTTTTCTTCTAAACGAAGCCTGGCCCCCTGAGTTATAAACAGGTTAGCCCCTTCGGAGATGATTTTGAAGCGGGGATTCCCCTTTTTATCCAGAAAATCCTTCCAGTTATCAATAGAGATCGAAGCCGGCCTCCCCCCGCAAGGCACAAAAATATCAGCCTTAAATTTCTCATTTAAATGAAAAGAATTCCTGAATTCAAGCCCATTTGCCACATATTCTCCATCGGGAAGTGTTATATCTGAAGCTTTTATATTTACTAGAAATCCTTTTTTCGAGAGGAGATCCTGGGAAAAGTGCTCGACCGTTTTTCGTTTTCCGGCCAATCTTTCCAGTTCTTTTCTGTTTATTCCCTGCGGGTCATACAAGACGCCGGAGCCATCGATTAATGCCAGGATCTTATCCTTGGAAATAAGGATCTCATTACTGCCAAGATCACCATCAGGGCCACCCGTCATAACTTTGGTCATATTCTCCTCTTTCAACTTTAGCTCCCTAAGGATATTGATAACATACTGGTGAACGGAATTTGTTGTCATGCCGTACAGATCATGGGGAATACCCCCTCTGTTTAATGGTTTTCCAGTGGAAAAAGCTTTCCAGTAAGGGTATCCCTGCGTCTTTGCTCGCAAGGATGCCCATTCCATAAGATGAGCAGTTCCCTCATCCGGGCCTAAAAATAAAAGCACTTCTTTTTTATAGTAATCCAGGATATCCTTTTCGAGTACCAGAAGGTCAAGTAAACCAATAATATATTTTTTGAAAGAAGTCTCATCTTTATCCTGGTATTCCCTACCCAGCAGAATAGTACCTTTGGAACCACCCTCTGGGATGTCCTTATTTTTTTTCTGCTGAGTCAAAGCTAAATTATAGTTTTCATCAAAAATAGAATCCGAGTTGTTGATATAAGTCTGAAAATTATTGGAGCGTACAATACGGATCCCGCCGCGGGCAATATCCCTAAAGCGTATAAAAAATCCTCTAAACTCAATTCCAATAACATGAAAAACTCCAAAAGGCAGCTCAGGATAATCAACCCTGTTTAAAAAACCGGGATCATACATAAAAGCAATGGAAGTCTTCTCCTTTTTATAGAAGTTTGTCCGATATATTGACTTGATAAAAACAATGATCATTGAGAAGATACTCCGGTCAATTTCAGCTGGGATCTGACGCTTTATGTCCTGTTCCAACTCATCGACTGCTTTGTCAATCTCATGCTTTCTTAAAGCAGGATTGAACTTTCTGTCAAAAAGCCTGAAAAGCTTTTTAAGATAGTTATAATTATCCAGCAGAGCCTCCCATACTTTGGATTCAGTATAAGTATCTTTTGCCAGTTTGGTTTTTAGATTTCTTAGGATACCCAATAGTTCAGGTGATTCTTTGAAAGCATCTGCTAATTTTAAATATTTTTCATTGTAAGCAACAAGGAATTGATGAGCGAAACTCCAGGCTGAAACCCCGAAAACAGTTTCCTGGGCATTCAGCTTCCCAGCCCGGAAAAGCCGGGATAAGGGGCTGTCAGGAATCACATACACAAGAGTGATGTCTTCTATCAGGTCCTTTAACACGCTTTTATTTTCAATATCGTCCAGATAAAAGACATAGATAGTTTTCCCATTAGCAAAGTGTTCAATATACTTCCGGTTAGAAACAAGCTTATAAGAATTTATAACATCGGAAATATTAGAGAAAAAACTATAGCTGGAATCACGATTGGCCACGACCATAATACGCAGCTCAGCAGTCTCCTCCTTCCCGGACACTTCAATCAAAGGTGTTTCCCATCCTTTTGCCTTTTCAATAATGCTTTGATATCTCATATATGTTTTCCGGGTTGTGCTTTTTAAAAAATCCTTGCAGGCAATTTCTTTAAGATCAGTCTTTTCAGGAAAAACCTTGCTAATATTAATTTTAGATTTATTAACCACATACATGCGCAAATGCTCCCGGCCCAACGCTTTTCCCAAAGTCCGGTATGACTGTATCCTGAAATTCGGATATTTTTCTTCAATCCTTCTTTCCACCTCAATTGCACGGTGATGATCATCATCAACGAGATAAAGGGCCTCATTTTTTGATTCAGTTACCAGGTCGATTATTAAATCCTTATCTTTTCTGACTCTGGCCATGATCTCAGCTGATTTTATAGCTTCTATATGAGCAGCTATTGTTTCCAGAGGAGTTGTTCTAAAGTAGTAGGGTGCCATGCCTAATTTAGTACAGAACCAGTCGATCTCATTCCTGACAGCTTCCCGGGTATATTCTTTATGACCGAGAATGATCTGTTCTATTTTTTTTAACTGTGTTTCTGTCAGCAACGACTTGCCAGCAATATCTTTAATAGTCCTCATATTTTTCTCCTGCAAGAAACTTTTATTTTATTTCGCATCCTTAATGATAAGTTAATTACCCTGAACTATTCATATCGTGAATAATCCAGGCTATTATAACATCTTCGCTGCTCTTAATAAACAAGTGGGATAATTTGGGGAGCCCTCAACTTTTTTTCAAACTTGCAAAAGTTGTGAGGCATGGACACAGGTAAGTCCCTGTGCTGCAACTAACCTGGATTATTCACGAGTCGAGGTTGCTGCAGATGCAAGGCACAGGGTATGAAGCTGTGGTCCTTCACCGCGAATACCCTGTAACGAAGCAGATGCGGTGAGATCGGCTCGCTCGGAGAGTAAAAAAATGGCGAT